>JBDNCP010000108.1:0-16582 GCA_046719575.1 Cyanobacteriota bacterium
GGGTGAATCGAAGCGTCTGCGTTGATCAGCGAATTGCAAAATTAGGCAGAATGTTAGGGGTTCTGTCCTAACTCAGCAAAACTTGGCAAACCGGATGATGCAATCCATCCAGCCCCTTTCAGAAGCAGTCGTGAATCTGATTGCGGCGGGCGAGGTGATCGACTCGCTGGGGGCAGTCGTGCGAGAACTGGCGGAAAACGCGCTGGATGCGGGCGCAACTCACCTTAGCATTGCTGTGTGGCCCGATCGATGGTCGCTGCGTGTGGCAGACAATGGCAGCGGCATGAGCCACACTGATTTGCGCCGAGCGGCTGCGCCCCACAGCACCAGCAAAATTCGCGCCAGCGAAGACTTGTGGAACATTCGCAGCCTGGGCTTTCGGGGCGAGGCACTGCATAGCTTGGCGCAATTAGCCGATTTAGAAATTGGCAGCCGTCGAGCAGATTCGACAGAGGGTTGGTGGGTGCGCTATGACTCCCAAGGCAGCCCCATGTCGGAAACCACAGTGGCGATCGCCCCTGGTACGGTGGTCACGGTGTCGCATCTGTTTGGCAACTGGCTGCCTCGCCGCGAAGGTCTACCGCCGATGGCGCAGCAACTCCGCGCTATTCAGCAGATGGTGTATCATCTGGCGCTGTGTCATCCGCAGGTGACGTGGGTGGTGCAGCAGGGCGATCGCCCCTGGTTTAGCCTGTGGGCTAGCCAGACAGCGCGACAGGTCTTGCCACAAATCTTGCGCGATGTGCAGCCGGGGGATTTGGTGGAGCTTGAGTTGGAAACCTGTGAGCGTGTTGGAGCCGCAGAAACGTCTCATTCCTCGCGGTCTTCCGTCTTGCTGGGTCTGCCCGACCGCTGCCATCGTCGCCGCCCCGACTGGGTAAAGGTGGCGGTGAATGGGCGGGTTGTCCACATTCCAGAGCTAGAACAGACGATTTTGGGTACGTTTCGCCGCACGCTACCGCGCGATCGCCATCCAGTTTGCTTCTTGCACTTGCGCCTGCCGCCGCAGCAGATTGACTGGAATCGCCACCCAGCCAAAGCCGAAATTTATCTGAAGGAACTGGCTGGGCTGCAAACGCAGGTGCAGGAGGCGATCGCCCATGCTCTCAGCCTTCATGCCACCGCCCTCAGCGACACCGCCCACAGCCAGCGCGTGGGTCAACTGCTGCGGGCCGCCGAATCAGGCGGTCGCTACACGCCAGATAAACTAGGCAAACCAAATCAATCGCTGGACGAGGAATCTCCCGCGCCTGCGCCGCCGCTCGCCCCTACGCCCTCCCCACTGCGGGCGATTGCCCAAGTTCACAATATGTACATCTTGGCAGAGCATCCCGCCGGAATCTGGCTGATTGAGCAGCACATTGCCCATGAGCGGGTGCTATATGAGGAACTGTGCGATCGCTGGACGGTTACACCACTCGACCCGCCCGCACTCTTGCCCAACCTCTCAACCGCCCAAGTCGAACAACTCGCCCGCATTGGGCTGACGGTGGAACCCTTTGGGGAAGCGCTGTGGGCCGTTCGCACAGCACCGGCCGCGCTGGCGCAGCGAGAGGATTGTGCAGCGGCCCTGCTGGAGCTAAGTCTGGGCGGCGATTTGGAGACAGCCCTGGTGGCGATCGCCTGCCGCACAGCAATTCGCAACGGCACGCCGCTAACCCTGCCCGAAATGCAAACCCTGCTCGACCGCTGGCAACACACCCGCCACCCACGCACCTGCCCCCACGGCCGACCCATCTGCCTGTCGCTGCAAGAGTCTAGCCTGTCACGCTTCTTCCGGCGGCACTGGGTGATTGGCAAGAGCCATGGAATTTAGAGGCTGGAGGCTCGTTGACTAACAAAACATCTACCGCTGGCGGCTGGAAGCCGCGCCTACAGAGGCGAAACCCGCCTACGCGGGTTTTGGGTCAGGGTCGAGAGTCGGCGAAGGCCGACTTTGTTGATATAGCAGCGGTTTCAACCGCCTGGTGTCCAGGTTTTGTCAGTCAATCAGGGCTGGAGGTGCGATTCTCGCTCCGCAAGCCTACCTATGGCTGCGGCGATGCTTCCAGCATGACGGTTGTGCTGCCTTCTTGCGGTTCAGTCCGGGGAACTTGACCTGGTGCCAGCGTTTGAATCGTAAGCGCTTGAGGGGGTGTGGCATCGGGTGGATAGAGCAACTCAACCTGCACTTGACGGCGATCGCCCCGTCTTAGATTTAACGTCAACAGTGGCTCGCCCTGCTGCCCCCGCCGCTGCACCACATGCACATAGCGGGTCTGGGTCACACCCCAATCGTTGACATATCGCAGCCGCAGCGTTCCCCGGAAAAAGATACGACGATCGGGCGGGTTCAGGAACCGCAACGCCTGACCCCCCAAAGACTCATCTTTCATCGGCGTTTGGAACAACAGCGCCACCGTTTGCTCTTGATTGGTGTTGTTATACAACGGCAGCGTCAGGTTATAGCGCACCCCATAGTTGCCGTGGCCTCGATAAGCCGTGTCTGGATAGCGAACCAGCATCGGCGCACTCTGAATCTGCCCAGTGCCTAGAGTGTGCCGATCAACAGTGCTAATGGCGTAGGAAATCGCGCCACCCTGCGGGGGAATTGTCAAATGATCAATCCCATCGCCATCCGTCAGCACCGCATCCCAACGGGAGCCTTGCGACACGCCAGCCACCCGACTGTAATAGAACCGCCCGATTTGACGAGCATTTGGTGGTGTTGGGATGCGATCGCGCGGCCCGGCTACATCGCCCTGCTGCAACAGCGTCAACCACTCCTCCATGCGGGGCGATCGCTCCGTGCCATTGCCATTCACCCGAGCAAACATCCCCAAACTGGCCAAATGCACAGGGCCATCGCTAGACAAATGCAGCAGCGCCGATCGCCCATTGATAGGTAAGTTAGCATTGCGGGGTGCAGGTGGGCGCGCCGCTCCTGCCCCGCCATTTTGCACAACATCTGCCGCCTCTGCTGCATCCAGCCCCATGTCTTCTGGATCGACAATGGGCAATGGCTCACGATTGCGGTAAGACTGCAAACTCCGCAGCGGAATCGGTTCATTCAGCAACAATTGCACATATCTGGGCGGAATCGTAATCCGCTCTGGCAAAATCGCCTGACTCAGCCCCCGCAAAATGTCGCCCATTGTGCGGCTACCCGGTCCCGCAAACACCGTCGGCCCAGCATTTGCCACATAGGACGGCAGATCGTAGAAGGGGGCCTCCTGGCTCAGATAGCTTGCAGACTGGTGAACCTGAATCGTCACCGGGCGATCGGATGGATTGTAGGCCAAAAGCCCAATGTAGAGCGTCCGCACATCTGTAGGCGTGCGCCCCTTGGCAATATGATGGGCGAACACATCAAAGCGCCCTTCAAAGGCGTAATTCAGATGAGCAGAGGGAACGCGCATCCCCTGCGGCGGAAAGGTAGATAGCAAAATACCCTCCTGCTGCACCAGCTCTGGACTGTTGCTATTAAAGACTGGCACTGAGTCAAGCTGCCCCGGTAGTGGACGCACCTCCTGAGCCTCAATGACATGGCTGAGCCGGGGTGTCGGCGGCGGGGGGGTCGGAATATAGACTTCGGCCGGGGTGGCTTGAGCAAGAGGAAAGACTGGCAAAAATGGAAGCATGAGAACCTGCGAGAAACCCAAATCTAAAGACTCCAAATCACCCTGAGCAGGGACAACTGCAATAGGACATATCGGGTCAGCTCAAGTGGAAATGCAAACGATGAGCAGATTGAATGATTGACCCAAAAAGTCCAAATATTTTGCTCTTGGTAAAAGCACCTGAAGAGTGCGCTTTATCCTCACAAGCGGGTGCTAGTCCGCCTATCGCGTTGAACCGCATCTTCTAGTGGTCAACTAACGGCCAACGGTTTACCAGAGTCAAAAGCGCATCTGTAGAGAAGTCCTAAGGGGAAGGGAGGAGCGACCGTATTCCATACTGCGGCCTACAATGCAACGGCTCACCATGCAACGTCTCATCATGCAACGTTTCACCATATCACTCCAAACCACTACACACTACTTTCACAACTAGGGTAGACCCGGAAGTCGTGACAGCGAGCAAGGGGGGCGTATGCTGCTGGTCGCGGTTCCTCAATCAGGTTACCCGGAGATTGACCAGAAGGCACAAGCGCCTGATGTCTCAGCTTGGAAACCCTGTCAAAACTATACGGGAAATTGACGCAAGATGAAGGAATCCTAAGGGAGTTGATCCAGGTTTTTTTTATGCCCGATCAAGATTTATGCCTTCTTTTTTGAAGAGCGGCATGATTTCATCAAAAATTCACAAACCAACTCGTGCAGGACTTACGCACCTGCGATGAATTTTTTGGATTTTGGACTATTTCTCGCGGGTGCAGCCCGCGAGAAATAGTCCAACTGCGTAAGCCCTATCGTGAATTCAAGAGGATTGGTTTAGGAAATTTGTTAAGGACTGAGGGTTCCCCGCGTCACGCCGAGCTGATTTTGCAGCTTGAGATCTTTCCACAGCGCGGTTCCGCTCAGGGTTCCTGCCAGTAGCGCCCGATAGCGCTGGATGGTCTGTGATACCTGGACGGGCGTTTCATCGAGAAATTCCAGACGAAACTGCTGCACCCCAAGCTGCATGAGTCGCTGAACCGCTTCTGCGCCAGTTTGGGCGGTGCCATTGAAGACAGTATTGCGGCAGCCTGCGTCGGCTTGCAAGATGTGTTCTGTGCCCGTGCGATCGCGCAACTTGACCTCATGCTTTTCACAGGGACGGCCGCAGTTCGTGTAGTCGGTTCCGTTTGACAGAAACGCGCAAAAGACACAGTGTTCCATATGAAACATGGGCATGTGTTGATGAATCGTGATCTCGAACCAAGCGGGTGGGCAAGTGGTCAATAGCCCTTCAAGCTGATAGAGGTTGAGGTCATAGGAGGCCGTCAGCCGCTCCAGCCCCGCTTGGCGGAAGTAGTCGGCGGAGAGCGCATTTGCCACGTTTAGCGAGAAGTCGCCAATGCAGCGCTGGTCGGCAAAGAACTGGAGGTGGTCGTAGTTTCTCACCAGATAGCCGTCTGCTTGGGAGGCGCGTACCTGTTGCAAGATCCAGGTTTCGCCCGGTTTGGTGATGCGAGGCGGCGCAACGAAGATTTCCAGCGACTCAGAATCGGCGCGACTCCGAACCAATTCCACAGCATCGCGGTATTTGCGCGGGTCTTCAAACTCGCAGTAGAGCGTGTGGAGTCCGGTATCAAGGGCGGCTTGGAGTTGGGGGAGGGTGCGGGTGAGGGCGATGAGGTGGGGTGTGGAAGAGGGGGGGTGTGGGGGTGTGGGGGTATGGGGGAGGAGGGTTTGGAGGGTGGCGGCTGGGTTTAGGTGCCAGGGTTTGGGCTGGGTGCGCTGGGCTTCGATCTGGGTGACCAGTTTGCGACGTAGGCGGTTGAGTTCGCTGATGGGCAGCATGAGGGAGTCGCTGAGGCGGTTTTGCAGCGAATCGAGGCGAAAGGGCGTGTTGCCGAGTCGTCCGAGTTGGGCCCGCAGCCGCTCGGTGGTGAGGGGTTGGGTCTGGGCGATCGCCAGCGGAATGTCCGATTCTACCTGGGCGATGTGGCCCTGCTCGTCGCGGGCGATCGCCACGAGCGGTTGCCCCACGTCGCCATGCACCTCGATTGAGATGGGGCGTTGAAATTTGGGTGTGTCGCCTGTATAGCTCTGGCGGAGTTGTCGATCCAGTTCCGGGTCGCTGGTTTTCCAGAGGCGATCGCCCACGCGCACCCGCCGCCAGTCTATTGCGCCATGCCCAAAGGTCAGAATTGCCTCTGTACCCTGGATTTCGACCGAGTAGACCCGTCCGCCTTCCTCTTGTTCTGCTGGATGCCCGTTGTCAAACACGACACCGTCGCCCGGTTTCAGCGGAGCCTGGAGCGCGATCGCCACCCGCTCGTTGCGAATGCGCGTCACTTCACCGAGATACACGCCGCGCTTTTTGCCAAATCGGGCGTGAACAAGTTCTTGATTATTAATGCCGCGAAACCAGCCCGTGTGGAGGCCGCGGGAGAAGGCCATTTCGAGGTTGTAGCGATCCTGGGGAGGGTTGGGGCGGTGGGGCGGTGGGGCGGTGGGGCACTCTGGCATCTGCTGCCAGACTCGATCGAGCGCGTTGCGATAAACGCGGGTGACATTGGCGACGTATTCTGGCGACTTTAGGCGGCCTTCGATTTTCAGGCAGGCAACACCCGTTTTGACCAGATCAGGCAATACGTCGAGGCCGGAGAGATCTTGCGGACTGAGCAAGTATTGGCGATCGCCCAGATCGACTTTTTGCCCGTCGGCGATTAGGTCGTAGGGCATCCGGCAGGCCTGGGCGCACTCGCCCCGGTTGGCAGAGCGGCCGCCGAGGGATTCGCTCGTCAGGCATTGCCCAGAGTAGGCGACACACAGCGCCCCATGAACGAAAACCTCCAGCGGCATAGCCACAGCGCGATTCGCGAAGCAATCTCGACGGGAATCGGCCAGTTGCTGCTGAATCTTTCGGATGTCCTTGAGAGAACATTCGCGGGCCAGCACCACCAAGTTGCAGCCCAGCGCCTGGGCAAACTCGACCCCAGCGGCGCTGGTGACGGTCATTTGCGTAGAGGCATGGATCGGAAAATCGGGCGAAAGATGGCGAATCAGGCGGCAAATGCCCACATCCTGGACGATCGCTGCATCCACACCCGCCGCGATCATCGTCCGCACATACTGCTCGGCTTCCACCAGTTCTGCCGGAAAAACCAGCGTATTTAGCGTAACGTAGCCTTTCACGCCGCGCCGATGCAAAAATGCCATCAGATCGGGCAAATCTGCTTCGGTAAAGTTTTGCGCCCGCATCCGTGCATTAAATCGCTCCAGCCCAAAATAAATCGCGTCGGCTCCGTTTTCTACCGCAGCGCGGGCGCACTCCCAGTTTCCTGCCGGAGCCAGCAATTCGGGACAGTGTGGGCGGGCGATCGCCCCCTCACTTTGTGGACTCGAAGACAACAGAGTATCCATAAGGCGCTGGCTCAATCCGCAGACACTTCCTGCGCTTCGCGCTCGTCGGCTTCTGGCTTGGAGCCGGACGGCACCTCTAACGCAGGCGCGTCTGATTTGCCATGAGCCTCGACGAGGGTTTCAGCGCTGCCCTCAGCGGCGATCGCCTCTGGTTTGCGCTCCGAAAAGCCCCACACAAACAGCAGCGCGATCACCGAAATCATCACCCACTGCGGCGGTACCAAGCTATCGTTAAACACCTTGATCAGCAGGCGCAGCCCCACCAGCCCGACGGTAATGTAGCCTGCGTCTTCCAGATGCGTATATTCATCCAGCCAGCGGATAAACAGCCCCGCCAGCAGCCGCAGCGTGATGATGCCGATCAGCCCGCCCGTCAGCACCAGCCACACTTCTTGAGACAGGGCGATCGCCGTGGTCACGCTATCCAGCGAAAACGCCAGATCCGTAATCGCGATCATCGGAATCGCCTGCCAGAGCGACGTAAAGCGCGGTCCGTGGTGGTGATGCTCGCCATCCTCTGTTTCATCGGACGTGAAGTATTTGAATACCAGCCAGAGCAAATAGAGCGCACCCGCGAGTTCAAACTGCCAAAACCGAATGACCCAGGTTGCCGTCAGAATCAGGATGACCCGAAAAATAAACGCGACGAGTAGCCCAAAATTCAGCGCCTCTCGCTGCATTTTTTTGCCGTCGAGTCCTTGGGCAATGGCCGCCAGCGCGATCGCATTGTCCGCAGACAGCAGCGTTTCGAGGGCCACCAGCACCGTCAGCAGAAGGAACGTGTCTATGCCCAGGTTGGGAGACAAGTCGAGCAGTCTATCTAGCATGGCGGCAATCTCTAGGCAAACAGCAAGGCAAACAATAATAATCTCTGCAATCGTCTTTGCAAAAAGGCAGCAGTGGGGCGCAGACTACTAGACGAACCGTATCCTTCACAGCATATCGAATTTAAACCCAAATCTCCGTTTCAGAAAATTTCAGGGATGAACCCAGATGCTGCTGCTGGGTTGTCAAAACCCTCTGGTTCACGGTTCAATCAACCCTGAGATCAAAACGATTTGATCCTTCCTAATTATTTGTTTGTCGTTCCCTCGGTTTGATGCTCATGCCGCCTTTTTCTGCTAGCTCTGCCGGAGATTTATCTGGGAATGCCTCTAGCAACTTGCCCGCGCTGCTGGCTCAGTTTCGGGCGGCGTATCCTGCTGCCAGCCTGATTGCTGACCTGCTGACCGTGCAAAATGGTCGCTATGTGGTGCGGGTCAGCGTGGTGATGGGCGGGCTGACGCTGGCGACGGGGCTAGCCGAAAGCGCCAATATCGAAGAGGCAGAAGACCGGGCCCGGGAGCGATCGCTCCAGGCATTGGGGCTGCACGGATTCGGCATAAATACTGGAGCGGCTCCGGTTCAGGCGGCAGGGCCAGTAATCGGGCAAGTGGGTGGGCACAGGCCTGAAGCGATCGCCCCTTCGCCTGCACCGACGGATGTAGCCTGGAACAGCTCACCGAGCGTTTTACCTAGCGACAGTTTGCCTGATGCTGGTTTACCTGTAGACGGTGCTGTTTCTACCCTGCCGCCGATCGCCCCAGCCAGCGACCTTGCAACCGAAGCAGCGACCCTGCCTACCGAGAGCGACTGGGACAGACCCGACCCCACTGACCCGCCGCTGCCACCCGAAGACGAGCTAGATGCCAGCCCCGTCGTGGCCGATTTCTACACCCACATTTCTGCCTTTGACGAGGGCGCTCCCGACGATTCGGAACCCGTCGATTTGTCCAAAATCACCAAGCCTGCCTCGCAGATCAGCGCCAAGCCCTCTCGCAAAAAATCCACTACTTCTTCACCTGCCCCCGAACCTGCATCACCCGACCCGGCTCCAGCGACCATCGACTTTTCCGACATCCTCGCCGAAACTGATGTGGAACTTCGCCGCCTGGGTTGGGATGCCAAACGCGGCCGCGAACATCTGAAAGCCACTTACAGCAAGCGATCGCGCCAAGAACTCAACGAAACCGAACTCTACGACTTTCTGGATTTTCTCAAGTCTCAGCCCAACCCCTGACCCCCCCAATCCATAACCCCAATGTCCCTCGATGCGATCGCCGATCACCTCGAACGCTTTGCCGCTGTGCAGTATCCGCTAGAAGCGTCAGCCGTGATTACCTCGGCGTTGTCGGGAATGATCGCCGCTCGTAAGAAAGGGCTGGATCTGGTGGGCGTGTATGCGATCGCCTTTGTGAATGCATTCGGTGGTGGCACGCTGCGGGATGTCTTGCTCGATCGCCGCCCGTTTTTTTGGGTGCGATATGAAGGCTATGCGGTACTGGTGCTGCTGCTGGCGGCGCTATATGTGTATGGGTCGCGTCTGCTGCGGCCGGTCAAAGCGCCCGCCTATCGCGTGTTTGCGCTGGTGGATGCGTTTGGGCTGGCGCTGTTCAGCATTTCCGGCACCGCCTTTGCGCTGGAATATCGGATGCCGCCGTTTACTGCGTCGCTGCTGGGTGTGATGACGGGCGTGGTGGGCGGCGTGCTGCGCGACATTTTGCTGGTGCAGATTCCCGTTGTCTTTCGCAAGACCGCCACGCTCTACGCGACCTGCGCCTTTGTCGGCTGCTGGGTCTATCTGCTGCTGGTGGCTGGGCAGGTGGATGTGGCGATCGCCACCGTCGCTGGATTTTCTACCGTCGTTGCCCTGAGGATGCTGGCGCTGCGCTATAACCTCACCCTGCCGACCCCGTTAGAAGAAGAGGATTAAGGTTTCAGGTTTCAGGTTTCAGGTTTCAGGTGCTAGATGAATGCCCGAATCCCTGACCCCTGACCCCTGATTCCTGATCTCTGAGATCTCACTTCTCCGTCATCGTCCACACGCCGTCTTGCCAGGTTTCGTCATTCGGCGGATGACTCAGCCAGTAGGTGCAGCGGTCAAGATGCAGCTTAGCGGCTTTATCCTCGTTATTCACGTCTTGCAGCAGCGTAGCGAAAGCGCTCATTGCTTTAACAAAATCGCGGTTTAGGTAATGCCTACGTCCTTCATGATAGAGGTCAATCAGCCGCTTTTTCTCGTCGGGAATAACCTCGTCGCGCAGTCCCACCAGTTCATAGATGCTGACGGGCTGCGTTTTGCCCTTGACGCGAATGCAGTCTAGCTCCCGCGCCCAAATGCGATCGGCACAGGGCTTGTAGGTGTTCTCGCTAATGATAATGTCGGTGCCATATTGCTTGCTAGCGCTTTCCAGGCGCGACCCCAAGTTCACCCCGTCGCCAATGGCGGTGAACTCCATACGGCGGCTAGAGCCGATGTTGCCGCTGATCACGATGTCGGAGTTGATGCCAATGCCAATGCGAATTGGGGGCTTCTGGCGTTCCACTCGGTCAGCGTTAAACGCGGTCAGCCGGTGCCGCATTTCGATCGCTGTTTGCACAGCCATCCACTCGTGATCATCCAGCGGCAGCGGCGACCCAAACACTGCCATAATCGCGTCGCCGATATACTTGTCCAGCGTGCCTTTGTAGGTGAAAACGGCATCCACCATGCTCTCGAAATATTGGTTCAGCATTTCCACCACCTCTTCAGCAGTCATGCTCTCGGTGAGTGTGGTGTAGCTGCGAATGTCGGAAAACAGGACAGAAACTTCCTTGCGATCGCCCCCCATCTTGGCCGCGTTGGGGTTCTCAAACAACAATTGCGCCACTTCCTGCGACATATAGCGCGACATGGTGCTTTTTAGCCGCTTTTCGCCGCTGATATCGTCCATCACCACCAGCGCTCCCGACACCTGCTCCGGGTCGCTGGCATCGGCAATCGTGTTAATCGACAGGTTAATGCTGTGCTGCTCGATGCCTTTGACAGCGTTGAGGGTTTGATCGGGGTAATATTGCTGACGGCATTTTTCGTCTGTCGGCGAGAGCGCCAGCTTAAACCATTTAGAAAAATCCCCCTTCTCTAAACTAATAAGCTCCTCGGCGTGGAGTCCCTCTAGGGGGTCGGTGTCGCTCAGCCCCAGCAGTTTGCGGGCGCTTTCATTGGCGGCGATAATGCGCCCCTCCTTGTCGGTGGAGATGACGCTGTTGGAGAGCGATCGCAGAATGTCTCGCTGGAGTTGTTCCTGCTGCTTTACCGTGGCAAACAGCTTAGCATTTTGCAGCGCCACACCCGCCTGAATGTTGAACGCCTGCATGAACTCCTGGTCATTGCGGTTAAAGCTGGCCCGCCAGATCTCCGGCGCTTCGGGATAGTTCGCTGGGTCATAGGGAGGATGGTCGCCCTGCTTTTTCTTGTTAATGAGCTGAGTGACGGCGATCAATTCGCCATCTGCGTTGAAAACGGGCATACACAACATGCTGCATGTGCGATAGCCCGTTTTCTTGTCCGTTTCCTTGGCAGTGTCAGAGTTGGGGTGGTCGTAGAGGTCATAGGGAATCAGGACTGGCTCCCCGGACATCGCCACCTGCCCTGCAAAACCCGCATCCATCGGAATGCGAAGTTCTTGCAGCACACCGTTAATCGGCAACTTGGTCCAGAGTTGGTGCTGGTCGCGGTCTAACAGCCAGAGCGTGCTGCGATCGGCCTGCATCAGTTCCTTGGCCTCCTCCATTACGCGGCCTAAGGTTTCTTCTAGGTCTAGGCTGCTCTGGCTGAGGGATTTAGTCGCCTTCATCAGCGCTGAGGCGGCCCGCTGCTGCTGGGTTGCTTTGTAAAATGACCGAGAGGATTCTAGAATCAGCCGAATCGACGGCGCAAAGTCTTCAAACACTTGCTCGTCTTGCGCTGTGAAGCCACCTAGGTCGATGCGATCGTCAAGTTGTGCCTGCGGGTCACAGTTGGGCTTGAGTTTGTTGATCAACTGCACCACAGCCACCAAGTCGCCCACGTCGTTGAGCAGGGGCATCGCCAGCATCGTATAGGTGCGATAGTGGTTTTTCTTGTCGAGTGCCTGAGCCGCCTGGGAGCGGGGATCGTCGTAAAAGTCGTAGGGAATGTTGATGACCTGCCGGGTGGTGGCCACTTCGCCTGCAATGCCAACGTGCTTGGGAATTCGCAGTTCCAGATTGTTGCCGTTTTCGTCTTCGGCGACGATCGCCCACAGTTCGTCTTTCTCTTCGTCTAGTAAGAAAATTGTGGCGCGATCGGCATTCAGCAGTTCGCCTGTCTTGAGGGTGATGGAATGCAGCATCTCGTTCAAGATGGCATCAAACCCCTGCGAATCCATCAGATTGTCAAGCATGGAGAGGGTCTGGTTCACCACTCTCAGCTTTTGCTCAACGTCGGTGACGACCTGCTTAAAGGTGTCTTGGGTGAGGGGCGCGAGAAAAGAGGAGAACGACCCTCTGGTGGTAGCTAGGGCGCTGCTGGAGGTGGAACTGCCTGACAGGGCGTTGGTTGGTCTGCTGTCTGAACTGGCTGGTGTAGGAGTGGGGGAGGTGGGTGGCTGCGATCGCCCACCCGACTGCCCTTCACCGGAACCGTCAGCGGCAACGTCAGCCAGGACTTCTACTGCTACCGAAACGGCCGCAGCATCCTCATCCAGTGGGTTGGCCGATGGGGACGGAGTGGAATGTAGATGCGAGGAGGGGGCACTCATGGCAGTTCCAGGTAGAAACAGGGCGATGCGTCTGACTCAGCTTCTTTCAAGTTACCCAAACGCCATTACAGATTCACAGCCAATGAATTTGATCGTCCTATGCATCTAACGTTCAGGGACGGAGTGGAATCTGACGGATGGGAGGGCAATCGCCCTTGCGCCTATCCTATCAACGAGCGATCGCGCTTCTCTAGATCCACCGGCAAAATACCCAATCCAATATGCCCAATCTGTTATTGCTCACTGATTGCTCACTAAAACTCTAGCCGCCCAACTGGGGATCGACAAGGCACAAACGATACGGAATCACCTGAAAACGGGATTGTTGCAATTTTGGTTTCAATTCCATTGAGAAACTTGGGTGGCAACCACACATGATTAAAGCTTACGCTGCAACTGCTGCGGGCGAATCTCTTGCGCCGTTTGAATAGGACCCGCCAACTCGTTCGACCTGATTTTGTCTACCGCCAATGCGGATCTCGACTGGGGAGCCTACATTGCCGCGCTGCGTCCCAAAGGTCGGCTGCACTTTGTCGGCGTGGTGCCCAACGCCATCCAGGCTTACGCCTTTTCGCTGATTACGGGGCAAAAGTCGGTGTCTGGCAGTCCCCTCGGCAGCCCTGCGACGCTGGCAAAAATGCTCGACTTTGCGGCCCGCCACGAGGTTGAACCTGTGACCGAAGTCTTTGACTTTAGCCAGGTCAACGAAGCCCTCGCCCATCTGGAATCAGGCAAAGCCCAATATCGCATTGTGCTGAAGCACTAAATACGAATTGTGGCGCAGCTAAAGCTCCGCCACAATTCAATATTTTTTCAATATTCTAAAGACTGACCTGACCGCTGGTGGCCAGCACACGGGCGCTGACCCCAAACACCCGCAGCAGTCCCTCCGAGTCGCCGTGGTTGTAGTCGCCCACGCCTTCCATTGAGGCATTTTCTTCGGAATAGAGGATGTGGGGCACGTCGTCGGCGGAGACAAACGAAATATTGCCCTTGTAGAGCGACACGCCGATGGTGCCAGTGGCGAGTTCGGCGGTGTTGGCGATCGCCGCCAGCATCATCTGCGTTGCCCGATCGAACCAGTAGCCCTGATAGATTTGCTTCGCAATCAGCAGCGAAAGCTGGTCGTAAAATTCCCGCGCCCGCCGATCCAGGATCAGTTGCAGCAGGTAGGCGTAGCAAGTACCCAGGGTTTCCACGCCGGGGCTTTCGTACACGCCGCGAGACTTGATGCCGACGAAGCGATTTTCCACCAAGTGCGTGCCGATGCCGATGCCGTGTTTTCCGGCGATCGCATTTGTTTTCAAAAATGCATTCACCAAATCCACGGGTTCTCCATTAATGCTGACGGGGCGACCTTTTTCAAACCGCACGGTAAACGCTTCTGGCGTGTCGGGCGCGTCCTGCGGATAGCAGCCCATAATCGGCTTTACGAACTGGGCGGGCGTGGTCAGCGCTTCCAGCATTCCCGATTCGTGCGTCAGCCCCAGCAGGTTGGCATCGGTGGAGTAGGGCTTGTCTTTGGTCGCCGTCACCGACAGCCCATTTTCCTGGCAGAAGTCAATCATTTCGCTGCGTCCGGGAAATCGCGCCAGAAAGCTCTCGTCGCGCCAGGGCGCGTAGACCTCAAACTCTGGAGCCAGCATGTTGGTGATGAGCTGGAACCGCACCTGGTCGTTGCCGCGTCCGGTTGCGCCGTGGCTAAACACGGTCAGCCCGCGCTGCTTCATTTCTAAGATCATGGCCTTGGTCAGGGAACACCGCGCGATGCCCGTCGTGTTCCAATAGCGCCCTTCGTAGCAGGCCTGCGACTGGATCACCTTCAGACCGTCTTCGGCGATCGCCTCTCGCACAGGCAGCAGCACAAAATCCACCGCGCCCGCC
Source organism: Cyanobacteriota bacterium (assembly GCA_046719575.1). Classification (GTDB taxonomy): domain Bacteria; phylum Cyanobacteriota; class Cyanobacteriia; order Elainellales; family Elainellaceae; genus Thermoleptolyngbya. Next base: position 14,456 of record JBDNCP010000108.1, read on the forward strand.
TTCAGCATCCGCTGGCGCACGGCATCCATATCTTCCTCATCTGGCTGCCCCAGGTCGGCCGTAAAGCACACCACATTCACGCCCTGATTTGTCAGCCAGCGCGTAATGGTGCAGCTATCCAGCCCGCCTGACCCGGCAAACGCAACGGTTTTTCCTTTTAAATCTTGCACTTTCATGAGCAGCCTTCCTAAATCTAAGCAGCGCCTTTGCTTGAGCAGCGCCCGACCAGTCGTGATGGGTTCAAATACTGGCGATCGCCTCACCCAGAACAGAGAGCATTATCCCCTGTCTTTTGATAAATTCTGTCGGGCTGGGTACAGATTTCTGGCGCGAGTTGCTGGACGAGGGCCTAAATCATGAATCCAACCATCGGTCTTGGGCGTAGTGCTAATTAGCTGGGTGCTGCAAGGGAGGGCGATCGCGCTCCTGATGCAAGACGCAGCGCAGTGCCCAAATACTGTTTCATCACCATCTCACAAAGGATTCTGCGAGGCAAAGTCCCCAAGCAAGAATCCCCAAGCAAGAATCCCAAGTAGAAACGCAAGTAGAAACGCAAGCGCTACTGAAAGCTTCAAAGCCATGACTCATCCCAAGCGAATTCTGTTTAATTTCATTCTGGGTGCTTTGACGTGCCTATCTCTCGTCGGTCTATCTACACCATCTTTTGCCCAAGCCGTTTCTAGCTGGATTCGTCCGGCAGACCCCACCCTCACGGCAGAAGTGCATCAGGCGGAAACCGTGCTGCTGGCGCAGGGCATGACCCAGCGCTCTTTCCAGCGCTTTGCGGCAACCCTGAGCCGGGGTGCGGTGGTGGGCGCGTCTCCCGTCGGTCGAGCGACGGGCGCGGCCGGAGCCGTGCTAGTGGGCGATCGCCTCGTGGTGCGGGGCGACTTTCGCAACCTGGCCGGCCCCCTGCGCGACTACACGGTTGATCCGACCGATCCACCCAACCCCAACATCACCTCAGCGGTTCACATTCACCGGGGCGAACCGACGGTCAACGGGCCGTTTCAATATGCCCTAACGGTGACGCTGAACGGCGATCGCAGTGGTCGCTTTGCGGGAGAATACACCCTCACGCCGGAGCAACTGCAAGCCCTAGAAAGCGGCAATCTCTATCTCGATATCCACACCACGCGCAACCGAGCAGGGGAACTGCGCGGTGTGCTGCGTCCTTACTAGCTGCTGGGTGGAACGGGCGATCGCATCTGGTTGCCCGACCTACTCACGCTTCTTTTGACCAAAGTTCTCTCTCAAACGGAACTGTCTGCCCCCGCTTCCCAGTTGGTGAGGTGGGGCTTTTTCTTGTGCGGAACTTGGCACTGAAAATTGTAGACCTAATCAGTAAAGACCCTAAGAAATCTAACTGTCTGGGTTACGAGGTTTATGGTGAAACGAGTGATGTTTCGAGCAATACAAGCAAAGTGGGCAATCGCACTGGTGATGATAGCGGGACTGGGCGCGGCCATGGCCTGCACCACTTCCACACCAGACGTAGAGACTCCTGTCCCCGATGTGGTGCTGAATCCGGTAGATGCGCCACTGCGGCCGCCGCTTGCAGACGACGCGCTCCGTCAAGCAGAAGCCGAGATGCAGCAGCGGATTCAGTCCGATCTGGACTTGCTGGGTCTGGGGAAGCTTGGCTCGGTGGGGTCGCCGATTTCCCCAGAACTGCTGGCTTATCGACAAGCCTGGGCAGAGACAGACCCAGACATTGCCCCGTTTTTGGGAACCTGGGAAAAAGAGTGGGACATGATTCCGCATTACTTCATGACGGTGTTTCCGTCGGCAGTGCCGGGGCGCGTCTGCCTGGTGCGCTACAGCAAGCAAGAAACCGTAACCGTGCCATTTGAGGTCTACAACACACCGCTGGAGTTTTCGGTGGGGCAGGTGGCGGAGGGGCAACTGCTGGCTAGCAATACGCAATCTGCGCGATCGCTCCTGCGGCAAGCATCTGTATCAGACTACGAAAGCGAGTTTTTGGCAACCGTCGAGCCAACGGGGAATATGCAGGTCTATGCCTCCCAGCGGCCGCCTGCAATTGACCCAACCTGGCCCGCAGCGCTGATGGAGCAGTTTCGTGCGGCTGGGTGTCGGGAGTAGAGCCACGAAAAAAGGCGATCGCCC
>JBDNCP010000109.1:0-16533 GCA_046719575.1 Cyanobacteriota bacterium
CAACTTCAAGGACTGGCAGGAAGGCGATATTATCGAGGTCTATCGCCTAATTACCAAGCGCCGGACGCTCTCTGCGTAGCAAGCCCAACCACCGCAAGGCTCAGGCAACCACGGGGCTAAAGCACCTATAGGCCCACGTTGATCCCCACAGCTTACGAAACCTCTTGCGTGAATGCTGTTTTGAGGGCGTGAATGGTGGCGCGGCGGTACCGCGCCACCATTCACACAAGAAGTCTCATCTTCAAGCCCTGCCAGACCACTACGAGAGGCTCAGGATTGTATATCAATGCTCCATTTTGGATTGGCGATTCACGCAAAACTCTTCTGGTTATTGCTCGGACTATGGAGCGATCGCCCATCGCTCTCCCGCAAACGCTACAACACCTTCAGCAGATTTTTGCGATGGAGATGATAGCGACTGGCGGCCAGGGCAATGCCCATAAAGCCCCATAGAATCATGCCTGACAGGCCCAGCATGACGCTGCTAAAGATGAACTGGAAAAACACCCCCAGCGAAATGCCCCGCGCAGTGCTAGCAAACGAGTCGGCGCGAGCAGCAGAATCTTTGAACAGACTCACCAACAGGAAGATAACCCCTCCCAAATAGGGCAGCGCTCCTGCCCAGCCCAGCGTAAAGAAAATATCGAGAATGGCGCTATCCAGGACGATCATTTCCAGCTTGCCATTGCGCTCATTGACAATCCACGTACTGCCCATGCCGCGCCCCAGCCCTCGTGTAACAGCCACGTTGAAATCGCGTTCGTGGTTTCGAGAGCGATCGCGGAAACTCTGGTCACGGGCAAGGTTGGAAATCGACTCGACCCGTTCACTAATCACCTCGTCAAATGGCTCCAACGCCGTTAGCGGCGTGACGCACAGCACCAGCACCAAAATCGTGACCACCAGCCGCATTTGATACTTGGGCGTGGTAGAAGCAAAGGCGGCCAACAGCCCCGCCACCCAGCCACCCCAAGCCGAGCGCACCATGCTCAGCAGAATAGACAGATAGCCGCTGACGGCTGCGGGAATGCCCAATACGCTGCGCTCAGAAAACAGCAGCAGCAGCCCTGCCATCATCACCACGGCAAACGGGCCAGGCGAGTGCATGGTACTCCAGACGCGGATTTCAAACGGCTCTGGCTTGCCAAAGCTGACTAGCTTGGTGCGAATCAGCCAAAAACCGTCCCACGGCGGCGCAACCATAAACTGATAGATGCCGTAAAGACCCGTGAGTAAGACACACCAGAGAAACACGCGCTGAAAGTTGCTGCGGTAGCTGGGATAGTCGCGCCAGTTTGCAAACAGGTGAAAGCCAAATAGAATTGGGCAAATCCAGTCGAGGAAGGAACGAATGACAGCAAGCGGTGGATTACCGAGAATGAGTCCGATCAAAAAGGCATAGACCACGCTCGCCATCGCCAGTACAAAGGGCAGCCCGCCCATTTTTGGCGTGCGGGGCAGATAGCGCACCAGCGTCAACACGCTGACAAATGTGACCAGGTAAGGCGCAAGCAGGATAACGCCCTTTTCGTCCCAAAAGCTGTTGTAATCGCTGACGCGCCGCAGCAGCGGTGTGAGGAACCAAACCCACCAGGCAAACCCGACATAGAGCAGCGGATAGCGGAAGTAGAGCAACACCGCCACTAGCAGCGCCGAGGCCGGAAAAAACAGCCGCACTAGGCTCCCTGCCCCTACCAGGGCCCCCAGTGTGGCAATGCCAAACACCCCGGCGATCGCAATCCATCCGGGCAAGGACTGACTGGCATTAGGCTGCGGACTCGAAATGACTTCCATAGGTTTACAACAGCGAAAATCTAAGGCACAGGAGAATACTCAGTCAGCCTCTTGAGGCAATCACTCAAAGCGCCACCCAAAATCCAAAATCCAAAACCCAAAACCCAAAACCCAAAATCTAAGTCCAACCCCCTTCTCCTACCCGCCCATCCCCAACTCCTGCTCTCCAACCCCGCCCCCCTGATCCGGCTTTCGACTGGCCCACCAAGTCTGAACGCCCTGCCATCGTCCCTGCATGGCCGCTATCCACTGCCGCAGGGCCAAATCGCGCTGCTGGGGGAAATGTCGCACTAGCTGCGCCAGCCCAAAGGCATCCCGATGCCCCAGTAGCACGGCGTAGAGCAAGAATATCCCGCGTTGCACAGGTGAAAAGTGTTCCAGTAGGGCTAGGGTTTCGTTGTGAACGGCGTTTTGGCGGGCGATCGCGCTGAACTGGTGGCGCTGGTCTTCATCGAACCGGGGCGCGGGGTAGTGATCGACCAAGACTGCTGGATCATAGACCAGTCGCCAGCCGTCGCGCCGCAGCGCTAGACAGAAGGCCATTTCAAAATGAACCTGGGCCCCCGTGCCGCGCATTCGGGTGTCGAAGGATCGGTGGGCGATCGCCATTCGGCGAAAGCTCATGTTCACGCCTTTCAGGATATCGACCTCTCGCGCCGCGCCCATGCCCAGGTGGTGGTTGCCGATGGGCCGACCAAACCATTGCAGCTTGCCGACGGTGCAGGGGTGGCCGGTGAGGGAATCGGGCAAATGCTGAAGGCGATCGCGCCCGCCCAGTCCGCCCAGTTGAGGATCAGCCAGGAAATGCTGCTCGATGCGATGCAGCCAGTCTGGGTGGGGCGCAGCGTCGTCGTCTGTGAAGCAGATCACATCGCCCTGCGCTACCGCCAAGCCCCGGTTCATGGCCGCCACGACTCCCGGCACAGCCACGTTTACAGTTCGCAGATTGGGTACGGTGGGGCAATCTTCGGAACAGAGGAAGGCCCAAGTGTCGCAATCCGTATCGCGCACCACCACGATCACCTCATCGGGCGATCGCGCTTGCTGACACAGAGCCGCCAGACAGCGCCGCAGGTCATTAACGCGACGATAGGTAGGAACGAGAACAGTCAGCTTCATGATTACCAGCTTCAGGATTAGCAACTCCAGGCTTGGCAGCGGCAGGGGGGCATTGAGAATCGGGGCGTAGAGAATCAAACAGGTCTAAATATTGCTGAGCCATCCCCTCCCAAGTGTGGGCTTCGGCGCGGCGGCGGGCTGCGAGTCCCATCTGCGATCGCCGCTCTGGGTTAGCGATCAGCGTGCGTAGCGCCTGGGCAAGCTGATCCACATCGTTGGGATCGGGCAGCACCACGCCGCAATCAGGAGTGACAATTTCTGCGCCGCCGGTGGTTGCCGCAGTGACCACGGGCAGTCCGGTAGCCAGGGCTTCCAGCAGCACCAATGAGCAAGCTTCATAGCGGGATGGGAAAATGAACAGATCGGCGGCTTTCATCAGGTCTTTGAGGTCGCGGCGATAGCCCAAAAAATGAACGCGATCGCCCACCCCCAGGTCTTTCGCCAAGCGAGGGTAGGGGCTGCCTCGCAGATCGCCCGCCACCACCAGATGCAGCCCAGAAACCTGAGTCAGGGCGCGAATCACCGTGTCTAAGTTTTTGCGAGGGGTTTTGATATCTCCTGCAAACAGCCCCATCGGCACGTTCTTCGGCAATCCCCAGCGATCGCGCTCAGCAAAACCTGGCGCAAATGCTGCGATATCTACGCCGTTCAGCACCACTCGAATTTTTGCAGCGGGTATTCCCAGCTTGAGTAACCCCTGCTCGACCTGCCGAGAAACCGCCACCAACACCGTCGCCTGCTGAAATGCCCGCTTTTCCCAATGGGCATTCAGGCGGGTGTAAATCTGCTGGTAGAGATCGCGCAGTCCGGAGGTTTGATAAGTGGGCGATTCCCGCAGGGGTCCCTTTGTGAATCGCAGCCAGTCATGGTGGACAAAATGCACCGCATTGACCGCCGCCGGAAAATTAGTAATCGCGCCGTTGAGCTTGATGACATCAAACTCAGACCCATGTCGCCGCAGCCAGCGACCGCTTCGCCAGGAGAAAAGCAGGTTTCGCAGCAGCTCCGTCGGTATTCCGGCAACAGGCAGCGCCACCCAAACCACTTGCGGATGCTGCGCCAGATCGGGCGCAACCTCGCTGGCCAGCAGCGTCACCTGATGCCCCGCCGCCAGCGCGTGCTGCACGATGGCATAATTGACGCGCCCCTGCCCGTCTCCTAGAACCACTCGATGCGTCACAATGCAAAGCTTCACTCGCGCTCCCTCCAGCCGTGCTAAAGCGGCAAATAGCGATGTTTGATGCAGCCATACAGTTCGCCGCCACGCCAGCAGCCTTCCATCAGCACCTTGCACAAAAGAGCGCGATCGCGCAGTGAACCAATCAGGCGCACTGGGAACAGGGCAACCGTTTTGGCAATTGACTTCCAGCTCAAGATTTGGGGCATTCCCTTGTCTCGATGTTTTTGATAGAGGAACGGCTCAGTGTATCCAAACTTGAAGGCTCGACGACACACACTCCGAATACTGTTTCGCAAGCGAAAGTGAACCACCGCGTTGGGCGCATAGCCCAGCTTAAATCCAGCCTGCTGAACGCGCCAGGAATAGTCCACGTCTTGAAGTCGCAGCAGCGTTTCGTCGAACCCATGAATAGCATCGTGAACAGTGCGACGAATTCCCAAATTACACCCGCTGGCAAACTTCAGGTATCCCGATTCAAACAGCTTCAACCCATTTTCGTAACCGTAGGCCCGCACTAGCCAGGGTTCGTTCAGTCGCCAATACTCCATATACCCACCCACCAAATCCGACTCTTCTAGAGCAGCAGCCATCGCAGCAACCCAGCCCGCGCCGACCTCATCATCTCCATCACAAAACAGCAGAAACTCGCCTTTTGCTGCTGCCGCTGCCATGTTGCGGGCATGGGCGCTGCCGCCGATTCTGGAGGCATCCAACACGCGCAGATTGGGGAGGCGATCGCCAAACTGCTCCGCAATTGCCACTGTTTCATCAGTAGAGCCGTTGTCTGCCACAATCACTTCCCACGGCTCTGCATACTGCTGATCTGCCAGGGCTGCAAGCTGTGTGGCCAGGGTAGACGCATTGTTTAGACAGGGAATGATGACACTAACTTTCATGGGCTGAGATTTGTGAGCGGGTAGATGCAAAGCGTAAATCTGGCAAAATGAATGGACTTATTGGACTTATTGGACTTATTGGACTTATTGGACTTAGATAGGAGCTAATGAGCAGTATGATTAAACGTGTCCTGAATGCTCTGAGAAATCCGGATCGATTCGACTCGATCGAGGCTTAGAAAGTGGTCTGAATCGTCGTCGTGCGATCGCTCCACTAGCACTAGCGAACACAGCAAGCTTAGCAGTAGCGCAACCAAAGTCCTCATGCTAAAAAATCGACCCTTGAGCGATTGAAATAGATGAATTCGGGCTTCGGACGGGCGACTTGCTAACAGAAGTCCAATGCCCAAAGTTGTTTGGGCGTGTAGCAGAAGCTTCTTGAAATGAGATCTAAATGGGTGCAGGTTGCTGTCTTGAAGAAAGCGCTGATAGCAAAAGATCTCTACTTTGGCTTTAGAAATCTTGGCAAGCCCATTGCGTCGCCCGCTTAAAAAGGTATCCGTGTTTTGATGTTCTCGGTGGTAAACCAACTTGTCGGCAAGATAGTAAGCAGCTTGCCCGTCTTTGCAGCATAGATAGGTAATGTAAAGGTCATGCATCCTGTCCACTTCGGGTGGAATACTTGCCCAATCTATCGCTTCTTTCCGAATCACAGCACCTGCAACACTAGGGACAGATTTATGAACTAGACCAATCTCGACAAAAGGCTGGTAGAGTCCACTTTGGAGGCGATCGCGTCGATAGGCCCGCGTCATTCTGCGAGTCACCACTGGGTTAATTTTCCCAGCCTCGTCGATGATGAACTGGTCACAAAAAGCAAGTGCTGCTTCCGGATATTGCTCCAGCGCTGGCAGCAAGCTTTCTAAGAAGCGATCGCTCCAAAGATCATCATCATGCAAGAATGCTAGATATTTTCCTCGCGCTAGTCTGGCAGCATGTATCGCGTTTGCAAAAAGACCCACATTCCTCTCATTTCGCCAAAATCGAATCCGAGAATCCTGAAAGGACTCGATTAGTGCGCTCGGATCTTTCGGACTGCAATTATCGGAGACAATGATCTCAATGTTTTGATAGGTTTGCCGAACCGCACTTTGAAGCGTCGCCTGCAAAAAAGTCGGACGATTATAAGTAGGAATAATAACGCTTACGAGTGCAGTTGGATGATTCATTGGGCTATACTTAATCGCTTTCCTTTAACCGCCTTTCGTCTTTGTTTAGTTATGATTCTTTATTCTGGAGAATCTCTATTCATGGATGCTAGTGGATGGATATTTCAACGTCTTAATCGACATTTTCCTCACTTCAGGATGCCTGCTGAATTTGGTAGTATCTCCAAAAGCGATCGCGCCGCTCGATGAGTTCTCGATAGCCACCCTGTTCGACAATTCTTCCTTGTTCTAGCACTACAATGTTGTCTGCTCCTGAAATGGTGGATAAACGGTGGGCGATCGCCAGCACTGTTCGCCCGACCGAAAGCTTTTCGAGCGCTTCTTGAATCAGCTTTTCAGACACCGAATCCAGGGCACTGGTGGCCTCGTCTAGAATCAGGATTTCTGGGTTTCGCAACAGCGCACGGGCGATCGCAATCCGCTGGCGCTGCCCGCCCGACAGCCGCACACCGCGATCGCCCAGTGTCGTTTCAAACCCTTCCGGCATCTCTAGAATAAACTCCAGCGCGTTTGCCAACCGTGCGGCTTCATACACTTCGCTATCGGTGGCGTGTTCTGAACCATAGGCAATATTGCTCCGCACAGACGCATTAAAAATAAACGTGTCCTGGCTAACAATAGCTAAGCGACAGCGAACAGAATCGATCTCAAATTCTCGTAAATCAATCCCATCTAAAAGTACCTGCCCAGTAGTCGGGTCATAGAATCGAGAAATCAAATCTGCCAGCGTAGATTTACCAGAACCCGATGCCCCAACCAATGCGGTGGTCTTGCCTTTTTCGATGCAAAGATTGATGTCTTTTAATACCAGATAATCGGGGTCATAGCCAAAGTTAACAGATACAAATTCAATCGCATGAGACAAACCAGAAAAACTGCGCGTTCCGTCGATAAAAAATTGCTTACCTTCGTCACTCAGGAGCCGCTTGATGTTTTCCACAGACCCCATCATCGTGCTGAGATGGGAGAATACGCCCAGCAAATCCTGGCTATAGGGAACCATGCGAAACAAAATGAACAAAAACGTCAGCAGCGACGCAACGGGCATAATGCGACTGGTCAGCGCCAGGATGATCATGCCCACTAGCACAAATGTCGCTGAGGCTTCTGCAAGAGGACGCACCAAACAAGACAGGCGATAGACCGTTTTCCATTCTTGAACCAGTGCTGTACTCGCCTGATAGAATCGCCGACGTTCAAAATCTTGGGAAGAAAAGGCCTGTACGGTGCGGATTCCGTTGATAAATTCGATGGCGATAGACGTTAGTCGTCCGCTAGCTTGAGAGGTTTTTGCACTGCGCCGCCGTACCCGCTTGTTTAGCTTAGAAAATCCAAACGCCAGCCCGCCAAAGAGGAGGATTGAAATTAGCGAAAGCTGCCAGGACAATAGAAGAATGGCGATCGCATATACCAGCAGCGTAAAGGCGCGGGTCATCAGAAATGACATCGCTCCAAACGCATTTCTGATTCGCTCCATTTCGCTGGTTAACACATCGACCAGCTCTCCGGATCGAGTCTGAGAAAAATAGCCGAGACGCTGCGATTGAAGCTGCTCAAATACGCGCTTGCGGAGTCGATCAATCAGGGTAACTTCACTCGTCAGCGTGTAATATTGCGCCAGGTAATTGAACACAGCCCGGATGCAGGTCGCCGCCACAATCAGCCCAGACACGCGATAAAGTCGCTGATTTACTGGGGCAGTGGTGCCCAATATCCAAACATCAAACCATTTGAACCCAGTCTGGACAGGCGGTGCCTCCGGTGAGGTAAGACTTTGCAAAAAGGCGAGCAAAAAACCCAGCCCAAAGCCTTCCGTAACGGATGCCAAAAGCGCAAAACAAACTGCGGCGATCGCCAGCCAGCGAAAGCTTTTGAACTCCCTCAAGATCAAGTAGTTTTCTTGCCAAAACCGAGTTGCTCTGAGGGGCTTGCGAATGAGTTGCGGCAGTTTGAAAAACATGGGCGGAGCAACAAAACAATTGAATGATCCGGGGTCTCGATTCGGCTCTTTAAGGCGCTTTTCCTCCTTCGCTAGGCGGCATCTCGTCCTGCTGACTCGGCAGTGTCGCGATTAGAGGCGGATTCAGCAAATAGCGCTCCCAGTCCAGACGGGCGACCGTAGGCGACCTGAGCGCCCTTGACATTGTTGGCAATCATGCCAATCACGTTCAAGCCGTTTAGCGCTGTTGCAGCCTGAATCAAGCTGGACTGGGAAACGCTGTCGAGGCGAGCGACGACGGCAACTCCCTCACACAGCGAAGCGGTTTGAATCGCATCCACAACGCCCAACACGGCGCAGGAATCCAGAATCACCAGGTCATAGTCTTTTTCAAAGGCTCTAATCCAGTCCCGCAGTTCGTCAGAACTCAGCAGGCGCACCGGGTCGCTGGACAACGGCCCCGCCGTTAGCACATCAGTATTTGCGCCAATGCTGTGCAGCAGGGGTTGCCGATCTTCGCCGCTGAGCAGGGTGGAGAGTCCCTGGCGGTTGGGCAGGTTAAGTTGTTGGTGCAGGCTGGGCGATCGCAGGTTGGCATCGATCAGCAGCACCCGCTGATGTAGCCTTGCGGCGCTCAGCGCCAGACCAATCGACACCAGCGTTTTACCCTCGTTTGCCAGAGCAGAGGTAACCGCGAGGGAGCGCAGCGCCGATGCAGGACTGCTGCGCCGCAGGCTCTTGTAGACCAGATCCATCGACTCCCGAAACAGTGGCCACTGAGCGGCTTGCAGCATGGGCAGGGCAGCGGGCAATCGCCCAGACAGCGACAACGGAACCCCCAGCGGCAGGCGCTGACCCACAATGCTGCGCGGGAGTTTGGGCACGATGCCCAGCGGCGGCAGGGCTACGGTCTCTGTCAGCTTTTCGGGCGAGTGAATGACATCATCCATCGACTCGCGCAAGAACACCGCCATTGCACCCAAAAATAGCCCCAGCACCGTACCCAGCAGCAGATCGGTCAGCACCCTTGGGCCCGTTTTAATGCCCCGCTCTGGCGCTTCCACCACCTGCCAGTTGTAGCCGCCACGCCCAATTTCAATGGCCAACTCTTGACGCGCCTTCAAAAGCTGCTGGAGGGTTTCGCGCTTGGTGGTGATGTCGGGCTGGAGGCGGTTGTATTCAGCAATCAACTGCGGAAACTGGTTTAGCTCGTTGCGAAGCTGGGTTTCGGCTCTGGCCAGGCTTTGATCGCGGGCCTGCAAACCCACCAGATTGGTTTGCGTAGCCACCAACTGCCCAGCTAACCCCATTTCCACCTCGCCCATCTGGGCTTCGGTATAAAGCTTTTCTTCGGAAAGTTCAGCGCGATCGCCCAGGATGCGTCTTGCCTCTTGCTGGAGCAAAGCCCGCTCTCGTTCAAGCTGCTGGGCTAGGCTGCGAACCGTGGGCGATCGCTCGGTGTAAGTGACCAACTGCTCCGCCAGCGCCAGTTCCGTCTCTTGCAGCGAGGTCAGCAGGTTGCGAAACCGCTGCGATTGGCTCAGGCGCGAGGCAACGATCGCGCCCTGGGGTGTGCGGGCAAGCTGCTGTTGGAGGTCGCGAAACCGCATCTGATTATCCTGAAACTCAGCCTGGATAGCGCGGCGCTGTTCGGCGATCGCATTTAGCGCCTTCGCAAACTCCGTGGCCTGCTGCTCTGGGTCAATGATGCCTTGCCCTTCCCGGAAATCTTCGAGCGATCGCTCTGCATTCGCAACCTCTTCGCGCACCGTGGGCAACTGCTCGTCGATAAACGACAGACCGTTGCTCAGGCGGAGCTTTTGCTGCTCCAGGTTATAGGCTAGATAGACATTTTTCATCACCTCCAGCACCCGCTGCGACTTTAGCGGATCGCCGCTGGTATAGTCCACCTGGAGAATTTTTGTCTCAATCTTGTCTTCAGTTTCCAGCACACGGCTCACCGCCAGTCCCCGCTTCAAATCCTCCAGACCCAGGTCAGGATACTCAGACTGCAACGCCTCCACCGCCCGCCCCAACAAAATGGGACTCTGCATCAGGCGAATTTGCGTGGCATAGTCGATTTCGACGGCCGCTGGAGCCGTAAACAGCGTCTCTGGCACCGCGCCCCGCAGATTTGCCTTCTGCTCATAGTTCGACTCCACTAGGAGTTGCATAGAACTGCGATAAGTTGCGTCCTTGCGGGCCGACAGCAGGGTTGAAACCGCCATCGTACTCAGCAGCACCCCCAGCAGCAACAGCCGCCGCCGCATCAGTGTGGCAAATAGCTGCCCATAGCCGAGTTCCGAGTCGGCTGCCCCATTCAGTTTTGCCTCAAGCATGATTCCTCATCCCGCATAAACTCAAAATCTGGAACTCCGGTAGTGACCTCTATGACCTGTGTTTATGACCTGTGCTGGTGACCTGTGCTGATGACCTAATTAAGACCCGGCTAAGCAAACACCCTGAATGAATACGCTGGATGAATACTCTAGAAAAAAACTGAAACAGAAGACACACAGAGAATACCTTGAAACACTTGAAACAAATGAAACGAACCGAGTCAGCCAGACTCATCGAGCCAGACTCACCGAGCTAAACGCAACCGTCCGGCGATCGCAAAACTCGTCGATAATCTGTCCAATCTTGTCAAAAAAGACCTTCTTCGTAAACCGACTCAGCGCGTGATCCCGAATCCTGGAATAGTCCCACTGCATCTGCACCGCCTCTAGCAGCGTCGCCTCTAGCGAAGCGGCTGTCTGCTCTTGAAAGAATAACCCCGTTAGCCCTGGAATCTGGGTATCTAGAACGCCACCCGCGCCATAAGACACCACGGGTGTCCCGCTGGCATTTGCTTCTACAGGCACCAGCCCATAGTCTTCCAGCGCTGCGACCACCACCAGTTTTGCCCGCGCCAGCAGGCTCGCCCGCTCCTCATCGCTGACATATCCCAAGAACTGGATATTTCTAGCGCTCATGCCCTCCAGTCGCTTACGGTCTGGCCCTTCCCCCGACACCAGCAGTGGCCAGCCCAGCTTGCTAAACGCTTCCACAATTACATCCACTCGTTTGTATCCCAATAGCCGCGCCGAAGTCAGATAAAAGTCATCCTTCTCGGCTGAAAACTGAAACAGACCAGCATCGATTGGATAATTCACCGTCACGGCTGGACGGTTATACAGCGCTTCAATTCGTCGAGCCACTGTGTTGGAATTGGCAATATACAGATCTGGCTCTTGGGCATAGGCCAGATCGGCCTTTCTCAACATCTTGAAAATAATGTCGATAGCGGGATAAAACGTCTGAAAATCTCGATATTCACGCAGATAGTTTTGCGTATCCCAAAGAAATCGAGGCACGTTATGACAAAAGCAAATGTGCTTCGCGTGGTTCCCTTTTCGGACGGCTTTTGCAAAGCTGGTACTGCTGCTCACGATCAGATCGTAATCTCGCAAATCGAGCGCACGAAACGCTGGGTAATAAAACGGAGCCAGCAGCCTGAAATATTTAGAGGCATTGGGCATTGCCTGCAATAGAGTGGTTCGCACTTGGCGATCGCCCAGTTCAATCGTGCGCTCCGGATCATACAAAGACGTGTAAATATCGGCATTCGGAAAATATCGGCATAGCAGTTCAAAAACCCGCTCTGCCCCACCCCGCTGAGTTAGATAGTCATGTACCAGCGCAACTTTCATGGTTAGAAACTCTGTATCTAACTAGTTCAATATCCCAGCCATGAGCAAAACGGGAAGCGTTTGGATAACGCTCAAAACATAACGTTCAAAACATTGACAAAAACCTAGATGATTTAACCATGATCAGCAGCCTGACCACATTTCAATAACTCTTGGATTGTCAAAGTCTTTAGAACATAATTCAAACCTCTCAAACCTCGATTTAGATCACCAAAACTAGCGCAATTCAGCTAGCACCATGGACTATAGAACAGATGCTCATCCCGTTATCAGTATCATTTAGTGCTAGAAGTTATGTAGACTAACCGGAACTCGTAAAAGCACGATGTTATCATCAATAAAGGTTTGCATGATCTTCATAAACGAAGGCAAAATCATGAAATTTTCATGAAGCAGCCAAATGATCATTTCTAGTTCTTGGTGGTTCAAAACCTTCAGAGTAGGCACTTTCAGCTTTTATCACCAGTTTTCATCTCTCGGTCTGAAGTTTATGTTTTTTTAACAAAAAACCAGTAAGTATATCCGAGTAATTACTGAGAATGAGCATTTTCGGCTGGTTGAGTTTCTGGTTGAGTTTAAAGCAAGCGAAGTCGGCGTAAGGGCGGTTCCTGCGCCGAGTGTGATGCTGGGTCTGCTCGCGCTGCTTGGCAAGAGCGCTGCTCAGGGGCGATCGCCAGAAAAGCCCGCCGAGTAGAAATGCTAGGGGCGCGATCGCAGCCAGGAGGTTGTGGAATAGATCAGTAACGCCAACCAGATACAGCTAAAAGCGACCGCGTGGGCAGGCGTGAAGGGTTCGTGGTAGGCAAACACGCCTAGGAGAAGTTGCAAACTGGGCGCAAGGTATTGCATAAAGCCCAGCGTCGAAAGTTGCAGCTGCTTGGCGGCGTTGTTGAACCACAGCAGCGGTAACGACGTGACAATGCCACAGCCCATAAACAGCAGCATCAGCCGCAAACTGTCGGAAAAGTGGCCGATGCCTGTCACATCACCAAAGCTAATCAATAAGATAGCTGCGGGAGAAATCCATAACGCCTCTACAGCTAGCCCAACGACAGGCGAAACGGGAGTAATTTTTCGCACGAGTCCATACAGCGCAAAGGAAAGCGCTAGGAACAGCGCAATCCAGGGCACCGTACCAAGCTGCCAGATAAAATAAATCACCCCTAGCGTTGCTAGCGCCACGGCTAACTGCTGTCCGCAGTACAGCCGCTCCTTTAGCACCACAAAGCCCAGCAGCACGCTGACTAGCGGGTTAATAAAATATCCCAAACTGGTTTCCACGACGCGACCGCTATTCACGCCATAGATATATAGCCCCCAGTTAAATGCCAGCAGCAGCGCCGTCGCCAGTAGAATGCCCAGCGTGCGGGGCGATTGCCCTACAGCCCGTAACTCCGCCCGCCGATTTTGCACGATTAGCACACCCGTCAAAAACACTGCCGACCAAAAGAACCGATGGCTCAATACTTCCACCGAAGAAATAGAACCAAAAGCCTTCCAATAAATAGGCAGTAACCCCCATGCTGTGTAGGCTAGCAAGGCAGAGATTAACCCCGATTCTTGGTTGGGTGAACGGACACTCAAAGATGGCTTGTGATTCGCAAGTTTTAAGGGCGGCAAGGCAATCCTTCAGAATGAAAGAGTTTCAGGCAATGTCCCCATTTATGCTAGGGGTAGGGGCGATCGCGCAGACACCACCATTCGGGCGATTTTTGAGCAAGTCTTTAGGCAAAATAACAGGCTGCTGAAGCGCCTGCTTATTCGTTTTAGGGCTTACGCAGTTGGACTATTTCTCGCGGGCGCAGCCCGCGAGAAATAGTCCGAAATCCAAAAAGTTCATCGCAGGTGCGTAAGTCCTAATCAAAACGGGTTGCACAAAAGCGCAAGCTCTCGATCATAAACCCGCACTGGCAGTGTCCTATTTTGGACTGCGGGTCGGCGCAAAGACGTAGTGACTTCTTGAGTGCATCTCGGTAGGCTAACAAGTATAGAAATGCAGCATCCGAGTGAATCCAAACAACAGGCCATCAGGGCGATCGCACTTGATTCCGAAATCTGTTCCGGTCTGATTGTATGCCCCCCTAATCAATTCAGAAGAGGACATTAACCCATGCTTGCCACACTCGCTCCCACACCTGATTCCACTTCTATTTCCAAGTCTGTTCAGAATGCTATTCGTAATGTCGCCTTTCCGCTGTCCCCGGTTCCCGAATTCGAGCGTTCGATTTTTGATTGGACGTTGATTACGCTGACGGTCGGTACGATGATTTTTGGTTTTTTTGGCGTGTTGGGCGGGTCGTTTGTCCAGCGGGCCAGCGCGGCGGAGGTTCCCGCGACCCCCGCAACTCAGGTACAGCCGAATCCGGGTACTGCGGCAGATTTGGGTGGTGTGGTGGTGCCTTTTTGCTATTTTCCTGAAGACCCAACGATTTGCTTTACCAGCGTTGGAGACGGCGGTGATGAACCCGTGGAGCCTGGCCCTGCTGTGCGGCTGATCAAGCCGTCACTGATTCACGTCCGCCCCAGCCTGTCACCCATGGAGCCAGAGCCACCCGTTTTGCCAATTGTGATTGCTCCGCTGTCTTAGGCGAAGTCTGGCGATCGCGCTACTGGTTTCTCTCAGGGCTGCATTCTCGACTCAGCACGAGCCGCCCGTCGGCTAATTCATACAAGCCCTGCGGTTCGATGATTGGATCGCCGGGCTGCCAGGAACGGCTCTGGGGCGGCGGCTCTGGGGCCGTTTCGGGTAGCGGCTGCACGTCGCCCGTGGGGAAGGGCGACAGCGAGGCATTCCCTGGTGCGTAGGGCAAGCCCCCGGCTCCCGTGATGACAAAGCGACCCGATTGGCGATCGCGCACCACGCAGCTATTTGCCAGGAGTCGCCCTTCGTCTATCGAGGTATCCGCCAGCGGCGTGAGGCTATTTTGAACCCCGCTGGTGTCGGGCGTCGTGATCTGTCCAGGGGCGGTTAGTCCCGATGCGTTTAGATCGACCTGATCGTTGCCGTCGAAATGATCGGCACGACCGGGAGGATTCGTCTCGCTGAAAAAGGGCGGTAGGGTGATGTTGCCGCCGCGCCCCTCGGCGGCCCGGCTAATGATGTCGCTGTCGTCGAAGGCGACCACGCCCGCGCCGCCGATAGTGATGTTGCCGCCGTCGAGTTTGCTTTCGGTGGTGATGTCGCTGTCGCCTTCGAGCAGAATGATGCTGCTGGAGGCGCGATTTCCGCTAGCAGTGCTGCGCGAATTGCCCGTGTTGATCTCAATATTGCCGCCGGAGGAGCGCCGGGCGCGGGTGGTGATGTCGCTGTCAACCATTTGCAGGCGATCGCGCGTGTTGATGCGAAGATTGCCTGCTGTGCCGCGCCCCCTGCTGGCGGCCGTAATCGCGGCGCGTTCGGTCAGGAACAGACTGCCCGTGTTCAGCGTGACGTTCCCGCCTGCGTCCCGGCGGCTGGCGGCGGTGATGTTGCTGTTGGTCAGAGACGTGCGATCGCCCACGTTCAGCGTGATGTTCCCCGCCGTGCGCCCGCCTGTGTTTTCTGCGGTAATCGCGGCGTTGTCGGTGAGGTTCAGGCTGCCTGTGCGAAGCGTGATGCTGCCGCCTGCGGCAAATCGTCCGGCTGCTGTGATGTTTCCATTGCTGATCTGCGTGCGGCCGCGAATCGCGATATTGATATTGCCCGCATCTCCTTGCCCTGCGGTTTGGGCAGAAATGGTGGCACTATCACGAATTTGCAAGCTGCCACCGCGCACGGTGATGCTGCCGCCGCGCCCTCTGGAGTTGGGCTGTGTGTCGGCAAACAGACCGCTCTGTCCATCGCCTGCATTGGCGACGGCCGTGCCAAATTTCTCGCGGCGATCGCCCACCGTTGGGTCGCTGCCCGAAAACGCAATCTCGCCCCCGTCGAGCGTAATGCTGCCTGCCCGCCCCCGCCGCAGCGCGCTGGCGATCACCTGGCCGCCGCCTGTTGCCTCAAACTCATTGACCGATAGGCGAATGCTGCCGCCCCGCCGATTGTTTTCGCTGATCGCATAGATTACGGCCCCATTTAGAATTCGCAGACGATCAGCTCGAATGAAAATCTCACCGCCGCGCCCCTGTGCGCCAGAATTCGTATTGGTAAATAGAGCGCTGGAGCGCCCTGTTTCATTGGTGAAGCCTGCCAGCCGGACATTGCCCGTTGCGATCACCCGAATGTTGCCTGCATTGCCCTCTCCGCGTGTATTTGCAACTAGTTGGGCCCCACGGGTGATAGCCAGCGATCCGGTTCTGATATTGACCCTGCCGCCTTGTCCGATTCCACCAGGTTCTACATTGCTGAAGATGCCTGTGCCTGTGCCAGAGAGAAAAATGCGATCGCCCACTCGAAGAATCACATCACCTGCATTCCCCTGCGCGCTCGTGCTGGCCACCAGTTGTGCCCCATCAGCTAACTCCAGACTATTGGACGTAACGTTGATATCGCCGCCATTTCCTACTGCATTTCCTTCAACGTTGCTAAAGGCCACGCTAATCTGTCCGCTGGGGCCTGTTCCTGCAAAGCGGACTCGGCCAGTTGCGTTGATGATAATGTCACCAGAGTCGCCCTGACCGAGCGTGCCCGCAAAAAGCCGTGCCCCATCCAACACAAACAAATTGCGGCTGCGAATGTCGATGTTACCGCCTGCGCCTCTGCCGCCTGTACCCACTCGGCTAAAGGCGGCGGATGGCAGGGAGCCATCAGCGCTGCGTCCCTGAAAGG
>JBDNCP010000011.1:0-50559 GCA_046719575.1 Cyanobacteriota bacterium
CTGGGCGTATCTCTGGGCGTATCTCTGGGCGTATCTCTGGGCGTATCTCTGGGCGATCGCTGAGAATAATTACCCATTAAGGGGCCCCTCAAATCCCATCCTCTGGGTTATATTAAAAAGAATTACAGAAGCGCAAGCACTGGTTGACAAAAGTGCAGGTTTCCCCATTAACTCTATTAACCTTAGTTGTGAGTGTGAGGGCAGTTCGGTGACGTTTCAGACTTCTTTGACCACGACCACAGGCGATTCTCAAATTGCCGAGTTCTTTCAGCAGTCCGCAGGCGAATGGCGTTCTGAGCGACGCTACTATACCCTGCCCGATGGCGAAACGAAGGAAATGGTCAGCCAGATTCAAGTCCGCTTTTTGACCCAGGGCTGCGACGAACTGCGCCACCTCGCCCGCCTGCACGAGCTAGAAG
This sequence comes from Cyanobacteriota bacterium, assembly GCA_046719575.1. GTDB lineage: Bacteria > Cyanobacteriota > Cyanobacteriia > Elainellales > Elainellaceae > Thermoleptolyngbya. The sequence continues at coordinate 420 of JBDNCP010000011.1, forward strand.
ACGACACCTGCCTCACCTGCGGCACTGAAGTTCTATGGAACAGCGCCGAAGCCGTATCAGGACGCACCCAGTCCAAAGGCTCTACGCTCTTTGGCGCAATGGGAAATCTGCTGTACCGCGATCGCGGCTTTGCCACCCCCAAGCCCGTCACCGCGCTCTACTACTTTACCAATCCCCAAACCCTCTGCCTCCGCACCGAATACAAAGGCTCCTCCTTTGAGGAAGAAATCAAGCTCATCGGACAGCTTTACCGCACCCGCCAAACCATCATCACCCGCGAAGGCGAACAGCAGATGATTGGGCAATATCTGGAAAAGCGAATTGTTTAGAGACTGGCAATTGGGGCAACTTTGCTTGAAACCCAAGCGTGAAGCCAGTTAAGGTGCAGATCTCTCACGCTTCTTAACTTCGCCTGCCAACTCCGCTAGCGTCTGAGCTATCGTTGGGAAGAAACACTTCCTGGGAGTCGAAGCGATGGGGCGGCTGTGGTGGATTGGGTTGTTTTTGGCGGGACTGATTTTGGCGCTGGGTTATGCGCCTGGATTGGGCAGTCGGGGCGAGTATGAGTCGATCGTGCTGGACTTTCGGGATGACTTGGTAGCTGCTGAAGTGGAGCAGCAGCTAGGGGCGATCGCCCAACAGTTCAACATCACGCCACACCTCAACAGCGCCTTTTCCCAAGCCGAGCAGGTCTACATTCTGCCGGGAGACAAACAGACGCTGCGAGCGCTGCGCCGATCTGACCTACGCCGCTACACCGAATCCATCGACCCCAACTATATCTATCGCACGCTCGACGTGCCCAATGACCCCGACTATCCCAAACAATGGAACCTCCAGAGCATCCAGATGGAGTCCGCCTGGAACGAGAGCAAGGGCGCAGGCATGACCATTGCCGTCATCGACACGGGCATCGCGCCAGTGCCCGATTTGCAGCAGACGAAATTTGTCCCTGGCTACGACTTTGTGAACGACCGAGAAGAGGCGATCGACGACAACGGCCACGGCACCCACGTTGCTGGAACCATCGCCCAGTCCACCAACAATAATCTCGGCGTGGCGGGCATTGCCTACGAAGCCAGCCTGATGCCGCTGAAGGTGCTGAGTGCCGAGGGCGGCGGCACGGTGGCCGATATTGCCGAGGCGATCCGCTTTGCGGCCGACCATGAGGCCGACGTGATTAACCTCAGTCTGGGCGGCAGCGGCGACGCAGGCGTGATGCGCGATGCCATCGACTATGCCTACAGCAAGGGCGTGGTGATTGTCGCGGCGGCGGGCAATGCCAATACAAACGCTGCCGGGTTTCCGGCCCGCTATGGCAACGTGATCGCTGTGTCGGCCGTCGATGCCACTGGAGCCAAAGCGCCCTATTCCAACTTTGGTGCGGGCGTAGACATTGCCGCACCGGGCGGCGCGTTTGAGGGCGAAAACGACGCAGGCGGCATCTTGCAGCAGACGATTGATCCAGAAACGGGCGAACCTGCTTTGCGAGCCTTCCAGGGCACCAGCATGGCTGCGCCCCACGTTGCTGCTGTCGCTGCGCTGGTGAAGTCGGTCGGCATTACGGAACCAGCGGCGATCGCCCAAATCCTGAAATCCTCCGCCCGCCAAGTCACCGAAGACCCCCTCAACTACTTCGGTGCAGGCCGGCTCGATGCCAACGCCGCCGTCCGCCTGGCCCAGCAGGAAAATTTGGACGTGAAGGACTTCCTGCGCTGGCTGCGCGACAACGGCTATCTCAACCTGCGCTTCTGGTTTGATGGCGGTGCGGTGGCGTTGCTGCCCAAGCTAGGCATGGTGCTGGGGTCATATCTGCTAGCGTGGCTGCTGCGGCGCTACGTGCCTGTGCTGAGTCTGTCGCTGGGGCTGGGGCTGGTGGTGGGCAGCAGCGGGTTTTTCCCGTTCCGGGGCTTTTATATTTACGACCTGCCGCAATATCCCTTCCGACTGCTGGGTAGCTCCATCCCCGAACTGGGCAGTGCAGTGTCTGGCAGTGCAGCGCTGCATCCGCTGTTTGCCAGTGTGCTGATTCCCTTTGGACTGGTGGCCCTGCTGCTGGGGCATTGCTGGGGCAAGTGGCTGGCAATTGGCGCGACGCTGGGCGTGGCTGCCTGCCTGGGCATCAGCGCGGTAGTCGATCCGCAGGTGGCGGGGCTGGGTGCAGGGGCGATCGCCCGTGGTTTTCTAGCTCTAAACGCGCTGCTCTGCTTTGGTCTGGCAACGCTAGCCGCCAAAGCCGCCGCCCGCGCCTAGTTTTCAGCCGTCTCCTTCTTTTGAGAGGGGCGGCAATATCTTGCGATCGCCAATTTTCTTTCCTCAGATAGACCTCACTTCGCCGTGATTCTGCGATGCTGTAGAAACCTCAAGCAAACTTGTCGATTTACGAGGGTTCTATGGCGGGGATGAATCAGCTTAAAACTCTGGCGCTGCTGGCGCTGCTCAGCGGCTTGATTGTGCTGGCGGGCTATCTGCTGGTGGGCAACGAAACCGGGCTATATTACGGGCTGGCGTTTGCGGCGTTGAGCAGCTTTGGCTCTTGGTATTATTCCGATCAGGCGGCGCTGGCGGCGTTTCAGGCGAAGCCCACGCCGCGAGAAGAGGCCCCAGCGCTATACGACCGCATTGAAAACCTGTGCGCTCGCGCTGAAATTCCCATGCCTTCGGTTTACATCGTGCCCTCGGAATCGCCCAACGCCTTCGCCACCGGGCGCGACCCCAACCACGCGGCGATCGCCCTCACCGAAGGCATCATCAAGCTGCTACCGCCCGATGAACTAGATGCCGTTATCGCCCACGAACTCACCCACGTCCGCAACCGGGACACGCTGACCCAAGCCGTAGCAGGTACTCTGGCGGGTTCGCTCACCTACCTAGGGCGCATTCTGACGCTGGGCGCACTGTATTTTCCGGTGTCGCGGGCAGGACGGCGGGGCAACAATCCCATCGCCATCTTATTTCTGCTGATCGTAGGGCCGCTGGCGGCCGGGCTGATCCAAATGGCGATTTCTCGCACGCGGGAGTTTGCGGCCGATGCCGGAGCCGCTGAGATTACGGGCAATCCGCTGGCACTAGTCCGCGCTCTGGAGGTGCTGGAAGCCACAGGACAGAAGGTTCCTATTCATGGCAACCCAGCTTTTGCGCCATTGTTCATTGTGAATCCCCTGTCGCGGGAAGGGCTAATGATCCTGTTTATGACGCATCCGCCTGTTGAAGAACGGATTAAACGGCTCAAGGAAATGGCTGCCCAAGCCGCGAATTCGGAAACAAACCCGACGGCTCTGAGTCCTTCGGCGTAGGGTTAGGGTGTAGCGATTTTGGGTGATCAACTATTAGACCAAAACTAGACCAAACAGGACTTACGCACCTGCGATGAATTTTTTGGATTTCGGACTATTTCTCGCGGGTGCAGCCCGCGAGAAATAGTCCAACTGCGTAAGCCCTACCAAAATTAGACCAAAATTAGACCAAAGCAGGCAGCGATTCCTGACGACCCGCTAGCACCTCGCGATATAGCGCCACAATTTGTTCGGCCTTGTGTTCCCACTCAAACTGGCGGGCGTGGGCGATCGCATTTTGTGAAAAGCGCGATCGCAGCGCCTCGTCTTCCACCAGCAGTTGAATTTTCTCTGCCAGCGTAGACACCAGATACTCGCGAGAATGCAGCGCAATGGTGAAACCCGTGTCGGGGGTCATATATTCCGCAATGCCGCCGTTGTCTGCGACGATACAGGGCAGCCCCGCCGCCATCGCCTCCAACACCACTGCCCCGCCAAACTCTCGAATCGACGGAAAGCAGAAAATATCCGCCTGACTGTAATAGCGATGCGTTTCCTGATGGGGAACCCAACCTGTAAATTCTACGATTTCCTGCAATCCAAACCGCTGCACCAGCATTTCCAAAGGTTCGCGCTCGGCCCCGTCGCCCACAATCGTCAATCGAACTTTGGCTAATGCAAACGGCTTGATTTTTGCCAGCGCTTCTAACAAAATGTCTGCGCCTTTGTAGGGCACTAGCCGACCGACAAAGAGCAGGTGAACGCGATCGCCCGCCCGTTTTTTTGCACCCCGCTCAAAGAACTCTGCGGGAATGCCATTTTCGTAAAATAGCTGGAGGCGATCGCCCAGTCGAAATCGCTTTTGCAGCATTCCAAAGGTATAAGAAGATCCGGCCAAAACCCGATCAGCTTTTTGATAGGTTGCGCGATATCCTGGCAGCAGCAGGCCCAGCCCCCGGATAAAGTTGAAATAAGAGAATTCTCGACGGGCGATCGCTCCAAACCCTTTTGGAAAGGGAACCCCACCATTCACCGGCCCCAAGATAAACGGCGTTTTGCCGCAGGCCTGCGCCAGCTTTACCGGATAGCGCGGCATCATCGGCGTAATCGCGTGAACAATGTCGTATTTGCCGCGCCGCACATCTGATTGAAACAGGCGATAAACCCGACGATTAAACTCTTCATATAGCAGGTAAGCCAGCGCATTATATAGGGGCCAATTCACCCGATTGTTGATAATCGTCAAACGCGCAACCAGGTGATAATATCGCCGCATTAGACGGCTTTCAGAAATGTAGAAAATCGTTTGATTAGGCGCAACTCGCTCCAGCGCATCTCGGTTGCGTTCGTGGGTAATCAGAGTTGCATCAACCTGTTCACAAATCGTTCTGAAATATTGATATCCCACACTGGGGACAGACGGTAAATCAGGATTGCACTGCTCAATCAGTAGCAAAACCTTGAGCCGCTCTGCTGACATAACGGATGACCCCATGATTTTATTAGTTGCTTAAACCCACCAATGCTATGCACACGATTTCCCAGTCCATCTGCTAGAGCGACCTGTGGGTAAATCACCTACGGGTAAATACTGAACCAATGCCTAAAGTCATTTAAGGGCGGAACCCAGGCTTGGCATAGTAGCGTGCAAAACGTTTTGTGCTTGCCTGAAATTGGGTTTGATACGGAGCGATCGCCCCAAAACTAGCCCCAAAGACTGTGCGGCTGGGCGATCGCCCTGTTTTTTGGGCAGCTCCGGTTCATCTCTACTTTATGAGGTTTCATTAAATCTTTACGAAAAAGCCACTGAGACAGACCGGGAAATCCCTGAGAATCTAGCCAGAGAAAAGTTTTTAGAAGGCTTTACAGGAGGGGAAGTTTGAAAAGTCCTGCTTTGAGTGAGTCTGGCGACTAAAGTCGCCACTACAAGCGCAGAAACACCGAGAAACCTCCCTGATTTTTTGAGGTTCTTTTTTCTCTTTTCAAACGCCCCCTGAAAGGGCTTTGCATTAACGCTTTTCTAACTTTGCAGGTCTGAATTTTGCAGGTCTGAATTTTGCAGGTCTGAATTTTGCAGGTCTGAATTTTGTAAATCTGACTCTGCAAAACAGCAGAGCCGACTGGTTGTAAACGTTTCAAATACCCCTATGACGCTGATCAAACTCACCGCTGCCCAACCCAACCAGGGTTCTCTCGTGCTGTTTCCCCAGACCATTAGCACGGGCACAGGCTTTTCCGTCAGCTTTGACCTCTACGCCTATGGCGGCAGCGGCGGCGATGGCATCAGCTTCTTTTTGGTCGATGGCAACGCTACGCCGACTCAGGCGGGTGGGTTTGGTGGCTCCTTGGGATATGCGCCGCGAAACGCAGAGCCGGGTCTGGTTGGCGGCTATCTAGGCGTTGGTTTTGATGCAGTGGGCAATTTCTCAATTGCGACGGAAGGGCGGGTGGGCGGTCGGCGGCCGCCGCTGCAAGATTCGGTGGGGGTGCGTGGCAGTGAGGCGAATAACTATCGCTATCTCACAGGCAGCGGCAGGTTGCCCATTAGTCTAGACAACCCCAGCGGCAATCGCGCCCAGGCCCGGCGGGCTGTGCAGATTGACCTGTCGCCCGCCGGATTGCTGTCGGTGTTTGTAGACCTAAACGGCGATCGCGACTTTAACGACGCGGGCGAAGTGGTGGTTGATAAATTCAACGTGGTGCAAGCGGGCAACGGCCCCGTCCCTGCGACGTTCAAAATTGGCTTTGCGGCGGCGACGGGAGCCTTGACCAACAATCACGAAATCGACAATCTCACGATTCTTTCGTTTAACAAGCGGCCACTGCCGGGGTTTTCGGTCGGCGGTGCAAATATCATTGGGGGCGATCGCAACGACGTGCTGACGGGCGGCCGGGGCAACGACACCATCGACGGGCGCGGCGGCAACGACACCCTGCGTGGCGAAGCGGGCAACGATGTGCTGCTCGGTGGCCCTGGCCGAGATGTGCTGATCGGCGGCCCTGGAGCCGATGTGCTAACGGGGGACGCAGGGGCTGATCGCTTTGTGTTTTCAGGACGCAACAGAACTCAAGCGCTCCGCACGTCGCTGCTCCGGGCCCCCGACCGGATTACGGACTTCAACCCAACGGAGGGCGATCGCATCCAGCTAGACTTTGACAACCAGCTTAGAACTCGAGAACTGCCAAGAGCCTTGTTTAACGTCGGCGCGATCGACCGACCTGGCATCACCACGCTGGCCCAGGCCGTCAGCGCCGCCTATGCCGATACGCGCCCCAGCCAGCCCGGAAATCAGCGGCTTGGGGCAAACCAAGCGCTCTTTTTCGAGTTCCAAGGCCAGACCTTCCTTTCAGTGAATGACAACAGGGCTGCCTTTCGTCCGCAAAATGACCTGCTGGTGGAGGTGACGGGTATTCAGTTCCGTCCGGGGGATGAGCAGCCGGGAGTTCTGTCTGTTAGAAACTATTTTGCATAACGCGGCGTAATGCTTAAGTATGTCGTCGGGGATGGACCGGGAACGGAGAGGAAGTCGCCCAATGCGTAATTCACCGAGTCTTCAGTGAAGACCTATAGGGTAGACAAAAATCCTGAAGCCCCAAAAATCACCAAAAGATTCGACAGGAGCAACGCGCAATATGTCTAACCCGTTCTGCCAAGATGGGCGCGATGAAACGCCCGCTCCTCATGACCCAACTGAGGCGGCTTGCGTGGCGATCGCCCGCGTGCTGCACGACTGGCTGCAAGAAGACCTCATCGATGCCCAGGAATTTATTAGCGCGGTGGGGCAACTGCCCGTTAGTCTGGCAGTTTTGTTTCCTCCAGATTTATTTGATCCTGAGCCTTTGGAGTGTGACGATCCACCCTTCGATGGATTCTAGAAGCCCTCATAGCGCCCGGTAGAGCATGATTGCATCGATGCTTGCTGACTCAGAGAGTCGTGCAGCCTGGGGAATGCGGCCGAGGGTGGAAAAGCCGAGCGATCGCCACAAGTTGAGCGATGGCTCGTTGGTGGCAAAAACGAGGTTGAACATGACGGCGGTATAGCCTTTGGTAGGGGCGATCGCCAGCATGGTTTCTGCCATCCAGCGGCCAATTCCCTGGCCTCGCATCGCAGGTTGTACAATGAAGCCAGCATTGCAGATATGACTGCACCATCCGGGAAAGTTGGGCTTCAAGTAAAAGGCTCCCAAGATTTCCCCAAGCGCAGGCGTAGTAGGCGATGTGCGGTTTGGGGATACATCGGGTGAGGTCTTATCTGACGGTGCAAGCGATATATTTCTGGGTGACGGGTCTTTGAGCAACAGCTCTTGCGAATTGGTTAACATCTCTTCTATGGATGCCGTATCCTGAGATGCAGGTGGCGGTGCAACCCCCACAGCCCGCACTACAAACGCATCCCGGCTTAGCCAATAGGCTGCAAACTCTGACGGAGATAGGGGCTGAGCAAAGGGGTAAGTGAGTCCTTCGGTTCCTGATGAGGTCACGAAATAGTTCAGCAGCGCCCGCACGGCTTCGGTTTCCTCTGAGCGCAGGGTGTCTAGTTCGGCGATCGCCCCATTGGGCAAGGTTTTCCGAAGTGGCAGCGTTGGCGGTAGCGTCGAATTTAGCTCAGGCTCTTCGCCTGACGGCGTTTCAGGTTTCGGCTCAGTCCTTCCAGATTCAGGCTTTCTAGCGTCTTGCTCTCTAGCGTCTTGTTCAGCATTTTGTCCCAGTTCAGCACTGCTCATTGCATCGTTCTCCGCTCGCATGGCAATCTTACACGGTAGCTGGCTATTTCAGCCCCAGGTTTCCCCTCTAGCCACGTCAGAATCCGGCGAATCATCGGCGCAGCCAGCGGGCGGGCGGTTTTTGATTTGGGGTGAGACTTGGCGACGGGTAGAGTCCGAGCGTCATGGGGAACCCGATGCAGCTAGCCAGATTCGTCCGCATCCCTTTGCGCTGTCGCGGGTAGAGTTGGTGAACCTGCTGCGATCGCTCGATCAGTCCCGTCGGCTGGTCTGGCCCGCAGCCGACGTGCCTCTGGCAGCACCCGCCCTCCCTGCCAAAGGTCGCGGCCGCAAGCGCACCGCTACCCTAGAGCCGTCACCCGTCATTCCCGAAGCCCGCTGGCAAACGCTATACCTGACGCTGCCGACCTACGTCAGCGAGACGGGAGGCGAAGTTTTGCGGTTGCCGCAATATTCTGTTGCCCTGCCGGATAGAGAAGTGGGCGAAACGGGCGAAACGGGGCGATCGCCCTCCCTAGAACTACACCCTTGGCAGATCGAGGGGCTACTGCTGTCGCCGCTGGAGGCGTTTCAACTGCTCAATTCGCTGCCACTGTCCACCGTGGGCGACGCGGCGGGTGATGCAGACTCCTTTATCGGTGGCGATTTGCGCTTTTGGTCACACGCGGCACGGTGGAGCCTCGATCTGCTGGCGCGGGCCAAGTTTTTGCCAGGGCTGCGGCTGCAAGATGGGGTGGCGATCGCCACTTGGCAAGTGCTGCTCGACAGCGAGGTGGATCAGACGCGGCTCCAGCAGTTTTCTCGCCGGATGCCGCCCGCCTGCCGCACCTATCAACGCCCTGACAGCACCATAACCGAAGCAGAATCACCTTTTCCAGCGGCACGGCAGGTGCTGCTCGACTTTCTCAACCGCGTGACCGAGGCGCAGATCCGACAGGCGATCGCCGCCCAGTCGCTCCCCACCGCACCCCTGCCCAAAGACATCGCCCTGCGCGAGTGGCTACAAGCGCTGGGCACAGGCAGCGAAATCATCACCGAACCCGCCCGTATCGAGCGACTCCAGTCGGTGCTGAGCCAGTGGACTGCGCCCATCGCCCCAGTGCTAAACCAGCAGATCGCCGCGTTTCGCACCTGCTTCTATCTCCACCCGCCTGCTCAGGGACAAGCCGACTGGACGCTGGAATATTTCCTGCAAGCCACCGACGACCCCGAATTTCTCGTCAGCGCCCGCACCATCTGGAGCAACCCGGTGGATCGGCTGGTCTACCTAGAGCGCACAATCAACCATCCCCAGGAAACGCTGCTGGCGGGGCTGGGCCTGGCCTCTCGCCTCTATCCCGTGATCGAACCCAGCCTGCAAACCTCGCAGCCCCAGTCCTCCCGCCTCAACCCGCTGCAAGTTTATGAATTCATCCGCTCCACGGCCTGGCGCTTGCAAGACAGCGGCTTTGGTGTGGTGCTGCCGCCCAGCCTGTCGCAAGAGCAGGGCTGGGCCAATCGCCTGGGCCTCAGCGTCCGGGCCGAAGCGCCCAAGGGTAGTGCAAGCATGGGGCTGAAGAGTCTGCTGAATTTCAAATGGGAACTGACGATTGGCGGGCAGCGCATTTCCAAAGCAGAATTTGATCGGCTGGTGGCGCTGAACACGCCGCTGGTGGAGATTAATGGCGAATGGGTGGAACTGCGATCGCAAGATATCCGCGCCGCCCAGGACTTTTTCGCCAGCCGCAAAGACCAAATGGCGCTGTCCCTCGAAGACGCGCTCCGCATCAGTACGGGTGACACGCAGACCATCGAAAAACTGCCCGTGGTGAACTTTGAAGCATCGGGTGCGTTGCAAGACCTGATTAGCACCCTCACCACGGGCAACCAAAACCTGTCGCTAATTCCCACGCCAGCAGGGTTTCAGGGCGAGTTGCGCCCTTATCAGTTGCGCGGCGCGTCCTGGCTAGCGTTTTTGGAACAGTGGGGACTGGGCGCTTGCCTCGCAGACGACATGGGTCTGGGCAAAACCATCCAACTCATTGCCCTGCTGCTGCATTTGCAGGAAACTGAACAGTTAAAACAGCCGGTCTTGCTGGTTTGCCCGACCTCCGTGCTGGGCAACTGGGAACGCGAGGTCAAGCGCTTTGGCCCCAGCCTGCGCGTGTGGGTGCAGCATGGCGACAAGCGACCCCAGGGCGCAGAGTTTGTCCGCACCGCCAAGCGCTATCATCTGGTGATCACCAGCTATGCGCTCGTTTACCGCGATGAAAAAGACCTGAAGCGCGTCTCCTGGCAGGGCGTGGTGCTGGATGAGGCGCAAAATATCAAAAACCCGGAAGCGAAGCAGTCTCAGGCGGTGCGTCAGTTGGATGCTCAGTTTCGCATTGCCCTGACGGGGACTCCGGTAGAAAACCGCCTGTCGGAACTGTGGTCGATTCTGGATTTCCTTAATCCTGGCTACTTGGGCCCGCGCAACTTCTTTCAGCGGCGGTTTGGCGTGCCGATCGAGCGCTATGGTGACACGGATTCCCTGAAAATTTTGCGATCGCTCGTCCAGCCATTCATCCTGCGCCGCCTCAAGACCGACCGCGACATTATTCAAGACCTGCCCGAAAAGCAGGAAATGACCGTCTTCTGCGGACTCACCGCCGAGCAAGCCGCCATCTACCAGCGCCTCGTCGATCAATCCCTGGAGCAAATCGAATCGGCCGACGGCATCCAGCGCCACGGCATGATTCTGGCGCTGCTGACGCGGCTAAAACAGGTGTGCAACCATCCTGCCCTGCTGAAATCGGACGAGGACGAAGACGCGGGCGATGCTGGTTTCCCGGAACTAGATTCACCCGCAGCGTTCCTGGCGGGTTCTGGCAAGCTGCAACGGTTGACGGAGATGCTGGAGGAACTGCTGGCAGAGGGCGATCGCACGCTCATCTTTACCCAGTTTGCCGAGTGGGGCAAGCAGCTCCAGGCTTATCTCGAACAACAGTTCAAGCGGGAAGTGATCTTCCTCTATGGCGGCAGTTCCAAAAAGCAGCGCGAGGAAATGGTCGATCGCTTCCAAAATGACCCGCAGGGGCCGCGCATCTTCATCCTGTCGCTAAAGGCGGGCGGTGTGGGGCTAAACCTGACTCGCGCCAACCATGTCTTTCACTTTGACCGCTGGTGGAACCCCGCTGTGGAAAACCAGGCCACCGATCGCGCCTTCCGCATCGGGCAGACCCGCAACGTCCAGGTTCACAAATTTGTCTGCACAGGCACGCTGGAAGAACGCATCCACGACCTGATCGAAAGCAAAAAAGCCCTCTCGGAACAGGTCGTCGGCACGGGCGAAAACTGGCTCACTGAACTCGACACCGACCAACTGCGACAACTCCTCCTGCTCGATCGCAGCGCCATTATTGACGAGTAGGCGATCGCCCCTCCCCACAAGCCACCGCTGCAATCGGGCTGCTTGCCGCCACCGGCACTTCTGCAACCAAGCGCACCTGTCCGCTCTCATCGCGCACCCAGCCCTGAGCTTCGGTGAGGGATGGTGGGATGGTGGGGTGGTGGGGTGACGGAGCGGCGGGGTGTAGGGATGTTGGGGTGTTGAAGCTAACTCCTGCCCCCTGCTCCCTGCTCCCTAACCCCTGACCTGCCCACGCTGTGGCGATCGCCTCGCTCTCTCGCACATCGCCCGGCGCAGCAGGCAACCCGCCCCGCCCAGAGACGATAAATTCTCGCTGTGCCAGGGCGATCGCCGTGCCCGCCGTACCGCAGCCCTGAGCAATCAGCCGCGATACATCGACCGGTTGAGAGGGCAGGTCAGTCAAGCCCTGGCTGGGGTCAACCGTCAATCCGTTAATCGTGACGGTGCCATCTAGTCCAAATCTAGAGTTGACAGTGATGTCACTGAGATTGGTTGGCGTTGGGCGAAAGGTAATGCCAAAGATACCCTGAGTTGTTAAATCAACCCTTCCACCCTGCCCATCTACAGCACTAGCATCGATATCGCTATTTTCCGACGCTACTGCTGCAATCACATCCGCATGGATAGAGATATTGCCCCCATTACTGCCGCCAAGGCGCTCATCAATGTCGGCTCTGCTGGAAATCCTGCTGCCATTTCGGAGGATGAGCGATCGCCCTTCTATCCATACATCCCCACCCTGTCCTTGAGGGACAGAAACCACAGTAGCAATCCTGCTCTGATCAAGCAGAATGTCGCTTGCTCGCAAGCGAATGCTGCCTGCATTGCCAAAAAGATCGGGCTGGCGGATGTCTGCAAAAGAAGAACTGTCGATTTGAGAGGCACCGCGAATGACAATCGAACCTGCTGCCCGCAGCGTCACATCCCCTGCGCTTCCACTGCCTCCGGTCTGGGCTGAGAGGCTACTCCGGTTATCCAAAGTTAAATCCCCACCACTAACGATTTCCAGGCTGCCAAAGCGACCATCGCCAGTCATTAAGTCAATGCCAGTATTGTTATCAATGCCTAAATAGCGTCCAGCTCGCAAAATGATGCTGCCAGAGTTCCCCCTACCGTTAACTTCGCTGCGGATTTGCGTTGAGTTGCGAAGTAGCAGAGTATCGCTGGCTAGGATTCGCAGATTTCCAGCGTTTCCTGCAATTTGTGTGTTGAAGGAAACTTGAGTGTTTGACAGGGTAATGTTTGGCGCAGAGAATGTGATGTCTCCAGAGTTTCCGTTTGTGGCATCCGTTGCAATGGCGAAAATATCTTGCAGATCAATCTGCTCGTTGGCAACGAACGAAATTGTGCCTGCATTGGCTCCGCTGCTGCCCGCCAAAAAACGAGCATTTTGGGCAGTGAATCGGCGAGCGGCGATCACAATTCCTCCCGGCTCTAGAATGGCTGGATTCAGCACGGTGGTGATGATTTGCCCACCGTTCACTACGCGGACATCAGCCAAGCTTGCAGCAGGACTCCATCGCAGGCGCGGTCTGGAGGGAAACGATCGCCCTGCTTGTTCCCACTGCAATCCGACTCGGCCGGGCTGGCTCAGCCCGCCCAACTCAACGGCTCCCCCCAGTGCGCTGAGGATGCCGCCATTCACCGTGACTTCTCCGCCAGCTAGCAGCAGGCTCTGTGCGTCTCCAACCTGTAAGCCGATAAAACTGGAAAAAGACGAATCTTCACGCCTTCTGGGATGGCGGCTATGGACTGCGATCGACGCAGGTGCAATCTGCTGATAGAGCAGGGCTGAAGGGTTGATCGTCAAAGCGGCGGGCACTTCTATGGGTAATGCGGGTGATGCACTGAACACGCCCTGATTGCCAAATGCAAGCGCATGTGCCGTCGTACCTAGAAACGAGCCGGCCACATGTAGCCGCGCATTGCGCCCAAACAAAATGCCGTTGGGATTCATCAAAATCAGATTGGCATTGCCCACAACCCCCAGCGTGCCGCGAATGTCTGACGGGCGATCGCCCGTCACACGGGTCAGAATCGTCCGCACGTCTGCATCGGGCACAAAGAACACGCTGCCGCCCCGCTCGATATCCAGCCGCCGCAAGCTGTGAAACAAATTGCGCCCACGCTGGGCCCCGCCGTGAATCTGAAAATCCACCTCAGATAGAGACTCGACCCGTGAAGACTCTGTGCCTAAGCTGTTGTCGGCGATGGGGCGACCGAAAGCGCGATCGCCCAGCGTCCATCCTGTTAACATAAGGGCGATCGCACTGCTCAGAGATTTGCGACTCAAGAGCCAGTGCAATTTCCAAGAGGGCACAGTCTGCGTCACTGTTATTTCCTTTGTTGTTTCTTTAGACCTACCTGCTACCAGCGTTTTCACTGCGGAATGTTTTCTTTAGGCAGCTTTTGATCGGTATCGTCATCCTCATTGTCATCCTCATCGTCGTCCGTTGGCACAAATAGCCGATTGCCAGGGTCAAAAATGAGGCGAATCAAGCTACCAGCAGCGTTAAAAAGTGTGATTGACAACCCAATGGCTAGGTCAATTAAGAAAAACACAGGCCGCAGCAGGAAACGAATAGGCGCTGGAGCCGAGATCGGTACAACCTGCTCAACAACATATCTCAAGCGCGGTTCAACCCCGACTCTTGCTGTCGAGGGATTGACCGGATCAAACCGCGCTATCTTTACACCCGTGTTTGCGTAGGACACGTTATTTCGACTGACAAAAAGCGGAACATCTTGAGGTGAATATAGATACAGTCTTCCAACAAAATCAGGAGGGATTCTCCCTGGAGATTGGGGATTTAACGCCTGCCAATTCCTAGTCACTGTGATGAGGTTATCTAAATAGGCGTCTCGAAAGACTGGACGCAGTTGCAAGGTTTCACCAACTGAGAGTCCATTGCACCTAATTCGCATCAGTCTCAAGGTTTTCACAATCTGCTCCAAAATGACTAAGTAGATAGACCAAGACTAAGTAGATAGACCAAATTAAAAAACAGATCCTAAACCCTGCGTCGCCCGTGCAGGGTCTTTGGGTTCTATGTTTATTAATGTCTACCTACTTCAGATTTAGAATTTTGACAGCATCAGCCAGGCATTGACAGACTTTTGTTCCTACTGAATGGTATATTTTAGCCTCGGTCTGATATTGACATCGGCAGTAGAGTGATTGAAAGGATCAAACAAGGTTTGCTTTGCGCCAGAGTCTTCTGAAGAAATGGTTTCTCGACTGATAAACAAAGTCTCATTTGTTATAGGCGAGACTAGGTAAATCCTGTCGATAAAATCAAGACTGGGAATATCTCCGGATGGAGGAGGGTTGGGGATTCCTGCCGGCTTGCCCCACTGTTTCCATCTTCGTTCAGTATTAACGGGTTTTCCCATAAGCCGACCACGAAACTTAGGAGTCAGCTTTTTGGTTTCACCATTTGCCAGTCCATCACATTTGATTGCAGTCAAGATCAGTTTCTTCATCGCTTAAACGCCAGTTGATCGGATGCCGACAATTTTTATCTTTGCTGAAGTTCTTGATGGATTCACTTCCCCCAATGGGTACTTTTTTCTGCCAAGAAACGGGTTGACTGACTGATCTTTTTGCCCAGGCTAGGTGGAGCAACGTCAACCCAGTACCCGGCTTAGAAGCTGTTTGAAAAGTCCTGCTTTGAGTGAGTTTGGCGACTAAAGTCGCTACTACAAGCGCAGAAACACCGAGAAACCTCCCTAATTTTTTTAGGTTCCTTGAGGTTCGTAGTGATGGTTTTAACCATCTTTACCCTTTTCAAACACTCTCTTAGATTTGGTTGGGTTACGCTGACGCTAACCCAACAGTACGAGAGATTAAGATTACAGGCATTTTGTCCGTCAATCAGGTCAAAAAGGGTTGCCTGGACAAGAAACAGTTGGCGAAGGCGAGCGTAGGATATGAAATGAAGCTAACTTTAGGGTCTAAGCTTTATGACGTTTTTCACTAGCAGGATTTACGGTTGGCGATCGCCCTAACCCAAAAGAAAAGAGGCACTATTTGAGGAATTGATATCTGAAAGATATTAAAAGATGTCAAACAATATATTGGACTGAATGAATCGGCTTGACTATGGTTATAGGTATGGAGAACACAGAACACAGGCTAAAGCGATGAGCAGAGGAACGTTATTTGACAAGGTTTGGGAGTTGCATACGGTGGGGACGCTGCCGTCGGGACAGACGCAGTTGTTCATCGGGCTGCACTTGATCCATGAAGTGACCAGCCCGCAGGCGTTTGCCATGCTGCGCGATCGCCAGCTCAAAGTCCTCTTCCCTGATCGCACGGTGGCCACGGTCGATCACATCGTGCCGACAGACAACCAGGCGCGTCCCTTTGTCGATCCGCTGGCGGAGGAGATGATGCTGGAGCTAGAGCGCAACGCCAAGGACAACGGCATTCGGTTTTATAACATCGGCTCTGGCAGTCAGGGCATCGTCCACGTCATCGCGCCAGAGCAGGGCTTGACCCAGCCGGGGATGACGATCGCCTGCGGCGACAGCCATACCTCCACGCATGGCGCATTCGGGGCGATCGCCTTTGGCATTGGCACCAGCCAGGTGCGCGACGTGCTGGCATCGCAAACGCTGGCGCTGGCGAAGCTGAAAGTCCGCAAAGTGGAAGTCAACGGCACGCTGAAACCGGGCGTTTACGCCAAGGACGTGATTTTGCACATCATCCGCAAGCTGGGCGTGAAGGGCGGCGTGGGCTATGCCTACGAGTTTGCGGGCACCACCTTTGAGCAGATGAGCATGGAAGAGCGCATGACCGTCTGCAATATGTCCATTGAGGGCGGCGCACGCTGCGGCTATGTGAACCCCGACGCGACGACCTTTGAATACCTGAAAGGACGCGACTTTTCGCCCAAGGGCGACGACTGGGAAAAAGCTGTTGCCTGGTGGACGAGCCTCCGCAGCGATGCCGATGCCGAATATGACGATGTGGTGGTGTTTGACGCGGCAGAGATTGAGCCGACAGTGACTTGGGGCATCACGCCGGGTCAGAGCATTGGCGTGACAGAAGTCGTACCCACGGCCGATGCGCTGCCAGAAGAAGACCGGGCGATCGCCCAGGAAGCCTACACCTACATGGATCTGGCTCCAGGAGCGGCGATCGCGGGCACCAAGGTAGATGTATGCTTCATCGGCAGTTGCACCAACGGCCGCATCAGCGACCTGCGGGAAGCGGCGAAAGTGGCCAAAGGTCGCCATGTGGTCGAGGGCATCAAAGCCTTCGTCGTCCCTGGTTCCGAACGGGTGAAGCAACAGGCCGAAGCTGAAGGATTAGACAAGATCTTTGAAGCGGCAGGGTTTGAGTGGCGCAATGCGGGCTGCTCAATGTGTCTGGCGATGAACCCCGACAAGCTGGTAGGCCGCCAGATCAGCGCTTCCTCGTCAAACCGCAACTTCAAAGGGCGGCAGGGTTCCTCTTCTGGGCGGACGCTGCTAATGAGTCCGGCGATGGTGGCGGCGGCGGCGGTGACGGGTCATGTAACGGACGTTCGCACACTGCTCTAGGACTAAGCTCTAGGACTAAGCTCCAGGACTAAATTGTAGGAGTCTAAGATGACCAATCGCGAAAAGCTGGTGCAAGAGGTGGAGACACTGCCTGATGCGATGGTGGAAACGGTGCTTGAGTTTGTGCGATCGCTCAAGCAAAACGACCTGCCAGAAGGCATCAACCCCAAAGTTTGGGAAGCCTATCTCGCGTCCAAGCGGGAACGGGAGGAGGTTTATCGTCGCCTTGCAAACTCCTGAATTTCTCTCGGTTACGGATGTGCTAGTGATTCATGCTGACCAGATTGATAGCTTTGGCGGCAGTCTGGGTGTGCGCGATCAGGGGTTGCTGGAATCGGCCCTGGCACAGCCCCAGGCGACCTTCGGCGGCGAGTTTTTGCACACCACGATCGCCCAACAAGCCGCTGCCTACCTGTATCATCTGGCTATGAATCACCCGTTCATCGACGGCAACAAGCGCACTGCATTTGCGGCGATGGATGCGTTTTTGCGGCTAACCGGGGTTCTGCTCGGCTTCACTGACGACGAGGTGTACCAACTGGTGATTCGCGTGGTGGAAGGCGGATTGAGCAAAGACGAGGTGGCGGACATTTTGCAAGCAGCCTTACAGGAGTAACCAACGTGCTGAAGACGGTTTTGATTACGGGTGCCTCGACGGGCATCGGCTACGCGACCGCAAAACTGTTTCAGCAGCAGGGCTGGAACGTGGCGGCGACGATGCGTTCACCAGACGGCTGCGACTTGGCAACGCTGGATCGCGTCATTTGTCCGCCGCTGGATGTGACGAATGCGGAGTCCATTGCAGGGGCGATCGCCACCACGCTGTCCCACTTTGGGCAAATCGACGTGCTGGTGAACAATGCGGGCTACGGACTGCTCGGCCCGTTTGAAGCCTGCACGCCAGAGCAGATTCAGCAGCAGTTTGCGGTGAATGTGTTTGGGCTAATGGACATGACCCGTGCGGTGTTGCCCCACTTTCGAGAGCGGCGATCGGGCGTGATAGTCAACGTCGCGTCGATTGCGGGGCAAATGGCGCTGCCGATCTACAGCCTCTATCACGCCAGCAAGTGGGCGGTGGAAGGGTTTTCGGACTCGCTGCGCTATGAGCTGGAGCCATTCAACATTCGGGTCAAGCTCATTGAGCCGGGGCCGATCAAGACGGACTTCTTTTCGCGATCGCTCGTCGTGGCAAAGCGAGAAGGGCTGACGGCTTACGATGCATTCGTTGCCAAGGTTCTGCCGCAGCTCGAAAACGTGGGCGACACCGCCTCGCCGCCATCGGTGACTGCCCAGGTGATTTACACCGCCGCTACTGATGGCAGTTCTCGCCTGCGCTATCCCGCTGGGGGCAATGCGTCCTTTTTGCTGGCGCTGCGAAAGCTGCTCCCCGATGGGCTGTTCACGCAGTTCATCAAGGCCGGCATGATCAAGGAGGTGAAGTAAGGGGTTAGGGATTGGGTGGGTTGAGGAGCGATCGCAGTCTTGCCAGTTCTGCTTCGGCCGCATCAGCCCGCTGCTTCTCTGCCTCAGCCCGTTGAGCTTCCTGCTCAGCCCGCTGCTTCTCTGCCTCAGCCCGTTGGGCTTCCTGCTCAGCCCGTTGGCGCTCTAGCTCAGCTTTCTCGAAGCTCCAGAGCAAGAGATTTCCCGCCGCGTCCCACCAGCGCAACCAGTGGATGGTGGAACCCAATCGCGGGCCGTACCAGGTGCCCAGAAACAGCGATAGCTCAGGAATCCAGAATCGCCCCTCGGCGCTGGGCGGCTGAAGCTGATACGCCCCTTCCACTAGCCGCCGCACTTCTAGCATTTGGCTGTAGGGATCAAACGTCACATAGGTTGGAACTTGGAGGATTTGTTCATAAAAAAACAGCTTGCCATAGGGAAACACGGGGCGGATGGAATACTCGCCTAGTTCTTCATCCGACAAAAACTCCATGACAATCGCCACCGGGTCGCCCTGGAGAATGGGGGTATAGCTGCGGCGCACGCCCTCGCCCGTCCACGGCGACACGCGGGGCACATAGAGCCAGTCTGGCGCGTTCACTACCGTTTTCTGGTTCACGGTGGCCACCAGCCCAAAGTTCGAGGCAATCAGCATCTCTGGCTGAATCAACCCTGCCTCGCCCAGCGCATCGGTGAGGGCAGCAGCCAGCAGCGGTTGTTGAATGTTTTCCACAGGATCATCAGGCAGGCGATAGTCCTCCGGGAGCGCGTCCCAGGTAACGTTGAGCGATTGAGTCGGGCGCGGCGCATTCAGAACCATGAGCGTTCGCGGGCAGAACTCGCGGGTGAAAGGGGCAATCGGCTAGTACGTCCATCGTAGGCGAGTCGGTTTTTGAATTTTGTTGTTTTTAATTTGAGGTAAACATCATGAGTCAGGTTCAAGCAGTTTCCGGTCGCGGCATTCCTTTGGTGGGCGATGACATCGACACCGATCGCATCATTCCGGCGCGGTTTCTCAAGTGCGTCACCTTCGACGGGCTGGGGGCCCATGCCTTTGAGGACGATCGCGCTCAGTTGCAGGGTCAGCACGCCTTCGACCAACCGCAATATCAGGGCGCAGAGGTGCTGGTGGTGAATCGTAACTTTGGCTGTGGCTCCTCGCGGGAACACGCACCTCAGGCGATCGCCAAGTGGGGCATCAAAGCGCTGGTGGGCGAGAGCTTTGCTGAGATTTTCTTTGGCAACTGTGTGGCGATGGGCATTCCCTGTGTCACGGCGACGGGCGACGATGTGAGGGCGCTGCAAGGGGCGATCGCCGCCAATCCGCAAGCCCTTGTGACGGTCGATTTGAACGCGATGACTGCCACCTGCGGCGAGGTTTCAATCCCCGTGCAGATGGGGGCAGGGCCGCGCCAGATGTTCCTCTCTGGCAGTTGGGACGCGACGGGGCAACTAGTCGCCCAAACGGAGCAAATCAAAGCCACAGCGGCTAAGCTGCCCTACGTTGCCTGGAGCCACGCCTGAAGCGCCGCGAAAAAAGCGCCGCGAAAAAAGCGCCGCGAAAAAAGCGCCGCGAAAAAAGCGCCGCGAAAGAAGTGCCGCGAAAAAAATTCTCAGATTTTGCAAAACCCTCCGGATGCTCTCTTCTAGCCTGAGAACAATGGAGTGGTAGATGCACCCTGATTCAACATTCCCCCAGGCTCACGCGATTGGGCTTTGGGGGGATTTCTTTTTTGAGGGGATCAGCCGCTTAAAGAAATAAGTAGATGTAGATAAATCAAATTAAAAAAATTAAAAAACAGATCCTAAACCCTGCGCTGCCCACGCAGGGTCTTTAGGTTCTATGTTTATTTATTAATGTCTTAGTTAATGTCTATCTACTTAGATAAAAAGAAATGGATGAAAGCTGAGAGGATGTTTGAAAGGTTCTGCTTTAAGTGAGTCTAGCCTGGCGACTAAAACTGCCGCTATACGCGCAGAAATCGAGAAACCTTCCTAATTTTTTGAGGTTCTTTGAGGTTTGTAGGGGGAGTTTTAACCATCTTTCCCTTTTCAAACCCCCTCTCAAAGAACTAGATATCAAGAACTAGATATCTGTTGAAGGGAGCCAGGATGCCGCTCAAGTCTCGTGCTGTTCAAACGATTTTCAGCCTAAATCGTTTTTACCCAAACAGTGCTGTCCGCATCAAGAAGCTGCTTCAACAACCCTCGTCGTAACAGATCCCAATTGATCCCATCATTTGCCAGCGCTACTGACCTGCGCTACTGATCGGATGAAGAATCGGCAATGTTACGAATGTCTTGCAGCAGCAAGTCCAAATGAGACTCTGGCGGAAGCTCATCTTTGGGGGGATTAGGCTGCTTTTTCGGCTTGGTGGGTGTTTCTTCAGGCTGGGCTGCCTGAACGATCTCCTGAACCAGCAAATCTAAGTAGGAGTCCATGAGCGTTTTCTCTTATCTATATGTCAGCGTACCCTTGTCCAGAGAATCTGACCTCCTTATTTTGACTGAACCTGATTGGGTGAATTTATTCAAGGGCTACCGAATCTCGAACCCAACAAATTTACTTTGAAAAACAGAAAACCAGAAATGTCAATACAGCATTTTTGAAGCCAGGAGAGACGGCGGGTGTTTAGGAAACCCATGCCTCTTCGGAGCGGCGAATAACTCCCACTATGAAAAAACACGCGAAAAAACACGCCGTAAGAAGGAGTCTAGAACTGAGAAGGGGCTGATTGATGTCGTCGATAGAGCAAAATGCTGGCGACAACTAGGGCAAGGGCACTCAGCAAATGCACCATATTAAACGGTGTACCTGGAAAGAACCACGAGTCGGTTCGCAAGAACTCGATGAAAAAGCGCCCCAATGGATACCAAATGAGATAAACCAACAGCAGATCGCCTGGACGGAGTTGGTGTGCAAACCGACGGGAAATCCACAGCAGGAGGACAAAACCGGTCAGGTTCCACAGCGACTCGTAGAGAAATAGTGGATGAAATCGTGTGCTTTCAGGATACAGGATTATATCGTCATACGGAGGAATACGACGGTTTTTCGTTGGATCAGTGCTGTAGTCGATGGCGAGTCCCCACGGTAGGTTGGTTGGCGGCCCGTATAGCTCCTGGTTAATAAAATTGCCCCAGCGGCCGATTGCCTGAGCTAGTGGCAACCCCAGCGCGATCGCATCCAGAAAAACCAGTGTGGGCAGTTTGCGAATGCGGGTATAGAGCCAAAGGGCGATCGCCCCAAAGATAAACCCGCCAAAAATATGGATGCCGCCTTCCCACACGCGAAAGATAGATAGCGGGTCTGAAAGGTAATCTCCCAGGCGATCGCGCGGCGACTGAATAAAGACATAGTAGAGCCGCGCCCCCAGAAACCCCGGCACTAGCACCCAAATCAGCATGTCCCAAAAGTCGTCGGCCGAGTGCCCCTGCCGCTCGACTTCTCGACTGGCGACGGTTGCTCCTACAATCACGGCGATCGCCATCAGCAATCCATACCAGCGCAGCGCAAACGGGCCAAATTCAAAAATAACGGGGTCAACAGGGGGATACATAGCCACAACGTCTATTGCTATTGCGCTTGATCTGTGTTCGCTTCATCTGCATTCGAGTGGTCAGGGCAGCGCGAAATCGGTATGACAGGGTGGGTGGTAGCAGGGTTGAACCTGACATATTGCGCTACCGTCTGTCCTCTGCAACCTAGCGCACTCGCTTTTCACTATATCAATCCCCCTTTACAGTTGGGGATCGAGAAGGTGCGGCAAGCAGGCACAAGAGCGCTGGTCGGTTCGCTCTCAAATGCCCTTTGTCAAGAAGCCGACACAAGCCGATACAAAAGCAATCGGCGCAGACGGGATGACTAAGCCTTTCCCAACTGCGCCCTGTTCAGCCCGATTCAGCCCATCTCGTCTATCCGCGCTCAGCCTGACGCACCCCCGCCAACTGCTCTGGGATGCCCAAAATTGGGCAGTGCGTGTTGGCTCTGAGCTTGTTGACTAGCGGATGAGCTTTGGTGCTACAGCCCAACACCATCAGGTCTGCGCCCACCTCTTCGGCAACCTGATTTAGCTCGGCATCCGTCGCGCCAAACCGGAGATGTGCCTCCAAAGAGCCTCGCCACTCTTCGGCCAGGCAGCGTGCCTGCCAGAGGATGCAGTCGGCCTGTTCCAGCAAATTCTGGGCGGGTGACTCGGCGGGGCTGATGTGGCAATCGGTGAGGCAGGCTGGATTGGCGTGGTAATGAATATGCGTATTGAGCGGCACGAAAGAGTCTGCTGGAGTCAGCCGAGGCAAGGTCAGGGTGTTGCCTACTCGCTCAGTCTGGCGCTCTAGCGTTGCAGTTTGGCGCGATCGCCCTCTTTGCGATTTCTGAGAAGTCTGGGGCGATCGCCCATTCACCAGCCGATCGACCACATACACCACATGCACCATGACCTGCTTTTGCGTCGCAAGCCGAGTTTGGTGAGCAATCCATAGGGTTAAATCCAGTGCCACCTGGCTATTCGGCGATCCGTTATAGCCAATCACCAGATTCACCGTCTCATCCGACCGGGTTTCTGCGGCATCTAGCGCCGTCTTGCCAGATGCCAGCAGCATTTGCTCCACCAACGCAGGCTGCCCCAAGGCATTTTGCAGACGCATCAGCATCGACTTAATCTTCACAATACTCACCTCGTCAGAACTTAAAAACACTTAAAAAACAAGGCAAAAATGCCAAACCTACGAGAGCCGGAAATCGGGCAAGAAGCAGACCCCTCAATCACTAGGGCAACTATTGCAGAAACGCACTCGGCACTCGCTGTGTTCGCACTCCTCATAGCAGAGCGCTTTTGGAGACATCCCTCCCGCTAGGCGCACCCGAATCCAGGGTCAAGACTCCCAGAGCAAAATGTTGGGAATAAAAAAATGTTGGGAATAAAATTTTGGAGACACAAAGCCCAACACTTGCCCGAATTAAGAGTGCTAAACCTTGCGGCGATCGCCCATGAAGACAGCGCTCTTAGCAGCGCTCATCAAACGCAGGTAAACGCTCGCCCAAGCGAGAGTCTCTTCAATCCAGCGGGCAGATGGATAAATTCCGACTAAACCTGGTAAAAAAATTCAGCGGTGATTAGCCCTATTTCTCTAGAGCGCCCTGCCCCAATCAATGCGTTTGAAATGACTCAAGCTCAACCAGCGAATCCTGAGGACAAAACTTCCACCAGAGACCGGTTCAATCACCAACTTCTATATCTACCTTTAACCACCTGTAGCCTCCTCAGAAAAACGCCACATGTAACGATCCAGCAGGCGGAAGGTGCAAGCTGGAGGCTCTATCAGTTCTGAGGACACTGAATAACTTTGCTTCAGTCTCCTCCCAAAGCCGACGGAGTTAGCTGACGGGCTAGGGCTGAGAGGTGCCCCTCATTGAGTGCAGTAGAGCCAATGTTATGAAACCTGGACAAATCCAGTCTCAATATATGCGGCAGCTCAAAAAGCTGACCTCTACCACACGAAAGATACGCCCCAAAGGATGGTTCCTCCGCTTCTGGTGTGCTGCACAAACGGGCGATCGCGCATATCGCGCACTGCTAAGCATAAACACGGCTAAAAACTCTGCCGGGATAGGGTAACGTCCCAAAGGGCAGGCTCAGAATCGAGACGAGGATCTCGAAGGGCTAGCTTAACAAACCGCCTCCATTGTCAGACCTTGAATTAGGCTGATGCATCTAGAGCTGTTCAACCATACCCTAACAATGATTGTCAGGAATCGTCAACAAAACAAAAAATATCGTTAAGTTCCCAAATCGTTAAGCTCCCAAAAAGATCAGCCTCACCCATCAATGCCTAGAGGGAGGCGGGCGAGGCTGGAGACGCAGTTAGGAGGTATCTTGTACACAAGATTACTCGCAGATTCCCGAATTACGCCGCCTTTTAAGATGTTCTTAAGTTTGTGGCGATAATTTGGCAAGAATCCTTCAATTTTCGTTTCAAAGAATACATATTCGAGGTCTACAATTGCCAGGGGATGAGGATCTGGCACTTATAGGACTCCCAATCAAGGTGATAGAGTCCCATATTTCTTAAATATGCCGTCTAGCTTCGTCGGGCTGCTATTTGTTGACAGAGATCTAAACCTTTAAGGAGGCATTTAAGCAGGGAATGGCTTGGGTCTTGCTTTATGGGTCTTGCTTTATAACATGGGTCTTGCTTTATAAAAAGCAGAACTGATTTGATTTTGAAGCTCAATCTAATATGACGAACGAAATATAACGAAGTGTCGAACTTTTGGAATGTCTGACCTCAAAGACAATCAATTGTAAGCATCAACGCAAATCAATTCTTGTCAGATGTGCCTGTTAGATGTGCCTGTCAGATGTGCCTGTCAGATGTGCCTGTCGGATGCGCCTGTCGGATGAGGCTGCCTAATGTGGCGATCGCCCTTACAACTCGCTGACTGCACAGGAGCAACTCATCAAAAACAAGCCGCTGCCAGAGTGTCTCTTGGGCAGCGGCTTATGACCTCAGAAGTATTTGAAATACCTCTCTAGAATACTAGAGAGCGCTAACTAGAGAGCGCTAAAGGAAACCAAAGGCAACTCAGGCAGAGGGACTGATTTTGGCGATCGCCTGAGACGGGGGCATAACGACCTTCCTGGCAAGTCCCATTGCGCGAAGCACCTGGATTGCCCACCAAGTCATGTCAATCTCCCACCAGCGCAGACCCGCTTTGGCCATGTTGGGATAGGTATGGTGGTTATTGTGCCAGCCTTCGCCATATGCAAAGAGCGCAGCCCACCAAAGATTGCGCGAGTTGTCATCAGAATCAAAGTTGCGGTAGCCGAACATGTGGGTCGCAGAGTTGATAAACCAGGTGCTATGCCACACGAGGACGGTTCTCACAAAGATGCCATACAGCACAAACTGCCAGCCGCCGAGGGCATATAGCACAGCCGCCAGAGGAACTTGCAAAAACAGGAAGTAGCGATCGAGAAACTGGTAGTACGGATCACGCGCCATGTCAGGGGCAAAGCGGCGATAGGCATCTTTGTTGAAGAACTCTTCGCGGGGGAAGATCATCCACAGCAGATGGCTCCACCAGAAGCCCAAGCTAGCGGCATAGGGATCCTTTTCTTCCTCTTCGGTATGGGCGTGGTGCAGGCGATGGCTAGCAACCCAGAAGATAGGGCCGCCCTCTACGGCAAGAGCGCCAATGGTGCCAAAGATGTATTCCAACCATTTAGGCACCTGAAAGCTGCGATGGGTTAACAGGCGATGATAGCCTAGACAGATGCCAATGCTGGCGGTGAGCCAGTGCAAAAACAGCATGATCCCCAGGGCTGCCCAGGAAAAGTGGAAAGGGGCGGTGAGTGCAAGAATGTGGTACACCCCAAAGAAAAAGACATGTCCCAAACTCATCGGGGGTAGCTTGATACCCTTGAGAGTAGGGCTAAATGAAATCAATGACATAGATCATCCTTCGTGATGAGGCTTGCAAGCCTACTGGGCGAGCGCAATATTTAGCTAACAAACAGGTTCCACAGGAAAAAATCGGTCAAACAGGAGTGTTAAAAAAGTTCCTGAACGAGGGATACCGATGGCTTTTCAATTGGGTCGCTGGGGTGCATCCTGCCTTTCTGGTAAAGATGTCGCTACAGTAGGGGTAATGCAAGTGCTACTTACATCTTGAGCTTAGCAGTAGTTAACCTTTCTGTGCAAGTTTCACTTGCATTTGTCTATGTCGGATCGACGCACCTCCACTCGCCAACGTCTGATTCAGGTTGCTGTAGATTTGTTCATTACACAGGGCGTGGCAGAAACCACCACGCGGCAAATTGCAGAGCAAGCCGGCGTGAATGAAGTGACGCTATTCCGACACTTCGGTAACAAGCACGGCCTGCTGCTGGCGGTGATGCAAGACAAAGAAGCCCTGAGTCGTCTGGGGATGGCCCTTGGTCAGCAATCAACCCAGATGGGGAGTGCTTCGCAGGCCATCAAAGACTATGCCAATGTCCATCTACAGGCACTAGAGCAGATTCAGGAGTTTGTGCGATCGCTGATTGGCGAAGCTGGGCACTATCCTGATGAAAACCGCCGCGCTCTAGGACGGGGGTTGCTCCAGGCTAATCGCTACACGGCGCAATACCTAGCGACGATTATGGAGCATGAGCAACTACAAACCTGTTTGCCAACTGAAAAATTGGCTAGTCTGCTCAATAGTATGCTGCTGGGCTATGCAGTTCTGGAATTTACTAGTGAATTTAATAATTTATGGCCGAGTCGAGAGAGTTTTATTGAGGCGCTGGTGGAGTTGTTTATGTATGGGGCGATCGCCCAATCCCATACCTCCTCCACCCCTCCGGCTGCTCCATCGTCAACCGCGTTGCCCAAGGCCCTCCCAAAGCGCCCACTCCCAGCCAATTTGACTCATCCCAACGACCAGCCATAATCGCAAACATGCATTCGCTAGTCTGCCAGCAACCGATCTAACCTTGTAAGGAGTTAGACCAAATTAAAAGCTGGATTCCCAACCCTGCGCCGCCTGCTGCGCGGGCGGCGCAGGGTCATTGATTTGTATGTTTATATGTTTATTTGTGCCCACCTACTTAATCAATGCTCGATTTTGGATTTGCAATTTTGGATTGCCCGTCAAGCGTTTGCAAGTTCTCCGTCCACCTTATTTGGAGCGCCGCTTAATAAACTTAGGAGAGCGTTTGAAACGGGAAAGACGAAAAGACTAATTGACGAACAAAACTCCTGCAATCTTGCTCCTCTCTCAGGCTGGCTTAGCGTCCTGATTGACTAACAAAACTTGGGCACTAGGCGGTTGAAACCGCTGCTCCATCCACGAAGTCGGCCTTCGCTGACGCTCTACCCTGACCCAAAACCCGCGTAGGCGGGTTTCGCCTGTGTAGGTGAGGCTTCCAGCCGCCAGGGGTAATTAGCGTCAGCGTAACCCAACCGAATTTAAGCTGTTACTGGGTTTGATGTTGCTCAATCTAGCCTAGGTAAAAGATTTATCAGTCAATCAGAGGAAAAGATGGTGAAAACCATCCCTACGAACCTCAAAGAACCTCAAAAAATTAGGGAGGTTTCTCGGTGTTTCTGCGCTTATAGTGGCGACTTTAGTCGCTAGACTCACTTAAAGACTCGCTTAAAGCAAGACTTTTCAACCTTCCTCCCAGAGCATTGATACTTAAGAGAATTGATATTTAGATGATGTATAGATGATGTAGGCTGGTAGAGTTTTAGCGCCGAGGCTTGTACGGGTAAATACAGTTTTGCCCGTTCTGAATATTGTCTGGTTTGACCGTTGGCCCAATTTGAGCATCATGGTGATGACCTACCCACTACTAGAAACTGGGCTATTGAGCATTGCAGATCTATGCAATTGCCTAAAGCTCGTCTAGTTTCACGAGATTTAATGGCTAAATCCGGTTAGATAGCGGATGCCTTCTGCTGATTATTCATCTACCACGTTTTGTTGAGTCCCTGGTTAAAACGGGCACTCTAGCGACAGCACTGTTGCAGGGTTCAAAAGGCAAAGGGATTAGGGGTATTTCATTGCGGCAGGTGCGTGAGTCCTGATCGTTCTACTTACTCGTCAATCGTGACGGGGAGCTTTTTTCATTCGACGCTCAGCCCAAGAAAACCAGAGTATCCATGTACGGAACGATTGAGATTTTAGGCTATCGGTCACTAGAACTGATTCACGAAGGCGTGAACACAGTGCTGTGTCGGGCGGTTTCTCAGGCTACCCAACAGCCCGTAGTTCTTAAGGTGCTGCGAGCGGAGCATCCTACCCTAGAGCAGATTACCCGTCTGAAGCATGAGCATCAGATTACGGCTCATCTCGACCTGCCCGGTGTGGTGCGGACCTATGGGCTAGAAACCCACGGACATCGGGCGGTGCTGGTGCTGGAGGATTTTGGTGGGCGATCGCTCAAGCAGGTTCTAGCCGAGCGCCAGTGCAAAATTCTCGATCCGGTGCAGGTGCTGAGCATTGCAATCCAGTTGACCAGAGCCTTGGCCTCGCTTCAGCAGGCTCGAATTATTCACAAAGATATCAAGCCCTCCAACATTATCTTCAACGAGGAGACGGGTGAAGTAAGGCTCACCGATTTCAGCATTGCCTCTCGCCTGGGCGAAGAACTGGCTCTGCCGCAAGAGCTAAACCAGCTTGAGGGAACGCTGGTCTATATGTCGCCGGAGCAGACGGGGCGGATGAATCGCACGCTAGACTATCGCAGCGATTTTTATTCCCTGGGCGTTACGCTATATGAGCTACTGACGGGGCGGCTGCCGTTTCAGGGGCATGATCCGCTGGAACTGGTGCATTGCCACATTGCCAAAGCGCCGCCGCCGCTGCGGAGTTTGAACCCCAATGTGCCGGGGGCGATCGCCGCCATTGTTCACAAGCTGATGGCCAAAAATGCCGAAGACCGCTACCAGAGCGCAGCGGGCTTGTTGGCAGACCTAGAGCGCTGCCGCATGGCGCTGGCGGAGGGCAACACGATTCCCGACTTTACGCCCGGAGAGCGCGATCGCTCGTCTCAGCTACTCATTCCCAAAACGCTCTATGGCCGCGAGTCGGAGGTGGCAGCCCTGCTGGCGGCGTTTGATCGCGTATCGGCAAATACTAGCCCGCTGCTAGCGCTGGGTGGCGAGGAGAGTGGCCGCAGTGAGCTAATGCTGGTGTCGGGCTATTCGGGTATCGGCAAATCGTCGCTGGTGAATGAAATCCACAAGCCCATCGTGCGGCAGCGGGGCTACTTTATCAGCGGCAAGTTTGACCAATACAAGCGCAATGTGCCCTATGCCTCGATTATTCAGGCGTTTCAATCCCTGACGCAGCAGGTGCTAACGGAAAGTGGCGATCGCCTAGCCCAGTGGCGCGAAAAACTGCTGGCGGCGATTGGCATAAACGGGCAAGTGCTGATCGATGTGATTCCTCAGATGGAGCTGGTTTTAGGACCCCAGCCGCCTGTGCCAGAACTGGGTGCAACGGAAGCACAAAACCGCTTTCTCCAGGTGTTTCAATCGCTGGTGAGTGTATTTGCCCAGCCCGCTCATCCGCTGGTGCTGTTCCTCGACGATTTGCAGTGGGCTGATTCGGCCTCGCTCAAGCTGATTCAGGCGCTGATGTCGAATCCTGATAGTCGCCATCTGCTGATGATCGGCGCGTATCGAGACAACGAAGTTAGCCCGGTTCACCCGCTGATGAAAACTGTGGAGGAAATTCAGCAGGCGGGTGGCGTGGTGAACCAGATTGTGCTGAAGCCGCTGCCGCTGGAGGCAGTGCAACGGCTGGTGCAGGATGCACTGACGGGCCGGCGGGCTTCGCGCAGTCGGAGGTTCGCACA
This sequence comes from Cyanobacteriota bacterium, assembly GCA_046719575.1. Classification (GTDB taxonomy): domain Bacteria; phylum Cyanobacteriota; class Cyanobacteriia; order Elainellales; family Elainellaceae; genus Thermoleptolyngbya. The sequence goes on from JBDNCP010000011.1 coordinate 30,146, forward strand.
GCAGCCCTCAGAGTATCTGCATCCGCTGGCAGAGTTGCTGTTTGCCAAAACCCAGGGCAATCCGTTCTTTTTGACGCAACTGCTAAAAACGCTGTATCAAGAGAAACTGCTCACCTTCGACTTTGCGACGGGCGAGTGGCAGTGGGATGTGCAGGCGATTCAAGACACGGGTATTGCTGACCAGTCGGTGGTGGAACTGGTAGCGGGCAACTTGGTGAAACTGCCGCCAGAAACTCAGAGGGTGCTGAAGCTGGCGGCCTGTGGGGGCGATCGCTTTACGCTGCCAACCCTAGCAGTAATTAGCGGACTGGGTTTGTCGGCGCTGGCGCAAGCTCTGCAACCGGCGCTAGAAGAGCGTTTCATCTTGCCGCTCAGCCAGGATTATAAAATTCCGCTGCTGTTTTCAGAAGCTGAACTCAGCCACTTGCTAGCCGACGCAACCCAGCCGGGAGGCAAGCAGCCCTTCACCTATCGCTTTTTGCATGACCGGGTGCAGCAGGCGGCCTACTCGCTGATTGACGAGGGCGATCGCCCAGCCACGCATTTGCAAATTGGTCGGCTGCTGCTGCAAACGATTCCCGCCGAAGCCCGCTCAATGGGCCAATTTGAAGGGCTGTTTGAGATTGTTAATGCACTGAACTATGGGATTGATCTCATCCACGATCCGCAGGAGCGGGTTGAGCTAGTGCGGCTGAATCTGGCAGCGGGTCGCCGGGCCAAGGCAGCGGCGGCCTACGAAACGGCGGACAGTTTCTTGCAGCAGGGGCGATCGCTCCTGCCGGAAAACGCCTGGATCACTCATTACGACCTGACCCTGGCGCTCTATGCCGAAGCTGCCCAGGCCGCCTATCTGGTGACGAAATATGACGAAGCCGAGGCGATCGCCAATGCGCTAGAGCAACACGCCGTCAGCATTCTGGATGCGGTGCAGTCCTATGAGCTAAAGATTCAAATCTACATCGCCCAACTGCAAATGTGGCGATCGCTCACCGTCGCCTTTGATGCGTTGACCCTGCTGGGCTTTACCATTGCCAGCCCAATCCACCACGACCATTTCCAGATCCCGCTGCCCGCCCTAGATGACCTAGATGCCGTACCCGAACTGACCGATCCAGAGAAACTCGCTGCCCTGCGGATTTTGAACGCGGTCACGGGCACAGCCTATCAAACTCAGCCAGAGGTGTTTCGCTGGGTCGCCACCACACAGATCGAACTCTGCGTTCGCTATGGCCATTCGCCCCTAGCAGCCCCTAGCTACGCCACCTATGCCTGGTATTGCAGCACCATTCCTGCCGCAGACCGCGCCTACGAAGCGGGGCAAATTGCCATGAAGCTGCTGGAGCGCTATCAGTGTCGCGAGTGGCAGTGCAGCATTGTGCAACTGTTTGAGTGCTTTGTGCGACACCATAAGGAACACATTCGCAATACCTTTGCGCCGCTGGTGGATGGCATCCATGTCGGGCTGGAGACGGGCGACCTAGGCTATGTCAGCTATTCCATCATGAACTATTGCGACCACCGATTCTTTAGCGGCGAGTCGCTGGAAAGCCATTACCAAAACCAGGTGGAATATGGGGCGCTGCTGCTTCAGATGAAGCAGCATTTTCAGCTTTCTGCGGCTCGCATGTGGCAACAGGTGACGCTGAATCTGCTGGGGCGATCGGACAATCCGACGCTGCTGGTGGGCGAGGCCTTTGATGAAATCAAAATGCTGCCGCGTTGGGAAGAATCGCAAAATTATCAGGCGCTCTTTGTCTTTCATTTGGCAAAGCTCATGCTGCACTACTGGTTTGGCGAATACGAGGCGGCGATCGCCATTGCCAAACAGGGCGAACAATACGCAGGCTGCGGCGCGGGGCTAATGGCCACGCCCGTTTACTGGTTTTACTATGGGCTGGCGCTGCTGGCAGCCTATCCGGCGGGCAGTGCAGATCAGCAGGCGGAGTGGATGCCGCAAATTCTCGCGTGCCAGACGACGGTGCAGCGCTGGGCTGACTCTGCCCCCATGAACCACCAGCATAAGGCCGACCTGCTGACAGCGGAGTTGGCCCAGATTCAAGGCGATCGCCAAACTGCAATGGATTACTACGATCGCGCCATTGCCCGCGCCACCGAAGAAGGCTTTATTCAAGAGGCGGCTATGGCTAGCGAACGCGCCGCTCAGTTTTATGCGGCGCTGGGCAAAGCCCGCATTTCCCAGACTTACCTAATCGATGCTTACTACGGCTATATCCAGTGGGGGGCGATCGCCAAAGTCCACGCGCTCACAGCCAAGCATCCCATGCTGCTGCGCCAGGATGAAGCCAACCGCGCTTCGGCCGTCGATGTCACTATTACTGCCACTGCAACTAAGACCCGCTCGACCCGCAGCACGAGCAGCCAAGGCGATTCCCTCGACCTGACCACTGTGATGAAAGCGGCAGAGGCGATCGCCAGCGAGCTAAACCTGGACACGCTGCTCAGCCGTATTCTCTCGATCATCCTGGAAAACGCAGGCGCACAAAAGGGCTGTCTGATCTTAGAAAAGGAAGGACAGTTGCAAATCGAAGCGATTGACACCGACCCAGACCAGGCGGCCGTCGTGCTGCAATCAACTCCGCTGGAGAGTAGCCGCGACGTGCCCGTGTCGCTCATTCATCTAGTGTGGCGGACACAGCAGCCGCTGGTCTTGTCAGATGCAGCCAGCGATTCACGGTTTGAGGGCGATCGCTATCTCCAGCAGCATCAGCCCAAATCGGTGCTGTGTGCGCCGATTCTCTATCAGGGCAAGCGCACGGGTGTCGTATATCTCGAAAACCCACTGACGGCCAACGCCTTCCCGCCATCGCGGCTAGAGCTGCTGAAACTGCTGACAACCCAAGCGGCGATCGCCCTAGAAAATGCCCAACTCTATGCCCGCGAGCAAGAAAAATCGCAATGCCTCCAGGAATCCCTGCTAAAGCTCCAGCAAACCCAAGCGCAACTCGTGCAAACGGAAAAAATCTCCCAACTGGGGCAACTGGTGGCCGGCGTTGCCCACGAGGTCAACAATCCCGTCAGCTTTATTGCAGGCAACCTGGCCCACGCCAGCCGCTATATCGAAGACTTGGTGGAACATCTAGCCCTCTATCAGCAGCACACCCCCCAACCCATAGCAGCGATCCAAGACCATGCCGAAGAGATTGACCTAGAGTTTTTGCTGGAAGATTTGCCCAAACTGGTAAACTCCATGAAACTGGGAACCGACCGCATTCGAGACATCATGCAATCGCTGCGGACATATTCTCGCGCCGACGGCAGCGAAAAGCGCCCCACCGACCTGCACGCCGGACTCGACACCACATTGCTCATCCTGTCGCATCGGCTCAAGGCAAAGCCAGAGCGTCCCGCCATCCGAATTGTCAAAAACTATGGCACGCTGCCGCCTGTGAATTGCTACAGCGGTCAGATTAACCAAGTGTTTATGAACCTGATCGCCAATGCCATCGACGCGATGGAGGAGGGCAACATCGGGAAGTCTCTGGCAGAACTAGAGCAACAGCCCAACACCATCACCATTTCCACCAGCGCCACCCACGATGCCGTCACCATTCGCATTGCCGACAATGGCCCGGGCATGAATGAATCCGTGCAGCAAAAGCTGTTTGATGCCTTTTTCACGACCAAGCCAGAAGGCAGGGGAACTGGACTGGGCCTATCCATCAGCTATCAAATTGTGACGGAAAACCACGGCGGTAGGCTAGAATGCCACAGTTCTCCTGGAAAAGGCGCGGAGTTTGTGGTGCAAATTCCGGTTCTGTCTGAAGTGTCTGCCCCTGTTCCGTCCATGTCCCAACTCTAGCCTTCTGAAGGTGGGTTCTGAAGAGGGGCGACTTTCATGCAGATATCCCCGTTGCCGTTGGGGTTGTAGGGTCGCAGCCAGGATGGGTGAGGGGCAGTCCTAGCGCGGGCTAGGCGACGGCCAGTTCTGGCATCAGCGTTAGCACATCGACCCCCGTCGCCGTCACTGCAACTGTATGTTCAAACTGGGCAGAAAGTTGCCGATCCTTGGTCACAGCAGTCCATTTGTCAGGCAGAACTTCCACTTCCCAAGTGCCCACGTTAATCATTGGCTCAATCGTGAACACCATGCCAGGGCGCAGCTTTTTGCCCTTGCCACGCTTGCCATAGTGGGGAATTTGGGGAGCCGTGTGGAAAATGCGCCCAACGCCGTGCCCCACAAAATCTTGCACCACAGAGAATCCGTGGGATTCGGCATATTCCTGAATCGCGGCCCCAATGTCGCCGATGCGGGCCCCCGGCTTGACCTCGCGGATGCCGCGCCACATGCACTCTTCGGTCACTTCTACCAGCTTGCGGGCAAGGGGGGATGGCTCTCCCACAAAGAACATTCGGGAGGTGTCGCCGTGGTATCCATCCAAAATCGGCGTTACGTCGATGTTAATAATGTCGCCGTCGCGCAGGATTTGTTTGGCACTAGGGATGCCGTGGCACACCACTTCATTGACGCTGGTGCAGATCGATTTGGGAAAGTCGTGATAGCCTAGCGGGGCGCTTTTGGCTCCGTGCTTTTGCGTCCATTCTTCTGCGGCATCGTTTAGCTCCAGCGTGCTGACTCCTGGCTTCACCATCGGCTCCAGATAGGCCAGGAGTTGGGCCGCAAGTTGTCCGGCTTGGCGCATTTTTTCGATTTCGCGCTGCGACATGAGGGTGATGGTTTCGTTGGACATTTTGGAGAGAGTTGAGTTGGAGAGAGGTAGAGAGCGCTAAAGGCTAGAAGCGGTTGCAGGTTTGAGGTTTCGGTTAACGCTGCTAAAACTGCTGCCAGGGCGTTGCTGCCAGGAAACTGCTGCCAAGAAACTGCTGCCAAGAAACTGCTGCCAGGAAACTGCTGCCAGGAAACTGCTGCTGGGGCAGTCGGTTTGCAAAGCTGCTTTTTCTACTTTAATTGGCGGTGGGAGCTTGGATCGAGTGTGGCGTTCCACGAGTTTCGGACGGCGTTGATCAGCAAGATTCGCGTGCAGCGAGGGAGATCGGCTAGCTGCACGATGCGCTCTTTTATTTTGCCCTGTTCCAGCAAAAAGGAGCGATAGACACCGGGCAGCAAGCCGCAATGAACGGGTGGAGTGACCCATTCGCCATCCAGTTCTAGCACCAGGTTGGCGATGCAGGTTTCGGTGAGTTCGCCGCGCTCGTTCCACAGGAGGGTGTCGTCGGCTTCGGGGTGAGCCTGTCGTGCCTGCCTGTAGACGGAGCGATGGGTGGTTTTGTGATAGAGGAACGGATCGCTGGAGTTGATGGGGGTTTGGGCGATCGCCACTTGATAGACGCTGGGCAGGGGGGCGATCGCCTGGGCTTCTACGATGGGCGGCTGGGTGGGCGGCACAAGCAGCCGCAGCTTGTGGGGTTGGGGGGGCAGGGTGGCGATGCGCTGCTGTATTTCGGTTTCAACGGCATCCCAATCTATGACAAAACCGAAGTAGTCTGCTGAGGTGCGGAGTCGGGCCAGGTGGCGATCGCCCCAGGCAATTCCCGCCTCTGGGGTCCACAGCATAGACTCCAGCAGAGAAAAGTCGGGGCGCACCTGAGTCAACACCTGGGCCTTGGTGCGGCACTCTTGAAATTCGGAGTCGGCGGTAGAATCCCAGACAATGCCGCCGCCTACGCCATACTCCGCCTGTCCGGTGGGCCGATGCACCAGCACTGTGCGAATGGCCACGTTAAACTGCGCTCGCATGGATGATAGAACGCTGGGGCAAATGTACCCAATTGTGCCCGTGTAGACCCGTCGGGGGGCAGTTTCTAGCTCAGCAATGAGCGACATGGTGCGGGCTTTGGGCGCTCCGGTGATAGAAGCAGGCGGAAACAGCGCTTGAAAAATAGCGGGCAGACTGGCTGAGGTTTCTGCCTGAATTGTGCTGGTCATCTGCCAGACCGTGGGATAGCGCTCCAGCGCAAACAGGCGCGACACCTGCACGCTGCCCAGCCGTGCAACTCGTGCCAGATCGTTTCGCACCATGTCTACGATCATCACATTCTCAGCACGGTTTTTATCTGAGTGATATAACTCCGCTGCCTGCTGGCGATCGCCCTCTGCCCACAATCCCCGTGCGGTTGTTCCCTTCATGGGCTTGGAAATGAGCGTACTGCCCGTCTTCGAAAAAAATAGCTCCGGCGACGCGCTACAGATCGCCCACTCCGGCAGATTGATAAACGCACCATAGCCCAGCGGTTGGGCCCGAATCATCTGACACCACAGGGCCCACGGGTCGCGCACGTCCGCCGCTTGCAGCCGAAAGGTGTAGTTGACCTGGTAGGTGTTGCCTGCGTGGATGTGGGCCTTGATGCGGGCGATCGCCGCCTGAAACTCGTCGGCAGACAGGTTGGGTTGCCAATCCAGCGGGGGCAGGCTTGCCACTGCCGCAAGCCGGATCAGATCTTGCTGGGGAAGGATCTGCGGCGCTGGATATAGCCCAAACGCCAACAGCGGAAAGCGGTCTGTCGCCGATGGATCTTCATTTCGCACCACCAAGGTTGGATCAAGCGCGGGCGCAGCTTCGTAGCTCACTAGCCCCATCGCCCACAGGCGATCCTGCTCTACTCGCGCTTCGATCTCCCCCAGGACGGGCAGCACGTCCGCCGGAGCATACACCTCGTATCTCGCCACCGGATTTTGAAACCATAGCCAGCGATCGCGCTCTGCCTCTCGCACCAGCGCTTCCCATTCGCCTACACCTTGCCATTTCAAGTCTGCCAACTTGCTCAATCCCTGCTCCAACGCTCGCTTCCTCACGCTAGCACGGCTTTCTAGGCTGAGGCCGCTTGCCCAAAACTGGATGCGAGCAATCAAACCGCTAGAGAATCTGTCCAGATCATCCTTGCAAAATCCATGCAGTTTTGCCGTGCAGTTTTGCCGTGCAGTTTTGCCGTGCAGTTTTGATGTTGCGTGATCTGGGGCTGCGTAATCTGGGGCTGCAATTTCATCAGGCAGTTCCTCGGTTTTTGCACCACTTTTCAATTTTTTGGGCATCTTAGAAGAAGGATGGATATGATTTGGGTTTAGAAGCGCGATTCGACCAGCGCTTTGGCGGCTAGATAGAACCTCGAATTCTCAAATGAGGTTGGCGGGTTGAAATTTAGAGGTCGAAGTTTGTGCTGAGTTTGGCAACTGCGCTCTGGTAGAGTTGCAAGCTAAACGTTTTTTCTGGGAAACCGCTTGGGGTGTCTGAAGCGATGACAAACTACTGGGCGATCGCCATTGGCATAAGTCAGTATCCGCAGTTGCAACCCCTCGTTTATGCAGAGCGGGATGCCCAGTCTTTGATTCAGAGTTTGATTAACGACGCAGGTTTTTTGCCCGACTATTGCGTGCGGCTGACCGACAACTCGCCCCCAGCGGCCTGGGGAGCCACGACCCCCGACCGCACTGGCATCCAAACGGCGATCGCCCAAGTGTGTCAGCGCTTGAAACCAAGCGACTGTCTCTGGCTGTTTTTCAGCGGCTACGGGATGCATTATCAAGGCAAAGACTATCTCATGCCTCAAGATAGTGACCCCACTCAGCCTGCCCAGACCGGGCTTTCGGTCGAATTTCTCTATTCTCTGTTGCAGGCAGCGCCGACGAAAAACCTACTGGTTTTGCTGGACATAAACCGGAGCCAAGGTGTGCTGTCGGGTGTCAGCGCGGGCGCTCATACCGCCGCCTTGGCCGAGCAATATGGCATTCCCACGGTGCTGTCCTGCCGTCAAAACCAGCTTTCTCATGAAACCATTGCTCTGCGCCACGGATTGTTTACGGCTGCGGTGTTGGAAGGGCTGAAGCGTCCGGGCTGTGTCACGCTAGAGCATTTGGTGCAGTTTTTGCAAACGCGCCTGCCAGAGCTAAGCGACCACCACTGGCGACCCCGCCAAGAGCCACTGGCCATCATTCCAGATAACCTGCGCTATCAGTTGATTGTGCCTGGAAAAGAAACCCTATCGCCTGCTCTGCCCTCTTTTGCACCTGTGGAGGCTCCGGATCAGTTGCAGCCTGCTCCTCATCAAGATGAACCGCCTCGTCGGGCAGGGTCAGAGTGGCCATCTCCCCAAACTCCTGAGTTGCATCCCGACTGGCGGACTCCCAGCCTTCAAGCTCCCAGCCAAACTCCCGCCACTCGTCCGGAACGTCCGCTGGAGAGGTCTTCACCGCCGCCGCCATTGGTTCCGGTCGGGTCGGAGTCAGAATCCCAGCGTCAGCAGGAATCCACGCCGCTGCCATCTGAGTCACTCCCCGCGCCGCCGCCACCGCCCCACCACACACCAGCCGCGATCGCCGCTGATGTTGCTGATGTCGCTGAAGATCGCTCCTGGTGGCAATTGGTGCGGTGGGGCAGTGGGCTGCTGTCGCTCCTGATCGTGGCGGTAATTGTGCGAAATCTGGACATGGTAATGCGATCGCCCGCGAATGGGGGGCAGACTGTCGCGGTGCAGCCCAGCCCAGCGGTTGCCGTCCCTCCCACCGGAAACTCGCTGCCAAACCCAGCCGCCAACTCGATTACCGCCCAGCCGCCCGCGCCGCTACCCAGCCCGGCCACAGCGGCAAACCCTGCGGCCAATTCGCTCAATGTCCCCCCTCAATCCCCTGCTCCGTTTGCGCCAGATACTCGCCCTGTGAGCGAGGCTGCACTACCGATGTCGGATCGCGACATCATGAATGCGGCGATGGCGAACCTGACCAAGGTGCGAGCCGAGTCGTCGAGCAATCAGGTATCGGAAATTTCAGAGGCGATTCGGCTACTGCGGCAGATCCGCCCCGATCAGCCCTTGTATAAAGACGCGCAGCAAGCGATCGACCGCTGGAGTCAGGTGATCCTGGATATGGCATTGGGTCGGGCAATGCAGCGCAACGGTGGCGACCTGTGGCTAGCGGCAAACAACTACCGGGCGGCGATCGCCGCTGCCCAACTCGTTCCTAGCGATCGCCCTGATACCTATCAAGCCGCTCAGCAGGCGATCGCTGGCTGGAGTCAGCAAATTTTGAATCTGGCAAATGTCCATGCCCAGTCGGGTGCCCTATCCCAGGCTGTGCAGGTGGCCCAGCTTGTGCCGCCCGGCACGGCTGCCTACGACGCGGCTCAGGGGGCGATCGCCGCCTGGCAAAATCAGCTTGCATCTGGCATTGGCGCTGCGCCACCAGACCAACCGCTGACATTCTGACCTCGCATCGGCTTCCGCTGCGGCTGAGAGATTTTTGACATGTTTTGGGAATACTGACAGTACTCAAGCCCTGAAGTACGAAGTTCTCACTACTGTTTTCATCTTTTTTCATTCCGTGTCTCCGCGACTTTAGTTCGCTTGTCCCTTAGGGCAGACTTCTCTTATCTGCTTCTCGTCGGGCGATCGCCCGTCAGCACTGCCTGTTAGCACTGCCCGTCAGCACTGCCCATCAGCGTCTTTGCAAGCCGTTTGTCAGCTTTTTGCTCAAGGTTTGCAAGTCTTCCGCAATTCCGCTGCAATTCCTCCGTAATTTCCCGGTTTGGCTTCCTCCGAATTAGTGCCACTTTTATCTTGGAATTACCTTGGAGTTATCTTGGGATTATTAGACCTATCTTAAAATCCTGAACGTTCGCTCTGGCGCAATCCTCCTTCAATCCCTCACTTCCCAAAAATCCTCCTGCTGACTAGCTTTGGGGTTGCTAGCGAGATTCTCGCCGTCTTGTCTTCTGTTTCGCGTTCTGGCAGTTTGCAAAAGAGATGCACCACTGATGGCAAATCATGAACATCTAGCTCTGCTAAAACAGGGCGCAAACGCATGGAACCAGTGGCGCAAAACCCACGCTGAAATTCACCCGAACCTCAGCCAGGCCGCACTCGACCAAGCCAACTTGCGCGAAGTCACCCTCAACCAGGCAGATTTGCGAGAAGGCATCCTGAGCCGCGCCGATTTTTGTATGGCTAGCTTGCGGCAGGCCGATCTGAGCCGGGCTGACTTGCGCGAGGCGATTCTCTACACAACCGACTTGAGCGAAGCCAACCTGAGCAAAGCCAACTTAATTGGAGCCGACCTGCGAGAAGCCAATCTCAGCAACGCAAACCTTGCTCTGGCTAGCCTTTGCTCTACAACCCTATGTACTGCGGATCTGAGACGGGCCAATCTACGCGAAGCCCTTCTACAGGGCGCAAATTTAAGCCACGCCTCGCTCAATCAGGCAGATTTATGTCTGTCTAACTTGCGAGGAGCCGATCTGAGTCGGGCCGATTTGCGCGGCGCACGGCTATATACCGCCAATCTCTCCCACAGCAATCTTTACGGGGCAAACCTGAGCCAGGCAGATTTGCGCGAGGCTACGCTAAGTCAAGCCAACCTGCGGGAGGCGGACTTGCGGCAGGCAAATCTCGGCATGTCAATCGTGTGCCTAGCAAACCTCGTTGGTGCAACCCTGTATCAAGCTAATTTGATGCGGGCAAACCTTAGTATGTCGAACCTGTGTATGGCAAATTTGAGCCATGCGAACTTAAGCGACACCATTCTGATTGGCACAAATCTGATTGGGGCTAATCTCTATACCGCAGACCTCAAGGCAAGCATCTTGACGGAAGCTGACCTGCGCGAAGCAGCGCTCAACGGAGCAGATTTGTCGAACGCGAGTCTTTTTCGGGCTGATTTGAGTATGGCGAATCTAAGTTATGCCAACTTGTGCGGGGCCGATTTGCGGCAGGCAAACTTGCGACATTCAAACCTTTGGGAAGCTCGGCTTGATGGGGCAAACTTGACTGGGGCAATCATGCCCGATGGACAAATTCATCCATCAATTCATCCATAGTTCATCCATCAATTCATCCATAGCATAGGAGGTAATGGCATTTAGGAGGTGCAGTTTCAGATTGCTTCGCTAGAAACTCAGAGTGGCTTCTCTATCCTGAAAGTCGTCTGGATGGTGAAATGGAAGGAGGGTCTGGTGTATCGAGGCAGGCGGAGCCTAGTGGAGTTTCATAGAGCATCCAGAAACTTCGTGGGCGATCGCCCAATCCATTCAGATTTCTAATGTTTGTATAAAGCTTGCACAAATAAATCATGCTTTGGCGGTATGCTCTGGATGACGTAACAATTTCAGTATGAGTTCAGTATGAGCCTGATGTAAACCCTGAATGCATGAACGATATTCGAACGATGAAGCCTCTACAATCCTGCGCGAGGTTCGCCGGGTTTGGGAGACATTACTATTTAAGACCCTATTTAAACTTTGGTGAACTACTGCTTGAAACACTCTTGAAACACTCTTGAAACACTTCAGGGCAACGGCTCAGCGAAATGGTCTAGAGCAGTGCATTTTTCGTTATCCATTGCGAAAAATTAACACTCAGATGCTTGCTGAAGCATTTTTATACATGACTTAGTGAAATTACTGGTATTTTCAACCAGCTCAAACAATCGTTAGTTAAATGCCCTGATTGAGAAGCCCTCTGTCATAAGACACTATTGAGTCATGATTGAATCACGGACGCATCTACTAGGAAACTATGGACATTATTACGTTGACTGCCATTTTGCTGACCTCACTCACCTCATTTTTTGCTAGCGAAAACGTTTCTGATCTACAAGACTTGCAGGTTAAAAACCCGCCCTGTGAGGCTATTTATGCAGAGTGTCGATAGACACATCGAGTATCGATTAAGCCTTGATTGAGCATCAATTAATTCTCCGCTTATACATTTGTTCCCTGGTTGACTGACAAATACCTGGTTGACCGACAAGTAATTTTTTATTTTTGCCTAGGCTGAGCAGTGTCGAACCCATGCCAGCTTAGATGCGGTTGGGTTAGGCTGACGCTAATCCCATCTAATGGTTTGACAGGGCTAAATTAATTGATGCGAATTAATTGATGCGATAGTCCGGGGTTCGACTCCACTCACCCCTCACCTGTTGCATACTGACGTTGCGTGCTGTGTTGCGTGCTGAGCCAAGTCGAAACACCACATGCTAACCCATCATTCAAGCCCTGCAAGACCACTACGAGCGGATACAGCTTGCAGGAGTTGTCCGTCAATCGGATTTGTTTGTCTGTTGTGTTGTCGGTAATGTGGTTTGTCGGGAATGCTTGCTTACGTATGGCTTTTGTGTGAGCGGAACCGTAATGGCATGATGAAAATGGTATGAAACGAAGAGAGCGACCTCTACCTCTCATTGCTCTCATTGAGAGTTGAGAGAGTCGCTCTTTTTGCTGGATATTCGACTTGGTTCGACCTGGATTAAGCGTTTTAGGAAGCAGGAGCGATCGCCTGCCAAGGGCCGAAGCGCTCGCTGTAGTATTGCAAAATTCGCTCGACTTGCTGTTGTGCAGCAGCAGTTGCCTGCTCATCGTCAATTTCTAAACCGCCCACCTGGCTTTGTTGATAGTTAAACTCGGTAGAAGTTTGGGGCAATAGCCCAACCGATACTCCCGAAACCTGACGCAGATGAGCGGCAACCTCTCGGTAAACCGCAAGCGGGAGTTGAGGCAAGCAGATTTGCCGCTTCATAGCGCTACTTCGTTCACAGAATTACAGAATTTACGACATCATTATTCGCTGAATCATTCGTTAAATCATCCGCTAAATCATCGGCTGAATCAGCATGATCAGCACTCTCAGCATCAACCGACGCAGCCCTGCTCTCTGCACTGATCTGAGCAACTGTTTCAGTCGTGACTTCCGTAGATTCGGACGCTTTGGCCTGGGGTTCTGCATCCGGCAGGAGACTAGACGCTTCAGGAATCGCTTTGGTCGTGGGTAGCACGCAGCAGTTCACCTCATCTAGACATACCTTTCCCCATTGCAACGCCCAACGCACCAGTGCTACCCGGTTGCCAGTCGCGGTTTTGGTCAGAATATTACTAATGTGATTATCGACTGTGCGCTTGCTAATTTCTAGCTTTTCGGCAATCTCCTGGTTGGTTAAGCCCGCCGCCACTAGTTCAACAATTTGCAGTTCCCGATCGGAAAGAGAACTAGAGTTTTGAGACTCGTCAACCCCCATAGTCTGCACTGTCACGTATATGTACCTACTCGATACTTCAATTTTAGGCGGATGTTTTGCAAAACTGTTGTTAAATCTATCTGTGAATCTATCTGTGAATCGAGGTTTGGCAGTCTGATTTGTCAGCGCAGGCTGAAGGGCTAGGCTATTCTGAAGAGGGTAAAATTTGACCGAATGCTGAGATTGCACTGTAGAACAGGTCTGACTGGCCTAAAAGACTGGGGTAGAAGATGGGGGCGATCGCTCGTTGTGCTGCTGCTGGGCTGTTTGGCTGGGGTGCTGCTGCTGGGTGTTGCGGTTGGGAATGCGGCCGAGCTTGTGCCCCAAGCGGGAGAACCTGCGCCAAGCGACCAACCGTCGCCGCCGACCAGCCTTAGTGCAGAAGACATTTCCACTGAGAAAGTGAACCAGTTTGTGCAGGCCTATCTGAAGGTGCTGAAACTGGTAGAACGTCGCGAGAGCGAGCTACAGGCTGCGGAAACTCAGCTAGAATCCCAACGGGTGCAGCAGGAGGTGGAATTGGAAGCACTGGCCCTGATTGAGGCGGCGGGGCTGACCCAGCAAGAATATTTGCAATTGTTGGGGTTGGCGAATACAGACTTGGAGTTTCGGGAACGGATGGTTGCTCAACTACAGGAAATGATGGACTAGCGAGATGACACAGCCGCGTGTGCTTTGTTTGGGTGAGGTGTTGCTGGACTATCTGGCCGATCAGCCAGGGAAACCGATGGAGCAGGTCATGTCCTGGACGGCGTATCCGGGGGGTGCGCCCGCGAATGTGGCCTGCGCGTTGGCCAAGCTGGGGACGCCGTCTGGCTTTGTGGGCTGTGTGGGCAGCGATGAGGCGGGCGATGCACTGGTAAAGTTACTGCTGGAGTCGGGGGTAGACGGAACGGGCATTCAGCGGCACGACACTGCGCCGACGCGGGGCGTGTATGTGGTGCGCGATGAGGCGGGCGATCGCCATTTTGCCGGGTTTGGGGGACGGCCCTCCGATGCCTTTGCCGACACCCGCCTGCAAGCCGATGCGTTGCCCGAAGACCTGTTCGCCAATGCCGATTTTTTGGTGCTGGGCACGCTGGAGCTAGCCTACCCAGAATCGGCCAGGGCGATCGCCCGCGCTTTGGAATTGGCAGAGCAGCACTTTGTCAAAATTTTGGTAGATGTTAACTGGCGGCCTGTGTTTTGGGCTGACCCCGAAACGGCTCGGCAGCCGATTCATGCGTTGATCAAGCGAGTCGATTTTCTAAAGCTCTCCGCAGAAGAGGCAGACTGGCTATTTGAAACCCGCGACCCCGCTGTCATCGCCCATCGCCTGGACAATCTAGAAGGGGTGCTGATCACCGATGGCGACAAGGGCTGTGCCTATTGCCTCAGCGGCAACGATGGGCGCGTCCCCGCCTTTCCGGTAGAAGTAGAAGATACCACGGGCGCGGGTGATGCTTTTGTTGCGGGTTTTTTGCACCAGATGAGTCAGCAGGGAATTGCAGCCCTGGCCAATCCGGAGGCAGCCCGACAAATCGTGACCTATGCGTCAGCGGTGGGCGGCCTTACAACAACGCGTCCTGGGGCGATCGCCGCCCAGCCAAGCCCCGCAGAGGTGGGGGCATTTTTGTATATGCAACAGCAGCGCCAAGGGTGAGCCTGTTATCGAATTCCCGCCACACGGCTATACCAGCGCAGCAAAATGCGGGCGAGGCGATCGCTGTCATGGCGCACTAGGCCCGTCTCGACTTCCTCGTCGATAACGTTGGCGATCACCACGCGGCGACCTGTTTGCGCCACGCCCTCCCGGTCAAAATAAACTGGATTTGAGCCTTCTTGGGCATAGCGGATCAGCGAGTGGGCAGAGGGCATTTTCTTCTGCACCAAAACTGCATCAAACAGTGGCTTGCCCTGCGTCACTTGGTCGATAGCGCGGATATGGTCGGACACGGTGTAGCCATCGGTTTCGCCGGGTTGGGTCATGACATTGCACACATAAATGCGGGGCACCTGGCGCTGGGCGATCGCCTCCACAATTTCTGGCACCAGCAAATTGGGAATAATGCTAGTGTACAGACTGCCTGGGCCAATAATGATGTAATCGGCTTCCTCAATGGCCGCCAGAGCGCGGGGCAGCGCAGGCGGATTCGCAGGTGTGCAGCCAATTCGCACAATTTTGCCCTGGGCTTCGGTGATGTTCGATTCGCCCTCGATGTGGCGGCCGTCTTCCAAATCTGCCCAGAGGCGCACATCGCTGAGGGTTGCAGGCAACACCTGTCCCCGCACCGCAAGCACTTTGGAACTAGCGGCGATCGCCTGCTCCAGATCCCCTGCAACCTCGCTCATCGCCGTCAAAAACAAATTGCCAAAGCTATGCCCCACTAGCCCATCGCCCGCCTTAAAGCGATACTTAAACAACTCCGTCAGCAGCTTTTCCTCATCGGCCAGCGCCGCCAGACAGTTGCGGATATCCCCTGGCGGCAGCACGCCAATCTCGCGCCGCAGCCGCCCCGACGACCCGCCATCATCCGCCACCGTCACAATCGCCGTAATATTGGCGCTGTAATGCTTTAGCCCCCGCAGCAGCGTAGACAACCCCGTGCCGCCACCCAACACCACAATTCGCGGCCCCCGATTTAGGCGGCGATGAGCCATCAGCCGATCAACCAGCTCATCTTCCTCCCCTGGCATCAGCACTTCAGTAATCGACCCCAAACTGCGCGTCTGACCCCAAAACACCAGCAGCAAACCTGCTAGCGTTACTAGGGGCCCGCTAATATAGTTCGGCACAATGCGCGTCACCACCTCCAGCACATCTCCAATAAACTGCCCCAGACGAAAAATTGGCGTTTGACGCGACCAAATCGCAATCCCCAGCAGCAGCAGCAGACAGCCTCCGATGGTGATAAACAGCCATCGCTTGACCGATAGCCCTGGCGATAGCCACTTAAACCATTGATTGACTCGATGGGGCGTGCGGTGGCGACTCGCTACTTTAGACGAAGACTTTTTGGGCAGGTGAGCCCGGCGGAGGCGCGGCTCAGGCTTGATGGCCTGAAGAGCGTGTTTTAGGAGTCCGTTTGACATAGTGACTTGGCTGGGGCAGAGGGGCAGCAACACTGCGTATCAGTTTATACTCTGAAAATCGACTTAGGTTTTGCAAAACTTATCACGCTCTGATAACGCTCTGGCCCTATGACGCTTCACAGATGAAGTCATAACCGGGTAACGCTATAACGGAATAGAAAAATGATTAAGGAAGGATTAAGTCCAATCACCTAATAGGTTCGGCAAGGTCAGGATTTCGTTAACTATCCTGACATTTATCCGGTTGATCCATAAATTTGGAAGCTTGCCCGTTGATAGCCGTTGACCTCGTTGACTGACAAAACATTGACCGCTGGCGGCTGGAAGCCGCGCCTACACAGGCGAAACCCGCCTACGCGGGTTTTGGGTCAGGGTCGAGAGTCGGCGAAGGCCGACTTCGTTGATATAGCAGCAGTTTCAACCGCCTGGTGCCCAGGTTTTGTCAGTCAGTCAGGCCGTTGACTATACCTTTCGGCTGATACTCCTTTGATTCAGGGTTAAGCTTGGTTCACTTCCGCTGCAAGGATATTAGCCTATCTCGATCAAATCCACGGTTTATTTTTGAGAAAGCCAGCTTTCGAGAAAGCTAGCTTTTCAGTAGATAGACCCAGTTAAAAAATAAATCCTAAACCCTGCGCCGCCCGCGCAGTAGGCGACGCAGGGTCTTTGGGTTTTATGTTTATTTATGTTTATTAATGTCTATCAACTGATTTGCTGGGGCAGACAGAACCCTTTCAGCCTGCAATCGCTGTGGGTTTGTGAATATCAGTTTTTTCTTAAGCGGCGCTCCACATGAAACGGCCGGGGAGCTTGCAAACGCTTGACGGGTATCCAAAATCGCAAATCTAAAATCGAGAATTGATATAAGACTAGTCTTATCATTTGGGTAGTCAGCAAATGGGGGTCGGCAGGGTCTCAGGATCTAGGGTCTCAGGATCTAGGGTCTCAGGATCTAGAGTCTTCGGGACTATACACGAAACGAATGTGCGGATGCAGCAAGAAGGCACACCTGAGGAGGGCACACAGTCGCAAGGCATGGGTGAACCGTTGATTGAGTTGCGCGGCGTGAGCAAAGCCTTTGGCGATCGCATCGTGCTAGACAAAGTTGATCTGGCCATTTACCCCAACGAGGCAGTAGGCATTATTGGCCCTTCGGGCACTGGAAAATCTACGATTCTGCGTCTGATTGCTGGGCTAATTGCACCAGATGCAGGTGAGATTTACCTAAAGGGGCAGCGCCGGACTGGGCTGGTGGACGAGGGCAAAGATCCCTTTGGCGTGGGTATGGTGTTTCAGCGGGCGGCGCTGTTCGATTCGCTGACGGTGGATGAAAATGTCGGCTTTCTGCTGTATCAGCATTCTCGGCTGCCCCGTCAGCAGATCCGCCAGCAGGTGGAGCGGGTGCTGGAAATGGTAGGGCTGCCGGGAACGGGCGATCGCTATCCATCGGAACTCTCCGGCGGGATGCGCCAGCGGGTCAGCTTTGCCCGCGCTATTATAAAGAACCCTGATAACCCAGCAGACAATCCCGAACTGCTGCTCTATGACGAGCCGACTGCTGGGCTAGATCCGATCGCCTCTACAGTGATCGAAGACTTGATCCGCAAGCTGCAATGTACCGAGGGGGGCTGCACCACCTACGCCATTGTGACCCACCAGCACAGCACTATTCGTCGCACTGCCGACCGCATTGTTTTTTTGCATCAGGGCAAGGTGCAGTGGGAGGGGCGAGTCGAAGATATCGACACGACAGACAATCCAGCCATGCGGCAGTTTTTTACAGGCAGCGTGGAGGGGCCAATTCGGGTTGTGGGGTGAGCGGGTAGGGATGGAAAAAACGAAAAACGAAAAACAGAACCTCTTCGTTCTTCGTTCTTCGTTCTTCGTTCTTCGTTCTTCTCTCTTCGTTCTTCGTTCTTCTCTCACTCGGTCTGCGGTAGTTCCAGGCTTGGTAACGTCACCACGAAGCGGGTTTGTCCGATGCTGCTTTCAACGGCGATCGCCCCACCCAGTCGTTCTACCAGCCGTTTCACCAGCGCTAGCCCCAGCCCAGTGCCGCCATAGCGCCAGGGGTCGTTGCTGGGAATGCGATAGAACCGATCAAAAATGCGATCGCGTTCTGCTTCGGGGATTTCCACCCCTGTGTTGGTCACGCAGAGTTGAAACAGAATGGGAGAGTTGGAGGGGTGGGGAGATATCGGGCTTGAGGGATTGGATTCAATTGGGTCATTGGGCGACCGACTGCTCTGATCCGGGCTGTGCCGTCGGCTCCACGGTCTGGCTTCGACGGTGATCCGCTCTCCGGCTGGCGTATACTTGCAGGCGTTGGTCAGCAGTTCTGTCAAGATGCGCTCTAGATAAGACGAGTCGGTGATCAGCGGCGGCAGATTTGCCGCTATGTTGATAGAAAACTGCTGCTGATTGTTGCGGGTCGGCTCGATAAACGCCTCGGCAATGTGTGGTATCCAGAGATCGAGGCAGACTTCGCTGGGCAACAGCGGATCGACCTCGGCATCGAGATGCGACAGGTCAAGCAGGTCGTTGATCAGGTCTGATTCGCGCTGGCACTCGTCTTGCAAAATCTGGAAATAGCGGGTGATGGGGTTGCTGCGATCGCCCAAAATGCCCAGCCGATTCAGATGAATTTCCAAAAGCTGAATCGACATCTTGATGCCCGCAATGGGCGTGCGTAGCTCATGGGAAACCGTGCTGAGGAAGTCATCCTTAAGGCGGTTGAGCCGCTCTAGCTCTTCGACTTGAGACAGCGACGTATCGTAGAGCCGGGCCTGCCGAATGGCGATCGCACATTGCGTTGCCACCTGCTGCACCAAGCGAATCTCAGCATCGTTAAACCCCTGCTGGCGCTCTCGAAACAGCCAGATATCCCCCAA
This sequence comes from Cyanobacteriota bacterium, assembly GCA_046719575.1. GTDB lineage: Bacteria > Cyanobacteriota > Cyanobacteriia > Elainellales > Elainellaceae > Thermoleptolyngbya. The sequence goes on from JBDNCP010000011.1 coordinate 49,082, forward strand.
AATTCCCTGGTCGTCGAACACTGGAAACGCCAGAACCGCCAGAGGCTCTTGCATCTGGGGCACGGAATCAGGGACAAGCTGGCAAAACTGACAGGATAGCCCAGCCAGCAGTTGTCGATAGAGGTCAGGCTTGTCGGTAAACTGCACGACCTGTCCCTCGGCACTGGGCAGCCAAGTCGTGTGTTCATGGCCGATGATACTACGCTGCAAATCGGGGCTATAGGTCGCAGTCCTACAACACAGAATATTGGGCAATCCACGTCCCACTTCCTCCACCACACCCTGCAAGATCTGGGTTTCGTCTAGGCTGTCGCGCACTTTGTCGGTAATTCGCTTGAGCAGCGCCTCAAACTCTAGCGCCTGCTGCAACTGGGCGGTGCGGTGTGCGACCTGATGTTCCAGATCATCATTGAGCCGTTGTACCGACTGGTACAGGCTGGCCTGCTGAATGGCGATCGCCAGTTGATCGACCACTACCTGAACGGTTTCTAGCTCCCAGCTTTGCCATTGCCGCGAGGGCTGCTGATAGTTCAGCGATAGCGATCCCCACACCCGCTGCTCCGCCGCCTCTGGTTCTACTACGCCAATCCGGGGAATCGGCACCAGCATCCATACCCCCGGAAACGCATCCGCATAGGACTGGTTAATAGGGTCAGATTGCTCTGCCAGATTACCAACATGCATCACCCGAAGCTGCTTTAGCCCAGCAGCCAGCGGATTGCCTGCATCGGGAATGACCAGCCCGCTGGCATCGAGGAGGTCTGGACGATTGCGATAGCTGCACACGTTTATCCAGCAGCCTCGTTCGGGCTGATAGCGCACCAGTTCCACCCGGTCGAGCCGCAGCATTTCGCCGATCGCGGTGGTGGCATTGGCAAAAACGGTTTGCAAATCGAGAGAATTGCGAACGGCTTGGACAAGCTGGTTTACAAGCTGTTCCTTTTGGGCCTGCTGCTGGGTCTGCTGATATAGCTCGGCCTGGGAGATGCCAATCGCCAGTTGGGTGCTAAGTTGTTGCAGCAGGTCTTCACTCAGGGCATCCCACTGGTGGGGTGCGCTGCAATGGTGCGAAACCAGCAGCCCCCACAGCCGATCTTTTGTAATGATGGGAATAATCAGCACCGCCCGGACTTGAAGCTGGATTAACAGTTCTCGGTAGCAGTCAGACAGATCATCCTGCTGAACGTCGTTGACGCGATGGATGCGGCCACTCAGGTAGGGATGCGAGTTGGGGAGAGACAATGACTCAGTAAAGCAAGGATCTTCGATGACTCGATCGAGTAGCGATAGGGACTCGTAGGCAACCGACTCGGCGACGACCTTGCCGCTCCAGTCAGGCTGAAACTGATAGATCAGCACTCGATCCACCGCCAGAAAGTGTCGCACTTGGTCAACGGTGGCGTTGAGCATGGTCTGCAAATCGAGCGACTGACGAATGGTTTGCGCCAGCCGCGTGATAAAGCGCTCTCGCTCGATGG
>JBDNCP010000110.1:0-16401 GCA_046719575.1 Cyanobacteriota bacterium
GGCGATCGCCCTCCGCCAAGGCGCATTAGAAGGCTGAGGGTCAAACAGCCTTGGGGAGAACGATGGTTAGTAATCCCAAAATCAGAATCCCAAAATCAGAATCCCAACATCAAAATCAGTAAACCTCTTGCATGAATGCTGTTTTGCGGGCGTGAATCGTGGCGCGGCGGTACCGCGCCACGATTCACGCAAGAAGTCTAGTGGGTTGTGAACCGACTAGCGGCGTATTCCCAATATTCGCTGTAGCGATCGTCGGGTTGCACGTCGCAGTATATTTCTCGGATGCGATCGCGGCTGCGGTCGTCGTCGCGGGTTTGCAAGTCGCAGGTTCCACGGGCCGGTACGTAGCGATCGCCCAATTCCGATGAGCGAAAATAGCGAACCCGCAGCACCGAGTCACCGCCTAGGGTTTCGCCGACTTCTCCAACATATTCCAGCACCGCGCGGGAACTGCGGAGCCGCAGGCTTACCTCATTGTCGCGGCGGAGGCGGATAATTTCAGCCACACCAGACGTGCGGTAGCGCCGAGTTTCAATGCGGCCCCGCGATTCATAGACGACTTCCGAGCTAGAGGGCGGACGGCTACTAGAGGAACTGCCCGACTCGACCGACAGATGGCGACGGGGCACCCAGCCCGCCCCGCGATCGCCCCGCACATACACCCAATCTCCGTCGCGGCGAATCACCTCGACGCGATCGCCCCGACGAAACACGTTGGTCATGGGATAGCTCTCGCCTGGCCCAGTGCGAACCGTAAGTCCGTCAATGGTGACGTGCCCGACTTGGGCTAGGGCAATCCCTGCGGACAGGGCGATCGCCACGCAGGTTGCCAAGCCTATGCCGACACTCCGGCGAATCCGTCCGCTCTGCCTAAGCTGCATCATGTTCACCATCACTCAAGTTCACCGCCACTCAAGTTCACCGCCACTCAAGGTCACAATCTACCCAAGACCGCTCCCGACTAAGCACAGCCCTCGATATACTGTACCTCCGGTAGCTTACCCGCTCGATACTCCACCACGCGCCCCTGATCTGTTTCAAAGATCACCCGAAAGCTCTTATCCGCCTCATCCTTGGGCACAAAGGTCAGATACTTGCCATTGCTAAAGTACTCATGTGGATAAGAGACGATTTGCCCCGGATAAAGTTGCTGAATCTGGGCTTCGGTGCTGCCAATGCCCGCACCGCTCAGCGTCTTAATTGGACTGTTTCTGCCCACATCTACCCGGGCAATTCGCCCATCGGTCACCATAAAGCCCAGATCCGCAATCCCTTGAGCCGTGAGAAAGTAGCAAGCATCTCCCTCGCTGTAGGCATTTTCGGCCTGCACCAGAGGGATGCCCGCTGCTTGCTTGGCTTCATTGACCGTCATGCCAACGCGCACCGGGCCAATGCCCTTTAGCTGCACGCGAGAATCGGCGCTGAGGGCTGTCTGGGCTTGGGCAGGGGCAACGGAAACGCAGGTCAAGCAGAAGACAAGCATCACGACGAACAAAAGTTTTCTTAGCATAGTGTCATCGCAGGAAGGGGGAATAGAGACAGAAGGGCAAGCAGTCTGGAATCTGGGATTTGGAACCTGGGGTTTGGAATCTGAGATTTGAGAGCTTGGATTGGCGACTTGCAGTAAATGAGATAACGGCGACGAGATAGCGGCAGGGCTACGGTTTTCCGGCGCGGGTCAGGCGGGCAGAGAGCGGGTTGGAGTCGGCAACGGCAGGGGGAAACAGGTCGGGTTGCTCTTCGGGTAGATCAATCTCTGGCTCTAGAGGGACAGAGGAACGCACAGGGATGTCTGCACCGTTGATCACTGCGCCTAGAAACTGGATCGTTTCTGACTCGATGAACTGATCGACAGCTTCGGTTAGCAGGCCGTCTTCTGTCATGCCGGGCCGGGTCACCAGCAGCAACCCATCAGTGTACGGTTCCAGCAGCAGCGCGTCGGTGTGGCGACTCAAGGGTGGCGTGTCGATCACCACCAGGTCAAACCGACCACAGGCATCTTCGAGCAGGCGCTTCACCTCGCCCGACTCTAGAATAGCGGCTGCCTGCCGCTGGGGGCCGGGGCTTGGCAAAATGTAAAGGTTCTCAATCTCAGGCACTAGGCTAAATTCGCCCCGGTCGAAGTGCTGCAATGGCTCTAGCTGGCTGTCGGGGCTTGGCGCAACGCGCAGGGCGGCGGCTTGGGAGGGCGATCGCAGATCGGCTTCGATTAGCAGCGTCCGTTTGCCAGCGCGGGCAGAGGCGATCGCCAGATTATAGGCTGTCACGGTTTTTCCCTCGCCGCTTAGCAGGCTGGTCACCACAACAGATTTCAAGCCACCCGTGCCCGCTGCCCGCCGCAGGTTGCCCCGCAGCCGCTCATACGGCTCCAGATAGGGCGAATCGGCCTTCAGCACCAGCGGCATTTCCGCCACATCGACAACGCCAGACAAATCGGGCAGCAATCCCAAAATGGGCACTTCCTGCTGCCGCAGCGCCAGTTGCAGGTCGGGCAGTGTGTGGAAGGTGGCATCCAGCGAATCCAGCAGCAGCACTAGCCCGCCGCCCACCAGCAGCCCCACCAGCCCGCCCACCAGCAAAATCGCCAAGCTGTTGCGCCCCTCAGCAGTTGCCAACTCAGTCTGAGGCGGCTGCACCACCACCAGGCTGCCCACGGTTTCCTCCGCCGCCAGCCGCACGTCTGCCAGTTTCGCCTGGATCTGGTCGTAGAAATTGCGCTTTAACACCACCTGCTGCTCTAGCCGCGACTGCTCTAGCTGGCGGTTGGGCACGGCGGTATATTCCTGTCGGAGTTCCTGCTCGGCGGCGCGGAGGGCTTCGAGCTGCTGCTGGAGTGATTCTCGCTCGGTTTGCAGATTAACCAGCGTGTTGGCCAACTGCTGGCGGGCGGGGTCGAGGCTGCTGCCCTGGCGAATGGTGGACACGCTGGCCAGGGGTGCAGCCAGCTGGTTGCCGCCGATGACTTCCGTGACCCGCTGCTGCAACAGCGCCTCAAAGGACTGCTGCTGGTGCTTTAAGTCCAGCATGGTGGGGTGTTCGGGGCGCAAGTTGCGGGAGAGGAGTTGGGTTTGCAGTTCGTTTTGGTAAATCTTGGCCCGCAGATCAGCGATGATGGGGTCGGCGCTGAGGGCAGCGGAGGTATAGGCCTGGTCAGCAGAGAGGCCCAAGCGCGATTCTAGGCTGCGGATCTGGGCGGCGATCGCCTCTAAATTTAGCCGGAGCTGGCGCTGCTGCTGCTGGCTGGCGGTAATTGCGCCCACCAGTTGCCCGTCTTGCGCGGCCTGAATGGCCGGCCCTTCCACGCGCACATATTCTTCCAGATCGCGCTCTGCCAGCCGTAGCTCCTGCGTCACCACGGGCAACAGCCGATTCAGATTGTCGATGATTTGCTGAATTTGCTGACGGTTAAACAGGCGGCTTTGCTCTATCATCGCCTGCATCAGCGCGACCACCGTTGCTTGGGCCACGCGATCGTTTGGGTCGCGATAGATCACCAGCACCCGCAAGCCCGCGTCTTCTGAATTTCGATTGCGGTTTTCCCCTTCAGGACGGGGATTGACGACGACCGTTGCATTTCGCCGAATGATAAATGCATCCGTCCTCACCTGTTGGGTGGCAAGCTGCTGCACTGCGGTTTCTACTACAAAATCCGATAGCAGTGTTTCTGCCGTCATCACCTGGGCCTGCTGCTGGAGGGCTGTGTTGGTCTGGCTGACGGTGACGGGCGGTGCGGCATAGCCCAGCATTCCCCGCGAGGCGTAGCTGGTAGGCGGCGCAGGCTGGAGCGCTGCTACGCCCGACAACCCCATCACCAGTGCAAACCCTGTCAGCCCGGCCCACTTGTGGCGGTCTAGCGCTACGAGATATCGCTTGATGACAGGGGAAACCATTGAGGAGTGAGGGGTTGGGGATAAGGGACTAGGGATTGTTTCTAGACTACCCCTGCGCGAAGGGGAGGTGAGACAACACTGCCAAAAACGCTACCCACGATTTGAGCCAACGATTTTGAACCAACAATTTTGGGGTAATAATTTTGGGGCAATAATTTTGAACCAACAATTTTGGGGCAACAATCTGCTTTTTGAATCTGCTTTTGAACTCTACGTTTAGGAATTTTAGGAATTTGGGAGGCCGCCCCTACTGCATCTGCACATCTACGAAAATTGGACGTTCAATTTGATATACCCACCGTAACGCATCTTACGGAAGTCTCAGGCTGAATTATGGCTCAAACAGGCTTTCGGAGGCCTCGGTGAGTCGGTCGAAAAACAGCAGGAAGCCTAGCACATCGCGGAAGGGCTGGGTGAAGACATTGAGGGCATAGGTGACGCGGCTAATCAGGTTGCGCCCGATGATAATCACGTCATTGTGCTGGAGGCGGGGATTCTCTTCGGGGTCGCCGCGCAGGGCCCGACGAGCATTGAAGTCGAGGCGGATGGCGCGGCCCTGGTCGGGGTCATAGCGAATCAGGGCAATGTCGCGCAGATCGGCAGTATCGGGGTTTGGCCCGATGGCGGCGATCGCATCTAGAAAATCACTCCCGTTGGGCAGGGTGACGTTGGCGATCGCCCGTCCGCCGCTGCGTCCGCCCAGGCTGTTGGAATAGTTCAGCACGCGGATATTGATTTGCGGCTGAGCGAGGGTCGAGCGGGCCGTCAGATCAGGATCGTAGCCGTCCCGGTTGGCAGCAGTGAGGGCAGGCACGATGATGGTGTCGCCATCGCTCAGGCGCACGGCAGGCAGCGCGGTCGAGTCGCGCAGCGGTGTATACAGGTCAAAGGTGCGCTCTAGAGCGGCTCCGGTGGGGGCCGTGCGGCGGATGGTGACGCGCCGCAGGTCGGCCTGGCGCGTCGTGCCGCCCGATGCCAGCAGCGCTGTAGACAGTTGCGGACTTTCCATTGGGTAATAGCCCGGCCGAAACACCTCCCCCAGCACCGTTACCCGCACCGGCCGCTGCGCCACCAAAATCACGTCCACCTGCGGACTGACCACAAAGCGGTTGAGTTCTTGCTGGATCTGGAACCGGGCGCTGTTGAGGGTTTGCCCTTCTAGCCGCAGCGACCCCACCAGCGGCACCAGCAGGTTTCCCTCTAGGTCGAGCGTGCCCTGAAAGCTGAGGTCAGGAAACCGCAGCACGTTTACAAAAATCGAGTCGCCGGGCCCTAGGCGATAGCGGTTGAATTCGGCAAGGGGCGTGGGGCGGGCGGGCGGACGAGTGCGGGCCGGGGGCGGGGGACTGCTGGGGGCAGGCGGCGGGTCTTTTTTGATATCGAGGGCATCGAGGGCGGGTGGCGGCACCGGGATATCGACAGTTTGCGCGGTCGCAGAAGCCCCCCAAACCGTCAACAAGACCAAGGGCAGGCTAGACCAGCAAGACAGGCGGGCGATCGCCCAGGTGAGAAACGTTGCGGGAGCGGCCATAGACACGCAGAATAAACTCCACCCAATCGGGTCTGAGACGCAAGACCGATTCTGGCTGATTTTGATTACATCTTCATTGAAATGCACCCGCCATCAGTGCTGATTGTACGGCCTCGGCCAGGGATTCGGCATCGGCACGAGTTTCCTCCAGGTTGCCCAGTGGCTCCATCGGCAACAGCAGGGCGATCGCCACCCAGGGCATCCGCTGTTGCTGCGTCCACTGCATCCGCTGATCCGCCCAAAACCAGCGCCCCGGATCGGCGCTACCGCCCGTCGGCCAGGCATACCACTGCAAGACAGCATAGGTCTGCTCGGCGTTCCAGTGGCGCGAAAACCGAGTGTTCACAGAAACAGGTAAACCTTCGTGAGTTGCGAGCGAAAAGCGCAAATTTCGCCGCGAATCGACCCGCAGCCCAAACTCGCCACTAAAGCTGACCCAATCGATTTCGGGCGCATCTGCGGCCCGCATGGGCGATCGCAGCAGCAGAATGGCAGAGTTTGGGAGTGTGGTAGCCTTCCCCGCTCCATTGCCAGACGGCTCCCGCACTAGCGTTTGCATCGACCACCGCCGCACGCCGATACGAATCTCTTCGCGGTTCTCGGTTTGCCATCCGGGAATGGATAGTCCGCTTTGCCGCAGTGCCCGCACTTGTTCTAAATGCATCATTTCGGGCGGCTGTGCCCAGGGCCGCGGCTGACCAAAGTAGCCAGGAAAGGCGGCGAATGCGGCGATCGCCAGCAGCAGCAGCGCCACCCAGCCACGCCACAGGTGGGAGGGGGTGAATTTGGCGGGGGTTGATTTCACAGCGACATCTCCTATCGGCGCGGCAGCAACGGTTCCGAACGGGGTCCTTCAGCAAGGGCGCGATGTTCTGCGGAGACAGGCTGCCAGCGATCGCCCAGCCACTCCACCCCGCGCCACACGACCAGCAGCCCGCCCAGCGTCAGCGCCGAATAGAGGTCGCCGCCCCAGCCTTCATGTAGCCAGTCAAAGGCGAGCTTCTGTTCAGTGCCGTGCAGATACGCCAGCATCGTATTTCGCAAAATGTTGGCGATCGCCGTCATCCCCACAATGCCCAGCAAGAACAGAGCCGTCTTGAAGCGCGATCGCCAGCCTTCGGTCGCGTAGAGCATGATCAGCCCCGCATACAGCCCAGTAAACAGCAGCTTCAGCCCCGCGCAATAGGGCGCAATTTCGACCACCTGGTGATTCACGAACACATAGACCTGATCCACGCGCACGTCCATTCCCAGTTGCAGCAGCAGAAACCCAGCGGCGATCGCAATGAGCTGTTGCAAAGGCAGGATATAGGGAGTCAGCAAATACGGAAACGCCGTCGGCGTGGCCAGCGCCACCAGCAACAGTGGAAACGCCATCAGCCGCAGCCCTGCCGTGCCCTTCAGCCAGAGACATAGCCCCGCCAGCACTAGCGGCAGCGACAGGTTCACCGCTTCAGCAGTGGGGTGAAGATAAAGCCGCACCCCCAGCAGCAGCAGCCCCAGCCCCAGCCAGGATGCCCGACCCGTCTCCCGATTCGGCAGATGCTCCCATTCTCCGCGCTGCTGCCACCCCAGCCACGCCGCCAGCGGCAGCCCCAGTAGCCCGTGGCTGTAATATTCATGCTCAATGCTGATGGTCTTATTCAGCCAGCCATCCGCCCAGTGCAGCAGCAGCGGCCCGTAGAGTAGCCCCAGTAGCCCCAGCAGCAGCCACCCCCGAAATGCAGAGGGCGGCCAGATGCCAGAACTGGAGCGCGAGGGAGTCATGGTCGGGGATAGAGATGCAGCCCCCTTGAGTCGGGACTATGAAGCGGGTGATGCGAATACTGTAGCTGATTCTGGTGTTGGGGTGTTGGGGTGACGGGGGAGGGAGGGAAAAACCGAAAAATGAAGAACGAAGAGAGAAAAACGAAAAACGGAACCTCTTCCCTCTTCCCTCTTCGTTCTTCTCTCTTCGTTCTTCGTTCTTCGTTCTTCTCTCTTCCCTCCCTCCATCACTCCCCTTAGCGCGACACCGAAAACGGCGCACTCACCGCCGCCTCAATCGCCCCGACTACGCGCTGAATCTGAGCATCGGTCATGCCAGGATAGATGGGTAGTGATAGCACCTGATGGCTCAGCCGCTCGGCATTGGGAAAGTCGCCCAGTTGATAGCCCAGATAGCGGAAGGCAGGCTGCAAGTGGCATGGCACGGGATAGTGAATGCCCGTGCTAATGCGGCGAGATTCCAGCGCAGCCTGCAAAGCGACTCGCTCCAGTGGGCAGGCATCGGTAATGCGTATCACGTAGAGATGATAGGCATGGCCGCTACCGCTGACGTTGGTCATGGGATAGATGCCTGCAAACTGGAGGGGGGCAAGCAGTTCGTCATAGCGTTGGGCAATTCGCAGGCGATCGCGGTTCCAGTGGGGCAGGTGGGGCAGCTTCACACCCAGCACAGCGGCTTGCAGCGTGTCCAGGCGGCTGTTTACGCCAAATTCGGTGTGATAGTGCTTGCAGGGTGCGCCATAGTTGCGGAGCGATCGCAGCCGTTCGGCAATCTGTGCTTCTCGCGTTACCACCATGCCGCCGTCGCCCAATGCACCCAGATTCTTGCTGGGATAAAAGCTAAAGGCAGCCGCAATGCCAACGGAACCAGCGCGATAACCTTCGCGCTCCGCCAGGTGGGCCTGGGCCGCGTCTTCAAAAATCATCAGGTCGTAGGTCCCAGACACATCGAGCAACTGACGGGGCGACACCATTTGCCCGTAGAGGTGAACCGGGATAATGGCCCGCGTGCGGGATGTAATCGCTTTTTCGGCGGCGACCAGATCGATCAGCGCCGTGTCAGGGTCGCAGTCCACCAGCACGGGCGTTGCGCCCGATTGCAGCACGCCGATCAGCGTCGCCACAAAGGTATTTGCAGGCAGCAGCACCTCGTCGCCCTGTCCGATGCCGCAGGCCCGCAGCCCCAAGGTAATCGCATCTGTGCCAGAGCCAACCCCAACCCCGTGATCACTGCCGCAGGCGCGGGCAAAGGCAATTTCAAAATCGAGCAGCGCCCCGCCCAAGACAAAGTCTCCTTTACTCATTGCCGCCTGAATCACTGCTTCAAGCTGGGGCTGGAGCGATCGGTGCAGCAGCGCCAGGTCGGTCAGCGGGATGGGGGAAGCGGTGGCTTGCACGGGCGGAATTAGCACGGAAATAGTCATAGCAAAACAGAATTTTGGGGGTCGGATGCTCAAGGGTTCAGGGAGATTGTGCCTTAGGGCTGATGCAACAGGGCTGAAAGGTTTCTAGAGCAGGGTCTATAAGCGTCTATAAGCTTCCGCATGAGCCTGACCTGAACCTTCACTGCCAAATTGGCTACCAAATTGGCTACTAGGACTAACAAGCGCAATGGACATCAGCTACAGACTTACAGATTTTTTTGGAACCAATTGGATTTGAAAGGGGTTCCAACAGTCTCCCTCCAATACTGTTATGCGGGATGAATGCTGAAGATATCCGTAGGGGAGGTATAAAGAATTAGTAAAAGCTGGTCTGCGTGTAGCGGCGAAGGGCGCGTGTATCCCTCTGGGTGGAAGTGGCTGGGTGATTTCTAGCGAAAAAAGTTCTAGCGAAAAAAGTTCTAATGTTGGGCGATCGCCCCCTTGCCCAAATCACCCGCAGCGGATCGATGCCAGCAGGACGGGCGGGAGTCGGCTCTTGCAAGACCTCTCCGCTCAAGCTTTGAGGCGAGTGAGCTTGAGGAAAATATCGGTGAGGCTGGCTGCGTCTCGGGTAATGTTCAGCAAGGGCAGGGGCTTCAGGATGTCCAGGACGGGATACAGCAGGGCCGGATCGGGCACGGTGAGGCTGCAATGCTGAACCAACACCCCCAGCGCGTCTAGCTTTTGCAGGCGATCGCCCGTGAGCGGATGCTCCAACTCGATGTGGTAGGCAGAGCCAGAGAACTGGCGAATCAGGTCAGAGGTAGCCTCCTCTGCGACGATCTCGCCCTGGCGGATAATGGCCACGCGATCCGATAGTTCTTCGGCAATGTCGAGATGGTGCGTAGTCAGCAGGATGGCACGCCCCTCAGCAGCAATTTCTCGCACCAGCGCCTTGACTGCCTGCGTCGCCTCGACATCCAGCCCCAGGGTCGGCTCATCTAGCAGCAGCAGTTGCGGGTCATGGATCAGCGAAACGGCGATCGCCAGCTTTTGCTGCATCCCCCGCGACAGGGCTTGCACCACAGTTTTGCGCTTTTCGGTCAGCCCAAACCGCTCTAGCAGCACCTTGCCCCGCTGATGTGCGACTCGTCGCGATAGCCCCCGCAGCACGCCAAAGTATTCTAGATTTTCCTCACAGGTCAAGCGCCAGTAGAGATTGCGGTTTCCTTCTAGCACAGCACCGAGCGATCGCAGCGCCCGACTGTCTCGATGCGGGTCGCGCCCGACGATCTGCACCTGCCCCGCATCGGGCAAAATCAGCCCCGCAATCATCTTGATAGTGGTGGTTTTGCCTGCTCCGTTGGGGCCCAAAAATGCCAGCACCTCGCCTGCATTTAGCACCAGCGACACATCTCGCACGGCGGGCACTTCTACCTTTTTGTCTCGATAGACTTTTCTCAGGCGTTGGGCGCTCAAAACTGGCATACAGCAGCAAATATTTTTCTCAGGCGTTGGGCGCTCAAAACTGGCATACAGCAGCAAAGTCTCTCTAACGGGCTAATGGCAGACGACCAATAGCAGATTATGCGGATTATAAACTCTCTTTCATGAACCAATAGGTCGATTCATCAGGCGATTCGGATGAATAGAAATCAAGCTGAGTGGAGGATCAGGGCTTTTCGGGCAAGAACCAGGGCTAAATAAGGGCATGAAACATGAAAAAGGTGGAGACAAAACTTGTCCCCACCCTCTCCTCAGAACTTTAGCAGGCCAAAACCCCAACAAGACCTCAGTTAAGACCTCAAGTAAAGCGGCTTAGCGGAAGCCCACCGCGGCTTGCCACACAAACGCCAGCAAAAAGAAGAACACGGGAATGATCGGCAGCACGTCTACCAAGGGGTCGAAGATTGCGTAAGCTTCAGGCAGTTTCGCTAACAACAGAGCCGCTTCCATAGGTGAAATAACCTCTCCAACACAGATCTCATAATTGGTGCATATCTTAACATGCGGTCAGGTTCTGAAACGATGCCCACTCCAATTTTGCCCCGAGATTTCGCCCCCTGATTTCATGCAGCAACTTTGCGAATGGAGTGATGGACAGAATCAACTCGGTGCGTTCCGGCGGGCAACTTTGCGCTGAGGTCGGCATCAACCGCTACCCGATTGGCTACACTGGAGTACGTCAGTTGGTTTGTGCTTTGAGTTGTTTACTTGTTCTGTTTACTCGTTCTAAGGATTGGCAGCTATGAAACGGTCTCATTTTGATTCCAGTCATTTGATGCGTCGGGCTGAGGATCTGATCAACGCGGCTTCCAATCGCTATCGCATTACGGTGCAGGTGGCCAACCGCGCTCAGCGCCGCCGCTTCGAGGAATTTGACAGCCTGGATGACCCTAAGATGAAGCCCGTGATTCGCGCCATTATTGAAATGTCGGACGAGCTAACTCAGCCAGAAATCATTGGCGAATAGCGCAAGCCCAGTCGGAAGGGATTTGGAGGGAAAACCATGCGATCGCGCTCACGCCGACAGGCACGGCTTCGGCTGATCTCTCGGTTGATTGTGGCATTGCTCATTGGAGTAAGTGTTTTGTTGGCGCTGGGGCTGATTGCGCCGACGCAGACGCGCTATGCCAGCACACCGCTGGGGGCACAGCGGGCGATCGCCCAGCAATATGGCGTTCCCATTCCCAGCCGCGTCGCGGAGGAAATCTATCGCCGCTTGCCGGATGTGCCGCTAGAAAATGGCTACATTTCTAAGCGCACGGGTGCAGTCGATCCGGAGGATACATTCCTCAGCCGAATGATCCGATACCACACGCTGATCAAGGGGCGATCGCCCATCTCCCGGTTTGACTGGAAGCTGACCCTGGCTGACTATCTAGGCATCAATGAACCGATAGTTCCCGGTTCCTATCCTGGCGCGATCAACCTCACCACCAATCCCTTAGAGGCAGACACCGCTGTTGTGAATCAGTTCACCCGTGCCCAACGCGAGGCCCTGGTGAATACGCTCGTTGCCTTTTTCAACCCCAGCGTGCTGAATCCACCGCCCCAACTGACACCCTCCGGCATTGCGGCCGAGCGTCCCCCGCAAGCCGCGCCCCCCGTCGGGCGTGGCTCCACCCAACCCCTACCGCTAGAGCCGCGCCCCGGAGATGCTCAGCTTTTAATGCCCTAACCGTTCCATTCAGCCCAATCCTGGGGTTTGAGAAACACTTCGTATAGCTCCGCTTCGGGCGTACCCGGCTCTGGCTGGTAGTTATATTCCCAGCGCACCAGCGGCGGCAACGACATCAGGATCGACTCGGTACGGCCATTGGTTTGCAAGCCGAAGATCGTGCCCCGGTCGTACACCAAGTTGAACTCGACGTAGCGCCCGCGTCGATAGAGTTGGAAGTTCCGTTCGCGATCGCCATATTCGTCATGCTGATGCCGCTCGGCGATGGGCACATAGGCGGGCAAAAAGGCGTTGCCGCAGTCTTGCACGAAGGCAAACAAGTCTTCCCAGGTGCGTCCTTGCACCGGCCCGACTCGCTTACTGTAGTCGGCGGCGGGTGTGTCGCCGTGGGAGCCAGGGTAGGACATGGGATACAGGATGCCCTGCGTGTCTTGATAGTCAAAGAAAATGCCGCCCACGCCGCGTGTTTCGCCACGATGTTTTAAGTAGAAGTATTCATCGCACCAGCGCTTGAACGCGGGGTAATAGTGCGGATGGTGGCGATCGCACGCCGCTTTGATGGTTTTGTGAAAATGGGCTGCGTCTTCGCGGGTAGGATAGTAGGGCGTGAGGTCGATGCCGCCGCCAAACCACCACACCGGGCCTGCCTCAAAATAGCGATAGTTGAGGTGGACGGTGGGAATGTAGGGGTTGCGGGGATGCAGCACCATCGACGTGCCCGTGGCATAGAAGCCGTGACCCGCCGCCTCTGGGCGCTGCACTAAAATCGACGGCGGCAAATCCTTACCCCACACTTCCGAGAAATTTACGCCGCCCTGCTCAAACACGCGACCGCCCTTCAGCACGCGCGATCGCCCGCCGCCGCCCTCGTCCCGCACCCAGCAATCTTCCTGAAATTTACCCTCACCATCTAGCGCTTCCAGCCCTTCGCAAATGCTGTCTTGCAGCGCCTTCAGAGCAGTGCTGACGCGCTCCCGCGAATCTGCAGGTGGCATCCCATTGACACCAGCATTTGCAGACGCGGAACTCGTAGCCGGAGAGGTCGTTTCGGGAGATGAAGACATTGCCATGATGAAAAAAGAGCAGTCGCTAAGAGTAAAGAAATCGATTGATGAAACACCCGCAGCACTGGTGCTGCATACGGTTTTTGCCGTTTTCGGATCTAGATTATCCCGGAACGGTGCCCAATACTTACAGGGTCAATAAATGTAACGGAAAGCGCAAAAAAGCTTAACAAGGAAGCGATGCAGCATCTGATGGCTTAGTGCGATCGCCCTGCCTCAGCCATGTGGATGGAACTCACACAAACCGTGCGTAATGAACGGAGAGAGAGGGATTCGAACCCTCGGTACGGACTTTCGAACCGTACAACAGATTAGCAATCTGCCGCTTTCGACCACTCAGCCATCTCTCCAAGATGACGAAGTTTCATTTTAACAGAAGTCTGTCACGCCTACAAACTTATTTGCCCTGCATGATTTGCCCTGCATGATTTGCCCTGCATGATTTGCCCTGCCTTTGCCCTACCTCAAAGTCCAGAGACGCAGCACGAGTTTGATTATCGGCAGTAGAAAAATCTGTCTGTGAAATTTCTGCGTATTTTACTCGGCAGTCGCCAGTTTTGCAAAAAGCAAAACTGGCGACTGCCGTACTCGCGGCTGAGCCTGGAGACGCTGCCTCGGTATGCGGCGCTGCTGAGCCAGTGGCGGGGGGCGATCGCCCAAGGCGCGAATATCTTGCTCTATGACTGCCGGGTGGCGGCAGAGGGGCTGCGCCTGGTGAACGCGCGCTGCACACCCTGACGGGAGCCAGCATCGCCGCCGCCAGCAAACCCGTGGGCAATAGCAACTGGCCGCTAGATTAGCAAATTGGGGCGATCGCCTTTAATTCGGGTGATGCTCAGGCAGGGGTGCAGTCTGTTAACAACTACTTTATGTAGATCCTTCATTTCTGTTTTCAGCCGCGACTTCGCCTGGTTCTGGCTCCGGTTTTAGCCATTGGTTCTTGCTGGCGGGATGCTGCCTGGGCCAGCAGCGAATCAGCAAAGGCGATCGCCTCCTCGTTTCCACCCATAAGCTGGGCTAGCTCATGGCGGCGCTGTTCATTGCTAAGCCGCAAGACACGCACCACCGTCCGCACGTTTTCTAAATCTTCCGTCATCTCAGCCTCTAGAGATTCAGCAGCGGCTTTGGGCTGCTTGCGACCGTTCTTGCTGGCGGGTGCGCCCGCTGGGTCAATCACCTGCTTATCGACCCGGAAATGGGTGTGGGCCATGGCCGCCACCAGCGGCTGGTGTGTTACGCAAAGCACCTGATGGCGGCTGCCGAGCTGGTGCAGTTTGTCGGCGATCGCCTGGGCCACGCGCCCCGAAACGCCCACGTCGATCTCGTCAAAGACCATTGTGCCGATTGGATCAACCTGCGAAAAGCACACCTTCAACGCCAGCAAAAAGCGGCTCATTTCCCCACCAGAGGCGATCGCCGTTAGCGGTTGCAGTGGTTCGCCAGGGTTTGGGCTAAACAGAAACGTAATGCGATCGCCCCCCGCCGCCGTCGGATTCACTGGGGCAATATCCACCTGAAACTGCACCTTCTCCATCGCCAGCGGCTTCAGTTCTTCAATAATCCGGGCTTCTAGCCTTTGGGCGGCAGCACGGCGCAGTTCCGTAAGCTGGGCACAGGCGGCGGCGAGTTCCTGCTGGCGCTGAGCGTACTGCGTTTCTAGCGCATCTAGCGATTGTCCGCCATCACTCAGCGCGTCTACGTCTGCCTGCACCCGCTGCGCGTAGGCGATCGCCTCAGCGAGCGTCGGCCCATACTTCTTGCAAATCTGCTTAAGCTGGATGATGCGCTGCTCCACCGCCTCCAGGCGCTCTGGGTCAGTTTCTAGTCCTTCACCATAGGCGTTGATCTGTCGGCCCGCCTCCTGCACCCGCGCCAGCGCTTCCGTCACCATGTCCAACACTGGCTCTAGCTCCCGGTCATAGCGCACCATATCCGTTAGCCAATTTTCCGCTTTGCCTAGCAAATCCGCCGCCGCGCTGCCACCTGTGTCGTTCTGGTAGAGCGCCTGATAGACTTGATAACTCTGCTGCTGTAACTCCACCGTATGGCTAAGGCGCTGGCGTTCCTGTTCCAACTGTTCCAACTCTTGCGGATCGTTGAGATTTGCCGCTGCCAGTTCCTTCGCCTGATATTCAAACAAATCAAGCTGCTGCTGGCGCTGTTGCTCCATCTGGCGGCGTTTTTCCAGGGCTTGGGTGGCTTGCTGAAAGGCGGCGTAGGCCGCTGCGACGACTTCTCGCTGCTGCATTAGCGCTGTGCCACCAAAGCTATCAAGCCAGTTGCGCTGGAGGCTGGGTTGACCCAGTTGCACCGTTTGTCCCTGCGCGGTAATTTCAACGAGGCGATCGCGTAGGTCTTCCATCTGCTGCTTGTTCACCACCACGCCGTTCACCCGTAAACGGCTGCGGACGCTACCCTGCCCCAGAGTCATCTCGCGACTGCATACTAGCGTTTCATCGTCCAGCGGCTCAATATCCTGCACCGCTAGCCAATCCGATAGCACAGGCTCCAGCGCAAACGTCGCCTCAATCCGCGCCGAGTCGGCTCCCGTCCGCACGGCTCGCCCCGATACCTTGCCGCCCAGCGCCGCATCCAACGCATCCAGAATAATTGATTTTCCTGCGCCTGTTTCTCCCGTCAACACATTCAGACCTGTGCCAAACTGAATCACCAGACGATCGACCAGGGCGAAGTTCTCAATGTCGAGGGAAATTAACATGATGGAGCAAAGAGAGCGCCTGGATTAAGACATCAAGAGGCTCGCCAGAAAGCTGCTGAAGTAGAACGCTTGAATTATTTATCGAGCCACATCTCTCAGTGTATAGCACCCAAAGAGCGGATCATGGCGTTCGAAAACCCTCCAGGTTGTGAGGCATCTAAGCGACAAGCCTGACCTCCAGCCCCAACTCCCTGGAGCTTTCCATAGAGCCTATTCTAGAGTTAGAGCCAGAGCAAGGAGCCGCTGATCCGATGACCCACTTCACCATCGACCTGAGCGCGATCGCCGTCCTGACCGACGATCAGTTTGACGCGCTCTGTGCCAACAACCCTGACATCAAATTTGAGCGCACCCCTCAAGGAGAACTCGTCATCATGGCTCCCACAGGCGGAGAAACCGGTAAAGATAATGCGAAATTGACCGCTCGTTTCGTTATTTGGAATGAAGACGCAGATTTAGGAGTCGTATTCGATTCCTCGACCTGTTTTCGGCTGCCGGGTGGGGGCGATCGCTCTCCCGATGTCGCCTGGGTTGAAAAATCTCGCTGGGAAGCGCTGCCCCCCGACCTGCGCCGCAAGTTTCCACCCATCTGCCCCGATTTTGTGCTGGAGCTACTCTCGCCCAGCGACAATCCGCAAACCATTCGCGCCAAGATGCAGGAATATCTCTCT
This sequence comes from Cyanobacteriota bacterium, assembly GCA_046719575.1. Taxonomy (GTDB): domain Bacteria; phylum Cyanobacteriota; class Cyanobacteriia; order Elainellales; family Elainellaceae; genus Thermoleptolyngbya. The sequence goes on from JBDNCP010000110.1 coordinate 16,188, forward strand.
TGCGGGGCAAAACTCGGCTGGATGCTGAATCCAGAAGACCAGCAAGTTGAAATCTATCGACCCGACCAATCCGTTGAAGTGTTGAATGCACCCACCAGCTTATCCGGCGAACCCGTTTTGCCGGGGCTGGTGTTGCAGTTGGGCTGGCTGTGGGAAGGAGGAGCGAGGGAATGATGGGGTGAGGGGGAAGGGGACGGAAGAATGAAGAATGAAG
>JBDNCP010000111.1:0-16307 GCA_046719575.1 Cyanobacteriota bacterium
TGCTGCACCTATGCTGCACCTATGCTGCACCTATAAGGATGGAAGTCTCAGGAACCCATAGGGCGAACAAAACCAGAGCCAGTTTAATTGAGATCACCCAATTCCTGTTACGATTTGTTACTGAATTGGTCAAGCCATTCGTACTGGTTTTTGGCGCTAGAATTTGGCGGATGGGTCGCTCAGGTACTTTAATAGCCATAGCTGCTTTTCCCAGATTCGCCTGCTAGCCCATGTCTGCTAGTCGGATTCACCTAGTTTTGCTGTAGCGGCGATCGCCCTCGCCACACCCTTCTTAAACCCAATAGGACAGTCTCATGGTTCAGGAACGTGTATTGCCCGCTTTTTCCGCCAGCCCTTCCCAGATCAGTCGGGAAGATGGGCTAGTGGTTTACGAAGACATGGTGCTAGGCCGCACCTTTGAAGACAAGTGCGCCGAGATGTATTATCGGGGCAAGATGTTCGGCTTCGTTCACCTCTATAACGGGCAAGAGGCGGTGTCGTCTGGGGTGATTAAAGCCATGCGGAGGGATGATTATGTGTGCAGTACCTACCGCGACCACGTTCACGCGCTGAGCGCAGGTGTGCCCGCCCGCGAGGTGATGGCGGAGCTATTTGGCAAAGTGACGGGATGCAGCAAAGGGCGCGGCGGTTCGATGCACCTGTTTTCGGCAGAGCATAACCTGCTGGGCGGCTATGCGTTTGTAGCTGAAGGCATTCCGGTGGCTACGGGCGCAGCGTTTCAGACGAAATATCGCCGCGAAGCATTGGGAGACGAATCGGCCGATCAGGTGACGGCCTGCTTTTTTGGTGATGGCGCAAGCAACAACGGCCAGTTTTTTGAATGCCTGAACATGGCGGCGCTATGGAAGCTGCCGATTCTATTTGTCGTAGAAAACAACAAGTGGGCGATTGGCATGGCCCACGATCGCGCCACATCGCAGCCAGAGATCTACAAAAAGGCCAGCGTATTTGATATGCCGGGCGTAGAAGTAGACGGCATGGATGTGTTGGCAGTGCGGGCCGTCGCCCAAGAGGCGATCGCCCGGGCCCGCGCTGGTGAAGGGCCCACCCTGATCGAAGCGCTCACCTATCGCTTCCGGGGACACTCCTTAGCCGACCCGGACGAACTGCGCTCCAAAGCAGAGAAAGAGTTCTGGTTTGCCCGCGACCCAATTAAGCGCCTCGCTGCCCATCTGATCGAGCAAAATTTGGCCACAGACGAAGAACTGAAGGCCATTGACCGTAAGATTCAGGCAACTGTAGAAGATGCGGTGCAGTTTGCGCTAGAAAGCCCGGAGCCAAGTCCCGCCGACCTGTACAAATACGTCTTTGCAGAAGACTAATTTGCAGGAAGACTCATTTGCAGAAAACTAAATTTGCAGAAAGCTAAATTTGCAGAAAACTCAGACGCGATTCTCCTATGCCCGACCCGATCATGTTTCGTGAGGATGCGTTTGTCGTGCTGGAAACCAACCAGCCGGAGCAGTTCTTCACTGCCGAAGAACTGTTGCAGAAGCTGGCATCGGTGCTGGAAACCATGCAGGACAGCCTGCCCCGCGAACTGGAAAACCTTCCCACACCAGACGCACAGGCTCGTCATCTGATTGACACCGCCTGCGAACTGGACATTGGGCCCGGGCAGTTTTTGCAATGGTATGCGGTGCGATTGGAGAAGTAGCCCGGATGCAATTGCAGGAAGCCGTAAAGACGCTTGACTGGCAATCCCAAATTGCAGACCCAAAAATCGCGAGTCGAGATGCCCTCGACTAGAGGAGATTGCGGGCTTTGAGTTGGAGATAGCGATCGACCAGCAAGTTGCTGACTTGATCGGCAGGCGCGTCCAGAATCAACACGCCGCGCTCTTTTAGCTTTGCCAGAGCGAGTTGGCGCTGGGCCAGCAGATCGAGAGCCACGGCGCGGCTGTAGGCGGATTGCACGTCCTCGGCGGGGCGATTGGCTTGCTGGTCTACGTGGCGATCGCGCAGGGCAACACAAAACGGCAGGTAGCGCGGCGCAAGCTGAGACATCGCCCCAAATAGCTCTGCCGAAGCCGTCTGGTCAATGATATCCGTCAGCACCACCACCAGGGCACGGCGGGTTTGGCGCTGGGTCACAGTTGCCACGGCGTTGAGATAGTCTGGTTCCTGGAAAACAGGTTCGATGGGTGTCAGTTGAGCCAGGAGTTTTGGCAACTGGTGTGCGCCGCGCTCCGGTGGAATCCAGGTATGCATCTGTTGGTCAAAGACCCCCACCCCGACGCGATCGCCCCGATGCAGCCCCGCCAGCGCCAGCGCCAGCGCCGCATTGAGCGCCCAGTCAAACCGCGCTAGCCCAGACACCTGCGCCGTCATCAGCCGCCCCCGATCTAGCAAAATCATCAGGGTTTGCTCTTGCTCTGGCTCCAGCACGCGCACCAGCAGCCGACTTTTGCGGGCCGTGGCCTTCCAGTCTACAAATCGCAGATCGTCGCCCGTGCTGTAGTCGCGTAGCTCGGTGAACTCCGTGCCCATGCCCATGCGCCGCGCTCTGCGGATGTTGCCGCTGGTTTGCAGCGTCAGCCGCAGCGACAACTCCCGCAACCCGATCAAGTCAGGATAGACCGCCACAGCGGCCGCCTGGGGAATGCGCCAATCGTGCCATGCCAGCCCCCAGGGCCCAAGCTGCCGCAGATAAAGGTCGCCCCAGCCATAGGCTCCGCGCCGCTTGGGAAAGACGGTGTAAGTGATTTCTTGGGATTGCTGGGGGACAAGCGCCAGCGTTTCTTCTGCCTGTGGCCCACCGAAGTCTGCCGGATAGTCGTCTCGAATTTTCACTAGGGCTGGCGCATCGCCCGCTGTGATGGTCAAATGCACCGGATTGTCGCGCCCAATCGAGAGCTTATCCAGGGGTTGTCGCTCAACCGTCACCCGCCGCGATCGCCCCCGCCGCGCATCCACCACCCCCAGCCCCAGCACCACCGCGTCATACCCCAGCGTCAGCCCCAGCGCGATCGCCAGCCCACCGGGACGAGTCTGGCTAGACAACAGGAGGGCGATCGCCAGTCCCGCGCCTGTGCCAGCCAGGATGAGTTGATACAGTCGCGTCGCAGGGATCATTAGGCAACGCCCTCCGGGACATCGGCAGAATTTTGGTAAGGGTTAGTAACGTGGGCAAAAGGCGTGCAATTGGCAAAAGCAAGTCGCGAGACACTTGATTTTCTATGATGCCTCAAAGTCTTTGCATTGCTGCGTTTTATGCTGATCTGACGGGGCTGAGCTAGCGTCCTCCGCCCATCAATCAAGCCAATCGCGAATCAAACGCGACCGCATAACGTTTTCTCTTTTCGATCCCGCCCCCCCTAATCCCCAATCCCTGTCATTTGCTAAGGTAGGCAATGTTAATTCGCTCTGCTTATTTTTTTTAGAGTTGCGTATGGCGCGTCGCATTGCTCCCCCTGCGGGTTCTTCGTCTCACTGGCTCCAGCCGCTCGACCGAGTGGCCTGGGTGATGATGGCGGTGCTGCTGGTGCTGACGGGGTTGCTGCTGGCAGGCGGCGACCACGCTTCGCCGCGAGTGCGCGAGTTTAGCTGGGACGGGCGGCAGGTGGGCGCAGAAGACCGGGCATTTTTGATGACCTTTAGCCGCCCGATGGATCGCCAGAGCGTGGAGCAAAATTTGCGAATAGAGCCGCCACTGTCGGGCAAAATTAGCTGGGCGGGGCGGCGCATGGCCTATACCCTCGACACGCCAGCGCCCTATGGCACAGAATATCAGGTGCGGCTGCAAGGGGCCCGCGATCGCTTCAATCAGTCTACCGACACCAACCTGCTGCAACCCTTTGAAAGCACCTTTAAGACGCGCGATCGCGCTTTTGTGTATCTGGGCGCAGAGGGTGAAGAGGAGGGGCGGCTAGTGTTGCAAAACCTGACCCGCAATGAAAAGACGATCCTCACGCCGCCGGATTTGGGTATTTTCGACTATGAGCCGTATCCGGAGGGCGATCGCATCCTGTTCTCCGCCATAGATCGCAAAAACCGCGCTGACGACCTCAGCCCCTTCCTTTACACCGTCACCACAGGGCTGCTGCCAGAAGCACCTGCGCCCACGATCGGCGAAATCAAGGCGGGAGAACCCGTGAGGCGCGATCGCCAGCCCCAGCCAGCGGGCATCGTGCAACTGGTGCTGGGCGATAGCGAATACCAGAATTTGAAATTTGACCTGTCGCCCGATGGGCAGCGCATCGCCGTGCAGCGGGTAAATCGGCAAAACCCGGTAGACTTTGGGCTGTGGGTGCTTGAGCCAGGGGAACCTGCCAAGCCTGTGCCGACTGAACCGGGCGGCGATTTTGTGATTGCCCCCGACGGCAGAACGATCGCCATGGCCCAGGGCGAAGGCATGGCGATTCTGTCGCTTACGCCAGAAGAAGATGAAGCCGAAGAGGGCAAGCCGCTCGACTTTTTGCCGAAGTATGGTGTGGCGTTGAGCTTTAGCAACGACGGGGCGGCGGCGGCGATGGTGCGGTTTAACCGCGACCCGCAAAACCCGACGCGATCGCTCTTCCTAGTCACCAATCAGGGTCAGGAAAAAGAATTGCTGACCACCGACGGCTCGATCTTCACGGCTCAGTTCGACCCGACCAACTCGCTGCTCTACTGTCTCGTGTCTACCCGCGTTCCGGGCGATATTTACGTCGAACAACCCTATCTAGTGGCGATTAATTTGAAATCGGGTGTCCGGACTGATTTGCTGAAGCTGCCCATCCAGCGGGATATTCAAATAGCGCTGGCTCCAGACGGGTTGGGGCTGCTGTTTGACCAGGTGGTTTCGGCAGCAGACGACACGGAGGAGACGGAGGAGGGAGTGGCCCAGGGCAACGATGGACGGGCGATCGCCACCAGTCGCCTCTGGTTCTTGCCCCTGCAACTCGACGATGAGGGCAATCCCCAAAAGGTTGCGCCGCAACCTCTGGCGGTGGCAGGCTTGCGGCCGCGATGGTTGCCTTAAACAACACTGGAATGAGCGGCAGGGCAATCGGCAGGTGAGATATCTCACTCCCGCCAGATCTACCCATCGACAGAGGCAGGCAGAAACGAGGGACAGGAATTTATCTCCTTTGGGCTGAGTTTGCAGGGCGGAAGTCCTGGATCTTGACCGAATCCTTTATGATGAGTGAAACCTTTTTCGCTGAGCAATTTTTGGCTGTCAGTTGGACTTCAGGCCTCTAGCTTGTGGCATTTGCACAGCGTTAGCGCAATCCCTAGAGCCGCTAGACGTTGCAGAATTCCTGATTAATCCAGCTTTTCAATCCCTAACCCCAACTCTTCCCTCGCGCCCAACTAGACTATGCAAGGTTTCAACATGCACGTTTCCAAGTCTCTGCGCCGACTGCTGATTTTGCCGCTAGTGGCGTTGTTTTCGGCCTTTGTGGTGGTGTCTTGCGCGGGCGGGAGTAGCGGCCCCAGCGGCTCCACTGCTGGGGGAACGGTGACGGTCGGCTCCAAGGACTTTACCGAAGCGTTTATCATCGGCGAGATGTATGCGCTGGTGCTAGAAAAGGCAGGGCTGACGGTAAACCGCAAGCTAAATCTGGGGGGCACGCCCGTTGCCCAGGCAGCGCTGACCAGCGGCGAAATCGACCTCTATCCCGAATACACGGGCACGGGGTTGCTGACGGTGCTAAAGCTGCCTGCCCAGAGCGATCGCCAAGCCGTGTTTAACGCAGTCTCAAAGGGCTATAAAGAGCAGTTTGACCTGGTGTGGCTAGAACCGTCGCCCATGAACAACACCCAGGCGCTAGCGATGACCCGCGCCAAGTCTGAGCAACTGGGCATTAGAACTATCTCTGACCTAGCTGCTAGGGCTGGCGAACTGACCCTCATCGGCCCGCCGGAGTTTGAGCAGCGCGAAGACGGACTCCCCGGCATCAAAAAAGCCTATGGCAATTTTCAGCTAAAAGCTTACAAGGCAGTCGATCCGGGCTTGCGCTATAAGGGACTGGTAGACGGCGAAGCAGATGTCGCCGTTGCCTTTGGCACCGATGGCGAAATTGCGGCGTTTGATCTGGTGCTGCTAGAAGATGACAAAAATCTCTTCCCGCCCTACCAGGTTGCGCCTGTGGTTCGGCAAAGAGCGCTGGATGCCAATCCCCAAATCGCCGACGCGCTCAACGCCCTCGCGCCCAAGCTCACCGACGAGGTGATGCAGACGCTGAACTTTGAAGTGAGCGGCAACCAGAAGGAACCCGCCGATGTTGCTCGTGAGTTTTTGACCCGCGAAGGCCTGATTTAGGAACTAGCTCATGAGCGCTATCCGATTTGACAATGTGCTGCTCCGCTTTCAGGGCATGGCGCGGGCGGCGGTGGATCACGTCAGTTGCGAGGTGGAGTCGGGCAATCTGGTGGTCATTTTGGGCCCAAGCGGCTGCGGCAAGACGACGCTGCTGAAAATGGTGAATCGCCTGTATGAGCCGACGGCGGGCACGATTTATCTGGGCGACACCGACATTCGCCAACTGCCAAAAAATAGGCTGCGTCAGCAGATCGGCTACGTGATTCAGCAGTCGGGCTTGTTTCCCCACATGACGGTGGCGCAAAATATCGCCGTCGTGCCGAAGCTGCTGGGCTGGCCGAATCCCCGCATTCAGGCGCGAATTGATGAACTGCTGGCTCTGGTGGCGTTGCCGCCGGAAGAATATCGCGATCGCCACCCAGCCCAACTTTCTGGCGGGCAGCAGCAGCGGGTCGGGCTGGCGCGGGCGCTGGCGGGCGACCCGCAGGTGATGCTGATGGACGAACCCTTTGGGGCGATCGACGCGATCACCCGCGCCACACTGCAAGACGAGATTTTGCGGCTGCAACGACAGTTGAAAAAGACGATTTTGTTTGTGTCACACGATGTCGAAGAGGCGCTGCGGCTGGGCGATCGCATTTTGATCATGAAAGCAGGACAGATCGTGCAATATGACACGCCGTTCAATATCCTGACCAAGCCTGCCAACGAGTTTGTGCATAACCTCGTGGGTGCAGACGACATGGTGCGCCAGCTCGGCCTGCTGCGCGTATCCACTGCCATGACGCAGCTTCCCGATGGCTATGCGCTCAACGGCACGCCCACGATCGCCCGCGAAGATAGCCTGCGCGATGCCCTGTCGCTCATCCTCCGCACGGGCGCACCCAAGCTCACGGTTTTAGAAGACGGTTCTCCAGTAGGCACGCTGACGCTAGAACATATTCGCGACTCTGCCAGCGTGGGCGCGAGGGGCTAGAGACATTTCGGAAGCTAGACGGCTCACGAGCCGTCTAGCCTTCGCTAAATCATCACCCCATACCGCACCCCAAGCTGTCGCAGCCACTTGCGATAGGCCAGCGACGTGCGATCGCCCGGCAGGTGAAATTCCAAAGACGCATCCAGCGGCAGGTGCGGTGGGTCGTGGGATTCCAGATTGTCCAGGTCTTGGTTCACGATGCGATCTTGAAACGCGATCAGGTCTGCATCGGGAATCTCTTGCCCAAAATTTAGCGCCATCGCCATCCAGCCGACGCACTCCGTTTCGCTGACGGGCGTAACGTGGTAGAGCAGCGCCAGATTTTCGCCGTTGGGATTGGGCTTGCGGAGGTGTGCTGCCAGCGGACGCTCCACCCGATAGTCGTAAACAACTTCGCCGCCGCTGCCTGTGCCGTAGGGGTCGGGCTGCCAGATCCGCAGATTGCGGGCGACCACGCCTGCGGACGTGACTTGTACCTCATAATCGGCGATTTCGGGGTGCTGGGGCGACCCCAAAATGCCCGCGTGCAAAATCGGCAGATGGGTCACGTCCAAAAAGTTTTCGATCGCCCGCAGTCCGCTGGTGTGGATGGTGTAAGGCCCGGCGATCAGCCCGCGATAGCCCGGTTCGCGCCACTCTGGAAAGTCCACAATGTCTTGCGCTGGCTCCCCTAGGCAAGCGTAGATTAGCCCGTAGCGCTCTTGCACGGCGTAGGTTTCAGCATGGGACTGGGGCGGCGGCACATAGCCAGGATGCGCCGGAACCGACACACAGCGCCCGCCAGGGTCGAACGCCAGCCCGTGATAGGGACACACTAGGCGATCGCCCTCCACCCGCCCCTTCGACAACTGCACGCTGCGATGGGGACAGCGATCGCGCCAGGCCTGCACTGCCCCGTCTGCGCTGCGCCAGAGGACGATGCCCGTGTCAAGCAAGCGCGATCGCCACACCGCCCCAGCGGGCACATCAGCCGATCGCGCCAACACATACCAATCGTTCCAAATCACCGGGTCAATGGCGATCGCCCCCCGCTTTTGGGCAGGCTGACTCGTTGCCAGCGCTTCAGCATCGCTCTCAAACCCAGCCTCAAATCCAGCCTCAAATCCAGCCTCAAAGCCTATTCTTCTAGTTGCCACAGCTCTTTGTTAAAGGCTTCGTCCAGCACGCGCTTGGGTCGCATAATCAGCACCACCCGCCCCAGGATTGGCTTGGCAGGCGGCACGTCAAACCACTGAATGTCGAGCTGCCCGTCTTGATCCACGACAAAATAGCTAAATTCGTCCCACTGGCGCTGCGCCCGGTCAAGAATCACTAACACTGGCTCCGAGTCGCCCTCCGGCGCATTGGGCAACTGGTCGCTGTCGGTAATCAGCGCCACCGGGTCTTCGGCCGCCAAGATCACCTGCCAGCCTGGGACAGGAACCCACGCGCCCGTGCCCGAAAACTTGACAATGCCAAACGGCTCCTCTTCTTGCAAAATGGGCACGGCCTGGAGGTGGGCGCGAGACAGCGGCAGTCGACCCGCCACCGGAATCACCCTCGGCACTTCCGACTCCGTTTCTAGCCGATAGAACGGCAGCCGGGGAGCCTGCTGCACGCGAGTCACGCCAAAATCTGTCAGCAAATGCTCTAGCTGCTGGCGGGCGCTGTCGCTGCTGGCAAATTTTAGCCCCTGGGCAATCAGGCGCGATCGCGCTTGCAGGTCTGCCTGCTGCCGTGCCACGTTCCAGCAATAGTAAGCCACTGCATCGCCGGGCGGGTTGGGAAACTTCTCTGGCGGAGCCGCCAACCGCGAATACTCCTTCACCGCCCGCACTACGTCCCGCGCTCCCTCCGAGTCGATGCCCTTTTGCACCACCAACTCCGCTACCGCCGCGCGATCGCCCTGGCTCAGCACCCGAAACTCATACAGCGTGTCGCTGCCCGTCTTCTCAAAGCGCGATCGCACTGCATCCGACACACCCACCTTTAGCATCGACAGATATACCTGCGCCGCCACCACAATCTGGTTTTGCTGAATCGGCTCAAACCCCGTCGCCTCAAAGATTTGCTGCGGCGAGTAGCCCGCTTTTTGCAATTGCAGACAGGCCTTTCCCCAATCGATCCAAGTGCCCTGCTTGCGCCGCAGCGACAGGAGCAGCGCCTCTACATCGGGCGGGGCGGTAGCAGCGTCGGAAGGGGAGGCTGGGGTAGGTTCAGACGATTCTGGTGGCAGGTCGATCATAAGGGCGTGGAGTTTGATCCGGAGGGCGATCGCAATATCGCAATTCAGGCTATTCCCCATTAAACGCCAAATCTCTTACTTGAAAACCAAAGATTAGTTGACGAAGTTGCAATTTGTCAGGCATGATAGAAAACGCACGCGGGGCTATAGCGCAGTTGGTAGCGCATCTCAATGGCATTGAGAGGGTCAGCGGTTCGAATCCGCTTAGCTCCATTCAGGTTTTAGCATCATTCTGCGAGGGTGAATCAGCCTCGTAACCGAGTGTTTTGAGGCAACCTAAACTCAAGCGCTCAAGCGCAATTCTGCTCGGAGCCTACGCTGGTGAGTCTCAAGGATCTTGCTCCACGGAATCAGTATCGGAGCGATCGCCACAATTTAGCGATCGCCACGATTGATTGAACGATATTTTATATGCTGCTATATGCCGCAACGGATCAGATTTGGCGATCGCCCTGACTCCGCTATCCTGAAAGGAGCATCGCGCATTTTCCAGTCTGCCCATGAGCAAACGCGCCCTCATCTTTGTGAACCGCAATGCCCGCAGGGGGAAGAAGCGTCTGGCTCAGGCGGTTGACATCCTAGATAATCTGGGGTTTGAGTTAGTGCTGGTGCCCTCCAAACAATCGGATGAACTTGCACAGCTAATCCGCAGGCACAAGGATGAGTTGGATCTGGTGATCATCGGCGGCGGCGATGGCACCCTCAACCGAGTTGTGGATGTGCTGGTGGAGACTCAGTTGCCGCTGGGAATTTTGCCCCTGGGCACGGCAAATGACCTGGCACGCACTCTCGGACTGCCGCAAAGTGTTCCAGAGGCCTGTCGAGCGATCGCCCAAGGAAATCATCGCTCTATTGATCTGGGTTGGGTGAATGGCAAGTATTTCTTCAATGTTGCCAGCCTTGGCCTGAGCGTCAAAATTACCCGTCGCCTCTCGCAGGGCATGAAGCAGCGCTGGGGCATATTGGCCTATGCCATCTCTGCCGTTCAAGCCCTCACCCAACTGCACCCCTTCCAAGCTGAGATCCAAGTGGATGGGCAGGTCATCGTTGTCAAAACGCTCCAGATCGCGGTGGGCAATGGTCGCTACTATGGCGGTGGGATGGCGATCGCTGAGGATGCCGCAATTGATGACCAGCGGCTGGATCTCTACAGCCTAGAGGTGAAGCACTGGTGGCAGTTTATCCCCCTGCTCTGGAAAATGCGCCGGGGTCAGCAGGCCAGCCTGCCCTGGGTGCGTGGTTTGCATGGTCAGGAAATTGCCATTCGCACCCGCGAACCCCACGCCATCAACACCGATGGTGAGATCACGACAGCCACTCCTGCCACCTTTCGTGTAATCCCGCAAGCGCTTACGGTTCTCGTGGCAGGGTCGAGCGGGTTTCGGGGGTAAGAAGTGGATTGACTGACTAATTTGACTGACTAATTTAACTGACTAATTTAACTGACTAATTTAACTGACTAATTTAACTGACCCATCTTTTCCCCATCGCCCATCAGTAGGCTATGGGGCGACCAGCAGATCAGGCCTGACCTGATGCCGGAGCTAAGCCTGACAATGGCAGAAATCCGGCGAGCAGGCAACCCAACGTGAGACGGGGAATGTTTATCTTCACTAACCGCCATCTCCTGGCATCATCACATCTGCATCAGTCCTGTACCCGCAGGCGGGTTTTGAGCAGTTTGGGCGAAAGCCGATGAGACTTAACCCAGCGCTAAACTCTAAAATCTGCGTAAAATCTGAGTTTGGTATGAGTCTCAAAGACCTCTCATTGCGAAACCAATATCGCAGCGATCGCCACGATTTGCTGAGGGATTTTTATATACCCTGCCTCCAGCAGGCACGGACGTATGATCGCGCCGTCGGCTTCTTTTCCAGCACATCCCTAGTGCTGGCCGCTCAAGGGCTAACCACCTTTGTCAAAACTGGCGGAAAAATGCGCCTAATTGCATCTCCTGATCTGTCGGAAGAAGATATTCAGTCCATTGAGCAAGGGCTGAAGCAGCGACAAGAAGCGGTGACTGACGCGCTACTGCGAGAACTAGATCAAGAGTTTGAGCAAGTCATTCAAAATCGGCTGGCTTGCCTGTCTTGGCTGCTGAGTCGGAAATTGCTAGACATTAAATTAGCAATTCCTCGCAACCTGCGGCGGCGGGGAATTTATCACGAAAAGCTGGGGATTTTTGGCGATGCAGCAGGCAATCAAATTGTGTTTACTGGATCTGCCAACGAAAGCGCCAATGCGCTCAGCGACAATTTTGAGTGCATTGATGTATTCCGCTCCTGGCGCATAGGCGATGACGAACGTATTGCCGAAAAAGTGGAGGATTTTCGGCGACTTTGGGACAACGAAACACCCAACCTGGAGGTGCTGGAATTTCCCGAAGCAGCCCGGCGATCGCTCCTCAAACGCTGTCCTGCCCAGCCTCCTTTGCTAGAGACAACAGTTGCATCCTCCAGCGACAACCATAGTTCTCAGGAAACTTGCCAGGACAATCCTTGGGAAATAGAGTTGCCAAAGCAGCCCGCAGGCGTACCTGCTTTACCGTCTTGGCTCAAGCTCCGTCCTTACCAGCAACAAGCTGTTGATAACTGGTTTGCCAACAAGGGGCGCGGCACGCTGAAGATGGCGACGGGCAGCGGCAAGACGATTACCGCACTGGCGATCGCGGCTCGGCTCTATCATGAAATTCAACTGCAAGCGCTAATTATCGTCTGTCCTTATCGGCATTTGGTGCAGCAGTGGGCGCGGGAGTGCCGCAAGTTTGGGATTGCCGATCCCGTCCTAGCGTTTGAAAGTGTGAGCCAGTGGCAGGGGCGCTTGTCGAACCAGCTTTATAACGTGAAGGCGGGCAATCAGCCGTTTCTGACGGTGATTACGACGAATGCCACGCTGATCACGTCGGGATTTCAGTCGCAACTGCCCTACTTTCCGCAGAAGACGCTGCTCGTCGGCGATGAAGCCCATAATCTGGGAGCAAAACGGTTGGCAGCCAGCCTGCCGCGCAACATTGGGCTGCGGCTGGGGCTGTCGGCCACCCCAGAGCGCTACTTCGACGAACAAGGAACGGATGCGCTACTAGACTATTTTGGCCAAGTGCTAGAGCCAGAATTTACGCTAAAAGATGCGATCGCCCAGGGCGCACTGGTTCACTATCTGTATTACCCGATTTTGGTTGAACTAACGGAGCCAGAAACAGAACGCTATCTGGAATTGACCAAACGGATTGGGCGGGCGCTGGCAAAGGGGGCAGATCCAGATGAGGATGATGGGTTGGCAGCCCTGCTCAACCAGCGAGCGCGGCTGGTAGGGGCAGCGGAAAATAAGTTAGAGGCTTTGCGGGAACTGATGCGATCGCGCCTAGACACCAGCCACACCCTGATTTACTGCGGCGACGGCTCGGTCGAAGACGACACCAGCACTGAAAGTCTACGGCAATTGGACGCTGTGACTCGCCTGCTGGGGCACGAGCTGGGCTATCGAGTCAACACCTACACTGCTGAAACCACCCTAGACGAGCGCGAAGACCTGCGACATCAGTTTGAAACCGGAGAACTGCAAGGGTTGGTGGCAATTCGCTGCCTAGACGAAGGCGTAGACATTCCGGCAATCGAAACAGCCATAATCTTGGCCAGCAGCGGCAATCCCCGGCAGTTTATCCAGCGGCGGGGGCGAGTGCTGCGGCCCCATCCGCGCAAACGCCGCGCTACTATTTTCGACATGATTGTGTTGCCGCCCGATTTTGGGCGGGAAACCTTAGAAATAGAACGAAACTTCCTGAGAAAGGAACTGACTCGCTTCGTGGAATTTGCTGACCTAGCCGACAACGCTGGTGAAGCACGGAGCCGACTGCTTGACTTGCAGCAGCAGTATGGACTGCTGGATTTATAGACCGCAACCCTGTGTAAATTGGCATTCACTCGAACCCCACAGCATCAACTATGACCCCAGAATCGCCAGATCCGTCCTCAACCCCTTCTCTTGCTCACGCTGTGATGCAGCCGATTGAGTCTGCTGAGCCAGAGGTTCAGCGCTTAATCAAACGAGTGTTGAAGGCCGAGAACGACAAGCTGCATCTCAAAAATCCGCTGGGCATTAACGATGACATCCTGAAAATCATTAAAGAGGAGGTGCAATGAGGCTGCTGTCGATTCAGTTGCACAATTTTCGCCAGTTTTATGGCACCACACCAGAACTGAAGTTAGCCGCCAGTGGTGAGCATAAGGTAACGGTGATTCATGGCAACAACGGGGCGGGAAAAACCTCGCTCCTGAATGCCTTCACCTGGGCGCTGTATGAAAAGACGACGGCCGCCTTTGCCTCGCCGGATCAGTTGGTGAATAAGCGAGCGCTGGCAGAAGCCAAGACCAACGTACCTGTCGAATGCTGGGTAGAGTTGACCTGTGAGCATGGCCCTACCCGATATCACATTCGTCGCGCTTGCCAGGCCTATCGAACTGAAACTGGCGAGATTTCGCAAACCAAAAGTGACCTGTCGCTGGAATATGCTGGGGACGATGGGCGCTGGCATATTTCTGATCAACATCCAGACGACGTGATTGGACGAATCTTGCCTGTGAGTTTGCATCAATATTTCTTCTTTGATGGGGAGCGGATTGAGCAAATCGTGCGCTCGAACAAGAAGACAGAGATTGCCGAGGCAACGAAGGTGCTGCTGGGAGTGGAAGTCTTAACCCGCGCCATTCGCCATTTGGGAGAGGCCCGCAAAACGCTAGAAAAAGAACTAGAGCAGTTTGGCGACCCGGAAACCCAAAAACTGGTGCAGCAAAAGCAAACGCTGGAGGAAAAACGGCAGCAGATTGAAGCACGGCAGGGCGAGATCGAGTTAGAAATTGAGCAGTTTAAGAGTCAGCGGCAGGTGGTGGCAAACGCGCTGCGAGAGTCGGAGGCGGTGCGGGCGGAGCAAAAGCGGCGCGATGACCTAGAAAGCCAGAGGCAGTCGATGCGAGATGCTCTAGAGCAATGTCAGATTCGGCTGAAATCGACCCTTTCAACGCAGGGCTATACGGTGCTGCTGCGGGGGGCGATCGCCCAGTTTCGGGCCCTAGAACAAGACCTACGCAAGCGCGGCGAACTGCCCGCTGATATCAAGCAGCAGTTTGTGCAGGACTTACTCGACCGTCAACGCTGCATCTGTGGAACGGTGCTGGAGGCCGACAGCGACCACTACCATCAGGTAAAGGCGTATTTAGAGCGGGCGGGGTTGGCGGATGTGGAGGAAACGGTGATCCGCATGGGAGCGCAGATGGAGGCGATCGATCGCCAGATTCCCGTCTTTTGGCAAACTGTAGATGAGGAACAGCGCAAGATTAGGGAGCTGCGTCAGACCATATCCCGCATTGAGACAGAGCTAGACACGATCCACGAACAGCTTCGCAATAGCCCCCTTGAAGATATTCGCAACCTGGAAAAGCGCCACGCAGACATTGACGCAAAAATTGAGGCGTTGAGTCGAGAGCAGGGCGAAAATACCCAAAAGATGAAGGACCTAAGCCAGCAGATTGAGAACCTGGGGCGACAGATCGAGAAGCACCAAGCAACAGAGGCGCGGCAGGCGCAAACGCAGCGACGAATTGCGGCGACTAGGGATGCGATCGCCCGTCTCGAACAAGTTCAAACTAACGTAGATCATGTGTTTCGTAGCGATTTGGAACGGCGGGTGCGGGAGATTTTTCAGCGGATTGTGGTGGTGCCCTATGTGCCGCGCCTGACGGAGAAGTATGAGCTGAATCTGGTGGAAAGCACCACGGGGCAGGAACGGCTGGTGGCCGCTTCGACAGGGGAAAACCAGGTGCTGAGTCTGTCGTTTATCGGCGCGATTATTGACCGGGTGAAGGACTGGAGCCGCAAGGATCGCCAGAGCCAATGCCTAATGCCACCGGATGGGGGCAATTACCCGATGGTGATGGATTCGCCCTTTGGCAGCCTGGATGAAACCTATCGGCGGCAGGTGGCGCGATCGCTCCCGACGTTAGCCAATCAACTGGTGGTGCTAGTGAGCAAGACGCAGTGGCGCGGCGAGGTGGCGACGGAAATGGCAAATTACATCGGCAGGCAATATGTGTTGGTCTATAACTCGCCCAAGGCAGATGTGGAGAGGGATGAAATCATCCTCAATAACAAGCCCTACCCGCTGGTGCGCGTTAGCCCCAATGAGTTTGAGTACACTGAAATCATCGAAGTAGACGGGTAGCTGGGGAGCCGGGAGCGCCGCTATGAAAAGGAGCATTGAACATGGTGAATGCCTCGCCTGTGCCGCAAAATTTGGTTACGGATGAGTGGGTGAAAGCGAGCTGGGAGGAGTTTCTGGCGCTGGGCGATCGCCCTGAACTGGAAAAAGCCCGGTTTTACTATGACAATCACTCGATGAGGATTGAGACGATGCCAATTGGGGCTGGGCATGGACGAGATAAGGATGTGGATCTGGTGGTGGCGGGTCGGGTGCGAATGCCAGATCTGCTGATTTTGGGAGAAGAACTGGCGGCGGTGTTGCTGGCTTCGGAGCGCAGCACCATTACGCAGGAGATGCCTGCGCCGCTGCTGGTGGTAGAGGTGGTGTCGCCGGGTAAGGCCAATGAGGATCGAGATTATCGCTTTAAGCGGTCGGAATATGCGGTGCGCGGCATTCCAGAATATTGGATTGTGGACTCGGCGCGGCAGGCGGTGGCGGTGCTGAGTTTGGTAGATGGGCTGTATGAGTCGGTGGACTATACGGGGAGCCAGCGGCTTGTCTCTGGTGTGTTGCCTGATCTGGATCTGACGGTGGAGCAGATCTTGCGGGCAGGAAGCCCAGCGTGAGGGAAGTGCAGGGGCGATCGC
>JBDNCP010000112.1:0-16240 GCA_046719575.1 Cyanobacteriota bacterium
GCTTGGTTCGCGTAATACTTGGTTCGCGTAATATTCAGACCTAGTTGGTTAACCAGATTTGATATTTTTTACTTAAAAATTTAGCAGATAGACCAACCTACAAATCCAACCTACAAATCAACCTAAAATCAACCTACAAAAACACCTCATAAACCCTTGCGCCGCCCGCGTAGGATCTTTGGATTTTATGTTTATTAATGTCTACCTACTTGGAAACCAGAAGGGTATTGAAAGTTTTTGGGGTTCGAGCGACAACTCAACCATATGCCAGCCATATGCCAGCCATATGCCAGCCATATGCCAGCCTAGAGTAAGGGGGCGTGCGTATTTGTCAGCGAGTCATCAATGACTTTCGGTGGAGGGCATCATAAACTGATGATCCCGGTGTATGATTTGCTGGAATTTTGGTCTTGTTTGGGAGAAGGGATATGGGTTTGGTGACGGCTCCCCCCGCGCTGCTGGTGTTAGCGGATGGCACGGTATTTCGCGGATTTTCTTTTGGCGCGGCGGGCACTAGCATTGGCGAGGTGGTGTTCAATACGGGCATGACGGGATATCAAGAAGTCCTGACCGATCCCAGCTATCGCGGGCAGATTGTCACCTTTACTTATCCCGAACTGGGCAATACGGGGGTGAACCTGGAGGACGAAGAATCGGCCGGGCCTCAGGTGAAAGGGGCGATCGCCCGCAATATTTGCTCCCGCCCTAGCAACTGGCGATCGACTCAATCCTTGCCCGACTACCTCAAGCAGCATCACATTCCTGGCATCTACGGCATCGACACCCGCGCCCTCACCCGCAAGCTGCGCTCCGTCGGCGCAATGAACGGTGGCATCTCGACCGAAATCCTTGACCCCGCGGAACTGCTGATGCAGGTGCAGGAAGCCCCCAGTATGGCCGGGTTGAACCTGGTGAAGGACGTGACCACAAGGGAAATTTACGAATGGAACGAACCGACTCCGCCAGAGTGGGAATTTAGCGACAGCACGGCGAAAGTAGCAGAGCCGTTGACCGTCGTGGCGATCGACTTTGGCATCAAGCGTAACATCCTGCGGCGGCTGGCCAGCTATGGCTGTCGGGTCATCGTCGTACCCGCCGACACGCCGCCCGAAACCATTCTCAGCTACAACCCGGACGGCATTTTCCTGTCGAACGGGCCGGGCGACCCCGCCGCCAACACCGATGGCATTGAAACCACCAAAGCTTTGCTCAATGCCCAAAAGCCCGTCTTTGGCATCTGCATGGGACATCAGATTCTCGGTCTGTCGATGGGTGGCGAATCTTTTAAGCTCAAGTTTGGCCATCGCGGGCTAAACCAGCCAGCGGGCTTGCGACAAAAGGTGGAAATCACCAGCCAGAATCACGGCTTTGCGATCGCCCAGGAGTCGCTTCCCGATGCCGAGGTAGAAATCACCCACCTGAACCTGAACGATCGCACGGTGGCAGGGCTGCGCCACAAAACCCTGCCCCTGTTCTCGGTGCAATATCACCCCGAAGCTAGCCCCGGCCCCCACGATGCAGACTATCTGTTTGAACAGTTTGTGCGCCAAATGCGGGAGAGTCGCGCTAGGAACGATTGACCTGCACCCATATCCACTGCTGGATCAGCCTGCGATCGTAGGCTGTACCCTTTATGCTTATGGGAATTGAGCCTCCGTCCAAAAGAGCTAAGCGTTAAGCAGGATTTAAGCCTGGATTTATTAAATCACGCCACAATACGGGAAGTGTTGCATGGCAAGGGATCGTATCGATTCTCTTGAGTGGCGTTGCGAGAGCATTCCGGTGTTGATGCTGCCGCTGGCGATCGCCATGATTTTGATCCACCTCTGGCTGGTGCAGCAGACACCGAGCGATCGCCCCATGGCCCAAAGCTAAATCGCAAATCCCATTTCCTTTAGCCCCTGCCGCAGCCGCTCGGCTTGCGCTGGGTTACTCTGAGAATGCAGGGCGATCGCCCGCCCAAAGGAGGCCAGCCCCGATTCCACCTGACCCAGCTTGATCAGCGCTACGCCGAGGTTTTGGTGGGCTTCGGCGTGGTCGGGCTGGAGCCGGATTGCCGCCTGATAGTGCGCCACCGCCCTAGTAATTTGCCCCTGCGCCCGCAGCGTCGTGCCCAGGTTGTAGTGTCCGGCGGCAAAGTTGGGGTCGATGGCGAGGCAGCGTTCATAAAGCTGGCGGGCAGTGGCCAGGTCGCCCGTGGTTTTGCACAGGCTGCCCAGGTTGTTGTATGCGCCCAGCTTTAGCGGCTCCAGCACGGGCTGTTGTAGGGCGGTCTGGTAGTGCTGCGCGGCTTGGTCAATCTGATTCAGCCGGGTGAAGGCAATGCCTAGGTGATAGTGCAGCTCGTAGCGCACAGGCGCATCCGTCTGCGACGCTTTCAACAAGGGCGACTGAAGCCCCTGTTGCAAAAGCTGGATGCCGCGCTCTACCTCGCCCATCTGCACATACAGCGCCCCCAGCTTGCTGCACTCGTAGGGGTCGTCGGGGTGGGCTTTCCAGTAGCCTTCCATGACGGTTCGCGCTTTTTCCAGCTTGTCGCGGCGGGCGATCGCCACTGGGTCGTATCCATCGTGCAAAATCGCCACCTGCGGCAAATCCACAATGCCCCAGCCCGGTTCCTGCTGCCGCAGCGCCGCCACCGCGTCATCGATCGTGGCGTGATAGGGCCGCGCAAAGGTGAGTGCCGGATGCCGCCGAAATAGCCGAGACACTAGCGAATAGGGCGACTGTACCGCGCCCACCTCCTGCCGCAGCAGGTTGATCACTAGCGTTTCGTCGCTTTGCATCGCCTGCTGCATCATCGGTACACAGTCTGCCACCAGCGTCTCATCGGCATCCAGCACCAGCACCCAGTCGCCTGTGGCGTGGCGCAGCGACTCGTTGCGGGCGATCGCAAAATCGTTTTGCCAGGGCATCGAAAACACCTTCGCGTCAAAGGATTGGGCGATCGCCACGGTGTCATCCACCGAGCCTGTATCGACGACGATTAGCTCGTCGGCCACGGTCGCCACGCTCTGCAAACAGCGCCCCAGCCGTTCCGCCTCATCTCGCACGATCATGCAAAGGCTGAGCCTTGGTTTCACCGATTTTTCCCCTTTGCACTAATGCCTAAAGAATGCTCGAAAAAATGCTCGAAAAAATGCTTGAACCAACGCCTGATCACTCAGGCGGATCAGTCAGCCACCAACTGTGATGTGTCCCGATCCTAACTTAGGGCTGCCTTCCCATTGAGGGCGTTTGGGACGGATCTCCACACAGTTTTTATAGTACAAAAATACGATAAAATGTCAAAGCCGATTTCACAAAGCCGATTTCATAATGCTTGCCAAAAGGCAAACCTATGTCCTGTCCTGCCTGGCTAAAACCTATTTTGCAAACAGATTCTTGGAAGATTATGGGGAATAATGATGAGGAACGGGTGGCTGCCGCCAAATTCCTGTGGAATCTTCCGTGAATCGTTCACTTGAATCCTCCACTTCGCTTTTTAGAATCAGGAACCCGCTGTCTCGGCTGGCAGTCCTGTCATAAGACATCTTTAGACATCTTTATTAAGACATCTCGTTAGAGACGGCTCACAAAGCGCACCAAATCGCGCACCCATCGAGTGAATTAGGGGGTCTTGCAGCATGGCGATCGCCCCATATCCAGCGTTGCCAGCAGCTTGATTCGCAAACCGCATCTGCCCTGCACTGGCCTCGCACTATTCGGCCTGTTCCCTCACGTTGCTTCGGAAGCGATTCATGAACATTCCATTTCCTCTTAGATTGGCGGCAATTAGTCTAGCTGCGCTGGGCATTACACAAACCTTCGGCTCCAGAGCCTATGAACCCACGGCGCAACCAGCGATTCACCTGCTCAGCAGCGCCGCCCCAGCCGCCACCACTGGCAGACCTGGCCTACTCAGCGCCCGCGACCCGCAAGCCTTGATCAACATCCGCAGTGGCCCTGGGATTCAATCTAGAGTGGTGTTTACGGGTACACCCAATATGCCCGTGCTGATCTTGCAGGCATCGTCTGGGAGCGATGGCTTCACCTGGTATCAGGTGCGACTGAGCAATGGCGCTGAGGGCTGGGTGCGAGGCGATTTGGTGCGCGTGACGGACGGAACTGGGGCGATCGCCCCCGCGCCCGCTGCACCACAACCCCCCACCCAACCAAACGCAGCCTTGCAGGATGCAACTGCCGATGCTCCGATCTTCGACCCATCCTCTGGGGCAATCATGCGTCCTGGGGCACGGCCAGAGGCAAGCGCACCCCTTCGTGGCGATTTACCTAGCCCAACGTCTAACCGGCCTGGACTCAATCCTGCTCCGCAGCCTGTGCCGCCCGCCAATGGGCAAACCAATGGGCAAGCCAATCTGCCGCGCTATTCGCGTGAAGTCGTGGTCGATCAGCAGGGACAGCGCGACATCACCCAACATGGGGCCTTGCCTGCGACAAACCAGCCCCTACCTAGCCCCAATCCTGCTGAGTCGCCAGGACTCGTGAACCGAATTATGGACGGGATTGGGGCAATTGGCGATCGCGTCGGTGCCATTCTAAACCCCGGGCCACCCCCGCTCACAATCACACAAGCAGACATCGATTACTTCACAGAAGTTGCGCTGGGTTCGGAATGGGGCAGTAACGCGCCGCTGGTTCGCAGATGGAATACAAACTTGAGAATTCGCGTCACAGGAACGCGCACCGCTGAGGATGACGCAACGATTCGTCAGGTGATGCAGGAGCTAAATGAATTACTCAACGGTAGCGGCGTGCAGTTGGTACGCGATGATCGCAATCCAAATGTTGAGATCATCTACGCGCCAGAGAGCCAATTCCGCCAGCTAGAGCCAAACTACGTACCGGGGAATCTGGGCTTTTTCTGGGTGCGCTGGAACAACAGCGTCATCAACTACGCCCGTATTTTGATTACCAACACAAACCGTGTCACGCAGCGAGAGCGGAGCCACTTATTGCGGGAAGAACTGACTCAGGTGTTGGGCTTGATGCGTGATTCCAATCGCTATCCCAACAGCATTTTCTATCAGGGCTGGACGGACGTGACAGAGTATGCAGAAATTGATCGCACGCTGATTCGGATGCTCTATCATCCGCAGCTTCGACCCGGTATGACGCAATCGCAAGCCGTGGCAGTGCTGCGAACCCTGGCCGATCCGGCGCAAGCCGCGAGAACCCGCTAGCTTAGGTTTCCTTAGCCTTGCCATTGATCCTGCCATTTGTGAAGCGCAACGTGCCAGTCTGAAGAAGCGATGAAGCTCCCCAGAATTTGCTCAACCTCTCCGGATGTTCTTTGCCCTCAAGCGTAGAAACGAATGGTAGATGCACCCTGATTCAAGCCCTGGAGGTTCGCCTTCGGGGTTTTTCTTTTGCGATTGTCCGCTGTCATCCAGCGAGTGGTATGATAGTAGACCGTGGCTTTCGCAGTTCACATTCTGTATCGTCCCCTTCTGCAACGGTTGGAGAGCTAAAATATCATGACGAAACGTACTCTGGGTGGAACCTCCCGCAAGCGCCGCCGCACCTCTGGCTTTCGCGCACGGATGCGTACTAAAAATGGGCAACGAGTTCTAAAGGCACGTCGCCGCAAAGGTCGGGTTCGTCTGTCGGTTTCTTAGTCTCCACCTGCGTCCCGTCCAGATAGGGGTTTGAGCTAGCCACCAGTTTGTCTGGAGCTAGCTTGTTTGTGTATGGGCTGATTGGCAGGGCTGGCTTATGGACTGACTGGCTCACGGACATGGCTTATGGACTGACTGGCTCACGGACACTGGCTCACGGAATAAATGTGTTGTGGCTCTCCCCAAAGTCCATCGACTCAAGCGTCGGCAAGAATTTAGCAAGGTTTATCAGGCTGGCGTGAGGCGTAGCACTCGTCACTTTACGCTACGAGCGTTGCGGCAGTTTTCAGTTCGCCAGGGGAAGCCCAGTGTGCCCGACTCCAATGATTCTGATTCTGATAAAAAGGCGGCAGAAAAGTTAGGGCGATCGCCCACCCGCATTGGCATCACGGTCAGCACCAAGGTCAGCAAGCGGGCCGTGGTTCGCAATCGCATTAAACGTCGCATCCGAGCAGCCCTGCGAGAACTGCTGCCAGGATTTGCCACGGGATGGATGATTGTCATCATCGTGCAACCCGTCGCGGTAAAGTGCAACTATAAAGAAATTCTGCAAGAATTAAAGCAGTTGCTGATAGAGGCCGAGGTGTTCGATGGGCATTCGGGAAGATGTGTACTATGAAGGCGGCCCCCACATTGGGGATCTAATCCTCAACTGCCTGCTGGGGCTGACGGTGGTGTGTTTGCCGCTGACGGTGGGGGCGATCGTTCGAGCCATTTGGCTACGCTACCGCATTACCGACCGACGGATTTCCGTGACGGGGGGATGGATGGGGCGCGATCGCTCAGATGTCATCTATTCCGAAATGGCTGGCGTGGTTGCCGTACCTCGCGGGCTTGGCAGTTGGGGAGATATGGTTGTTACGCTAAAAGACGGCAGCCGTCTGGAGCTACGCGCCATGCCCAAGTTTCGGGAGACTGCCAAATACATCAACGAGCGGATCGCGGCCAAGGCCTCTAAAAAGGCAAGCACCTAGCGCCGGACGGTGAGACCGATTGGATCACTCCAGAGTTTAAGCTTCAGATTGGTTCAAGTACGCCGCTTATCTCGCCTATGTGAAAGACTGGTGCGATCGCAACCAGACGTTTAACCAAGCGCTCAATTCGTCTGCAATCAACTGGTTTTGCAGCGTACAATGATGTCTGGCAATGATGCCTGATTGTGTCCAGTAGGGCCAACAAGCGTCGAGTATCTAACTGAATTCATTTCCAGATTTTTCTTCCAGATTTAGTCACGCCGTAAACGTTCAGAGCCACAAGGTACCCACAAAACACATGGATTTTGGTGTCAGTTTTCTCTCCAACAACGTCATGTTGCCGATCCTGGATTTCTTCTACGGGATCGTGCCGAGTTATGGGCTGGCTATTGTGGCTCTGACCCTGGTGATTCGGTTTGCGCTCTATCCCCTCAGCGCTGGGTCAATCCGCAATATGCGCCGGATGCGCGTCGCAAACCCAGTCATGCAGAAACGCGTCAAAGAAATTCAGGAACGCTACAAGGATGACCCTGCCAAGCAGCAGGAGGAAATGGGCAAGGTCTATAAAGAGTTTGGTAATCCTCTATCGGGCTGCTTGCCGGTGCTGGTGCAAATGCCAATTCTGTTTGCTCTGTTTGCAACACTGCGGGGGTCGCCATTCTCAGACGTTAACTACAACGTGAACTTGCAGGTGCTGCCGCAGGAGCAAATCGAACAGATCCAGCCCCAGGCTTACACGACCAATCCTCAGAATATTTACGTTTCAGACGGCGTTCACGTCCCTGTTGCGGCGGTTGTTCCTGGCGGGACTCGGTTGGCGGTGGGCGAAAAAACTCGCATTGATTTTCAGACCACCGAGGGCAAACCGCTGCGGGAAGTGTTAGCACAATACCCCGATACAGTGATTGATCCGGTCTGGAAGGTGATCAAGGGTGCTGAAAACATCCAGCTCGATGAGAACGGCAATATTCAGGCTATCAAGCCTGGCGAGGTTACGATTCAGGGGACAGTGCAGGGGCTGGCGGCTAACAAGGGCTTTTTGTTCATTGACAAGTTGGGCCGCGTGGGCGCGAGAGATGCTGACGGCACGATCCATTGGGACATTGTGGGCATGATTATCTTCTTTGGTGTAAGCCTGTATGTGAACCAGCTATTGTCGGGTCAGGGCCCTAGCAACAATCCCCAGCAGGACACGGTAAACAAGTTGACCCCGGTGCTGTTTTCGGGAATGTTTTTGTTTTTCCCGCTGCCGGCTGGCGTGCTGATGTATATGGTGATCGCCAATATCTTCCAAACGCTGCAAACCTTTATTCTGTCGCGAGAGCCGCTGCCGGAGAATTTGCAAAAGATTTTGGATGAGCAGGAGAAGCAATCAAACAAGGATAGTGGTCGGGAAGCGTTGCCATTTGAGCCAGGACGATCTAAGAAAAAGGCAGGATAGTGGATGGCAAGCGTGGAGCAACAGCAGCAGGGACGTGAGTGGCTGAATCGGTTGTTGAGTTTGGCGACCTTGCCGGCCAGGGTTGAGTCTGACGGCGTGGCAATTCGCGAAGATGAGAGCTGTTGGCTGACGATTTCGGCAGATGCGCTTTCGACGGAGCAGATTCAGGCATTGCAGGGCGATCGCGGCGAGGTGCTGGACTCAATCCAGTATTTGCTGAATACCACCCTGAATATGGGCAAGCCAGAGAGTGAGCAGCAGCCGTTTACAGTCGAGTTGGACGGATATCGCGATCGCCGTCAGGCTGAACTGTTGGCTCTGGCTGAAGCGGCGGCGGCAAAGGTTCGCGAAACAGGCGAAGAGTTTGAAATGGCGTCGCTGTCAGCGGCTGAGCGGCGACAGGTACACACATTTCTCAAAAGCTATGAGGATCTGGAAACCTCTAGTCGTGGACAGGAACCCGATCGCCGTTTGGTGGTGCGTCGAAAGTAGTTGGCCAAAAGCAGCCAATGGGCGACGGCTGATGGGGTCTGCTTGGGGGCTAGGCAGCCCAGGCTACAGTGCCAAGGCTGGGAACGGGTTATTCTTTCCGTGGCATCAATCGCGATGAGTGCGAGAGGAGGCGGCTATGATGCAGGCAATTCATATTCCTCAACTGCTGAGGGCGGTTGAACAAACTGAAACGATCGAAGTGCAGGAGCATCTGCCCGACCTAGATACCTTAATGCCGGTACAGGGTATGATTCGCGTAACGCACAGGGGCAATTATTTAGACGTTTCCGCAAAGGCGGAGGCGATTATTACGCTAACGTGCGATCGCTGTTTGCAGCAATATAACCACCGCCTCTTGATTGAGGTCTCAGAAATAATCTGGCTGCAAGAGGTGGCTCCTGCTGCTGAAGCGGATTTGTTTGATCAGGACTTAAGCTCCACAGAAGGGCTGATCGAGTCGCTGCCGCCGCGCGGTTATTTTGAGCCAGATCGGTGGCTCTACGAGCAGCTTTGCCTGGAAATTCCCCCACGCAAACTCTGCGATCCCAAGTGTGTGGGCATTAAGCTAAGCGACGAGCTGCCCGTGCCAACGGTGGCCGTTGATCATCGATGGGCCTCGCTAGAGGCGCTGAAAAAGCAAATGCTAAATTGAGGCACTAAATGAGGCACTAAATTGAGGCAACAGATGGGCCAGAGGGGGTTGTCAGGGACGAGGCATGAGTTTTGCAGAAGAGTTTGAACTGCTGCTGCGGGCCCGCTACCCGCTGATCTATGTGCCAACTCGTGAAGAGGAGCGGGTAGAAGGGGCGATCGCCCAATGCGCCAAGCAGGGCAACCGCTCCTTCTACGTGTGGGATTTTGTCGATGGCTATCAGGGCAACCCCAACGACGCTGGCGCTGGCAAACGCAATCCGGTGCAGGCGCTAGAACTGGTCGAAAAGCTGCCACCGACCGTTGCCGCAGTCTTTGTTCTGCGAGATTTTCACCGCTTTTTGGAAGATGTGGCGGTGGCTCGCAAGCTCAAGAATCTGGCGCGATTGCTCAAGTCTCAGCCCAAAAATATCGTGCTAATTTCGCCGCAGGTGACGATTCCCGATGATCTCAGCGATGTGCTGACGGTGCTGGATTTCCCGCTGCCCAACAGCAGCGAGATTCGGCAAGAGCTAGAGCGGCTGACGATGGCGACCGGGCAATCGCTTGATGGTCGAGTTTTAGACGATCTGGTGCGCTCCTGCCAGGGCTTGTCGATGGAGCGGATTCGGCGGGTGCTGGCGCGGGCGATCGCCACCCACGGCGAACTGCAAGCCGAAGACGTGGATCTGATTCTGGAAGAAAAGCGACAGACCATTCGCCAGACGCAGATTCTCGACTTTTATCCTGCCACCGAGCGTATTTCCGACATTGGCGGGCTGGATAATCTGAAGGATTGGCTACTACGGCGCGGCGGCGCGTTTTCCGAAAAAGCCCGACAGTACGGATTGCCGCATCCCCGCGGGCTGCTGCTGGTGGGCATTCAGGGCACGGGCAAATCGCTGACCGCAAAGGCGATCGCCCACCACTGGCACCTGCCCCTGCTGCGGCTAGACGTGGGCCGCCTGTTTGCCGGATTGGTGGGCGAGTCGGAATCGCGCACCCGCCAGATGATTCAGCTTGCGGAGGCGCTGGCTCCCTGCGTGCTGTGGATTGATGAAATCGACAAAGCCTTTGCTGGACTGGACGGGCGCGGCGACTCGGGCACCAGCAACCGCGTCTTTGGCACGTTCATCACCTGGCTGGCCGAAAAAACCTCGCCTGTGTTTGTGGTGGCTACAGCAAACGACATTGAAGCGCTGCCGCCCGAAATCAAGCGGCGGGGTCGGTTTGACGAGATCTTCTTTGTGGGACTGCCCAGCCAGGAAGAGCGCAAAGCAATTTTTGAGGTACACTTAATGCGCTTGCGCCCGCACAACCTGCAAAGCTACGACCTGGAGCGGCTGGCCTACGAAACGCCGGAATTCTCCGGAGCCGAGATTGAGCAAATTCTCACGGAAGCGATGCATCTCGGCTTTAGTCAGGGGCGCGACTTCACCACCGACGATGTGCTAGAAGCCGCCAGCCAGATGATTCCGCTGGCCCGCACCGCGCAAGAGCAAATCGAAAAGCTCCAGCGGTTTGCCGCCGAAGGTCGCGCTCGGCTGGCTTCGCGCCAGGGTGGTCTATTTAGCCGCCCCCAGTCTCAGTCTTCTTAGCTCGCGAGTTAGACGGGTTGCATCGTTCTCTAGTTTATTCTCTGGTTCATCGTCCTGGCTGAACAAGCCATTCTGCAAGGGTTCCCGAAAGTTTCCAATGACGAGTCGCACTATGGGTTTGCAACGGCTAGCACAGGGCGTAATTGGGGTTTCGCTGGCGATCGCCATCCTGTTTTTTGCAGGGGTCAGCGCCGCCCGCTATCTGATCAACCGCCTCACCGAACTGCCACCCCGCCCCGTTTTTCCCAACGACACGGCTCCACCAGGTGGCGCTGTGCCCGCCACTGACGGCACCGTGCCCCCACCAGACACCACGCCCGTCCAGTCCGCTGCTGCTGGAGAAACCTATACGGCCCGCGTTCTTCCATCTGTGGGGATCGTTCTGCGAGACGGCCCCAGCCTCGACTCTGCACAGATCGGCGGCATCGACTATAACCAGGAAATCACTGTGCTGGAAACCAGCGCCGACGGGGGTTGGCTGCGGGTGCGTCTGAACGACGGCAGCGAAGGTTGGGTCAAGGCAGGCAACACCGAACGAATTCAGTAATCACGAATTAATCACGATCACGAATCACACGAATCAATCGCGAATTCAGGACACAAGTTGGGGAAGCGAATTCAGCATTAACTCGGTTGCAGGAATATTACAGATATCGGGTAGCGTAGGAATCGGGCATCATCGCTTGCGGGCAAATAGTCCAAACAGACCGCCTCCCTGGGGTCCGGGCTTTCCATCTGGCGTATCGGGCGCTTCAAGAGGAATATTAAGTCGGGGCGCGTAGCGCAGCGCGAGGGGGTCTTTGGGGTTGAGCTTGAGCGCCTGACGACAGTGAACCTTCGCCATCGTGGGCAGGTCTTGCATCAGGTAGGCCGCCGCTAGCAGCGCGTGATATTCGCTCTTTTTGGGGTCGATTTTAATAGCATCCTTCAGTTCGCGCACCGCCAAGCCCGGATTGTTTTTTCGGACATATTCCTGGGCCCGCTGGTAATGGCGCTGGGCATAGTCAATGGTAGGCTTATCGCCGCTATCAGGAGGTGGGGTGGGAGAAAAGGCAGCAGGCGTGGGCGCAGCCGTAGAGACAATGCCTGTCCGCTTTTCCCGAATAATTGGCTCACCCATCTTGAGCCGCAGGTACACCAGGTTTAGCTCGCCCAATTGCTTGGTAACAGACTCAAATTGATCCAGCGGATTGTATTGCGTGGCAGCCAAGTCAGTGACAGCCTGCTCATAAAACACATCAATGTTGGCCAAAGACGTTTTGAGCAGAGACTGGGCGATCGCACTTTGGGGGCGCATCGGCTCTTCGCGGCTCATGCGGCGGACACGAAACCGCAGCAGCGCCAGATGCTCTGCCCGCCCCTTGTCTTGCTTAATTTTTTGATAAGTCGGGCTGACCAGCCGCGCAAACAGTTGAGTGGCGAGTTCGCGGCTAGCAGCATCGGTCTGGGCAAAGCTGTCAGGATGCAGCAGCTTGGCGATCGCCCGATAGCGCTTGAGGACACGCCGCTCATCCGCAGTCACCGACAGCCCCAGCACCGCATAGGGGTCGGTAAATTGCGTTAGCCAGTCGGGTGAAAAAGACCTCTGCGACATTCAAGTGCGTCTCTTCAGCAAAGTCGGATATCACGTAAACCCAGCAGGACAGCCGGCCTGTTTTCTCTTGTTTGACCCTTGTCAGGCTCAGATGCACCAGAAGCAATCGCTAAAGACGAACATTGAGCCATCGAAGTGCCGATCAGCCCGGAGTTAGTCCCTGGTTGGATGTGCCGCAGAGTTGCCTCTTAGTAAAGGATAGCAGCCTCCAACCCGTATTTTCAGGGAGGACAACTCCCATTTAGGCAGCCAACAGGCGGTGAAATCTCCTTGAAATCTCCTTTAATGACGTAATTTTGCCCTGGTGAACTTTTAGGGTATCAGTATTTTCACGGTGACTAAGTTACCCCGGATACTGAATTTTATTTCTACAGAGTGTTCAGCAGATAAAATATAGACAATCTATCAAGGCTCTATCAACGCATACGAGAAGTCCTGGAATGGTTGACGATAAAAAGTAGACGCGATACACAGCCTAAACACTTGCACAGGACTCAAAAAAAAATCCGGCTGTCTGAAGCGATTTCGTAGGGGCCTATTCAAATATTATGGCGATTTCCGGAGGCGAAGCATAGACCAAAGTGTTGCCGCCCTATAGAGTCTTTTTGAGCATTCCGCAAAGACTTGATGAAGGCAGGCTAGCGAAAATCGCGTCCGCTGGCTGCCAGAATCGATATGATGGAGGGGTTTAGGAACCTGCGAGTCTCTGGCGATCGCCCACCTCACAGCAATGCTCAGCCAAACCTATCCGCCCCGAAATCGCCGCACCGCCATTCTGCTTGCCTTCGCTGGTATTGTCGTTCCAGGGCTGCACAAGTTTTATCTGGGGCAGCGCGGCTGGGGAATCGCTTATCTGCTGTTCTTTTGGAGCGGTATTCCCCGAATTGCCAGCCTATTTGAAGGAATCTGGTTTCTGGTGCAGGGGCAGACGGCGTTTGATACGGCGTTTAACGGTGCGACCCCGCTGCCTTCCCAAACTCCGGCTCCCCGCATCGACCCGGCTCAGGTGGGGGCGATCGCCGATGCGCTGCGCCAGCTCAACACGCTGCGGCAAGAGGGCTTGATTTCGGAATATGAGTTTGAGCAAAAGCGGCGGCGGCTGCTCGATCAGATTGATTAGCAGGCAATAAAAGCAGGCATGAACAAAAACTGGTGGTCGATGGGCTTGAGGCGTGGCGCTCAGGAGTCGGGGCTGCGATCGCGCCTGACCCAAGACCCCTACTATCGCTTCCAGTCCATCGAAGAATTGCAGCTTGCGGCGCGGCTCGGTGTGGCAATTGACGTAAACCAGGCGGGCGTAGACGACTGGCTGCGGCTGCCGGGGCTATCGATTCACCAAGCGCGATCGCTCTCGTCCCTCACCCAGTCTGGTGTCCAGTTCCATTGTCTAGAAGACATCGCCGCTGCCCTCAGCCTGCCTGTGCAGCGTCTCCGCCCGCTAGAACCCGTGCTGCAATTTTGCTACTACGACCCAGAAAGTTTGTGCGCCATCCAGCCCACCAACCCCAACACCGCCTCGCTCGAAGCGCTGATCCGTATTCCCGCTATTGATCTATTTCTGGCGCGGGCAATTTTGCATCACCGCCAGCGCTACGGCCCTTACCGCAACCTAGCGGATTTTCAGCAGCGACTCGCCCTGCCCCCAGGTTTGATTGCAGAATTAATGCACTACCTCCGGTTTTAATCTTCCGGTTTTAATCTGATTGTCATCCTCAGGCGCTACGCTTTTCAGCAGGTTTCGAGAATGCTCAACAAGCAGAAACATTGCAGAAATATTAGCGAGAAGCGGTTATGAATTTGACGGGCAAGGAAGTGCTGTTAACGGGCGGCACGGGCGGGCTAGGCCAGGGCGTGACACCCGTTTTGCTGGCCCAAGGCGCAGCGTCGATCACGATTCCCTACATGAGCGCTCGTGAAGTAGAGCGGATGAAGGGGCTTTTGTCTCCGGCGGATCTGGCGCGGATTCGGTTTGTGTCGGCAAATCTGGGCGATGAGCAGTCGGTGCAGCAGTTGGTGGACGGAATGCAGCGGGTGGATGCGGCGATCCATCTGGTCGGCGGATTTTCGATGGGCCCGACCCATACGTATGCCTATGAACAATGGAAGGCCGATTTTGACCTGAACCTGGGCACGACCTTTTTGGTGTGCAAACACAGCCTGCGGCGGATGCTGGCGCAGGACTATGGGCGGATTGTGACTGTGGGGTCGCGGGGGGCAGTGGAACCGGGCGCACAGCTTGCGGCCTATTGCGCTTCCAAAGCGGGCGTGCTGGCGCTGACGCGGGCGATCGCCGACGAGACGCGGGGTACGGGCATCACGGCGAATATCGTGCTGCCCAGCATCATCGACACACCGGCAAACCGCGCCGCAATGGGCGCAGAAAACGCCGCCCAGTGGGTAAAGCCAGAATCGCTGGGGCAGGTAATTTGCTTTTTGGCCTCGGAAGCAGCGCGAGATCTGCGGGGGGCGGTGGTTCCGGTCTACGGCAACGTATAGTGGGGTTAGTCTGGCTGTCCTGCCAGCACCACCCACGGCACGAGGCAAGCGCCTTGCTGAGTGGCGCGAAATTTGCCAATGCCTAGAAATTTGTCTCCACTATCGTGAACTCGTAGGGGTATGTCGAGATGGGTAGTGGGTTTGATAGCGATAGGCTGCCCTTGGGCCCAGCGGCGTGCGTCTGGCTGGGCCAGCTTAAGGGCGGGCAGGTGGGCAAGGGCGATCGCCGCTGGAATCGGTTCAAAAATTCCTGCTTCGGCCTGTGCCGCCAAGTCTTCTAGCGTCAGGCTGTCTGCCAGGTCAAATCCGTGGCTCTGGGTGCGAATCAGGTTAGCCAGCGTGCCGCCTGTGCCCAGCAAGCTGCCCAAGTCGCGGGCGATGGAGCGGATGTAGGTTCCGGCTCCGCAGGCGATCGCCAGTTCGGCTTCGGGACAGTCGCCCGGTCGCCAGGCCAGGAGTTTAATCTGGTAAACCTCGACGGTTCGCACGGGCACGTCTACGGCAACGCCCGCCCGCGCCAGGTCATAGAGTCGCTGTCCGCCGACTTGGATGGCGCTGTAGGCGGGCGGTACTTGCTGGATTGTGCCAAGAAATTTGGGCAATAACGCTTCGACCTGATCGCGGGTGAGATGAGCAGCAGGGGTTTGGGTGAGGATGTCGCCCTCCAGGTCGTCTGTGGTCGTGGTGAGGCCAAAGCGGGCGATCGCCCGATATGCCTTGTCCTGCCGCAAAAATTGCAGCAGCCGCGTGGCACGACCGAGGGCGATCGGCAATACGCCCGTCGCCGCTGGGTCCAGCGTGCCGCCATGCCCCACGCGCTTCATCTTGAGCGATCGCCGCACCTGCGCCACGCAGTCGTGGGAGGTCAGCCCAGCAGGCTTGTGCAGGTTCAAAAAGCCGTCCATCAAGACACTCGCTCACATTGAAAAGGCAAAAAACACGATTATGAGACGATTAACACAGATAGAATCATAGACAGGACTTACGTATTTTGACCAAAACCTCGGAGGTTTAAGCCACTACGTTGGTCACGATGCTTGATTCTTGGTTAAAACCTCCGAGGTTTGCGTAAGTCCAAATAGATTTATATCTAGGACTTCAGCATAAGATTTCAGCACAGGACTTCAGTACAGGACTTTAGCAAAAATAGAGTCTACTAATTCAATTCAATCCAACATTGCAAGCCGCACCAGCTTTACTGGCCTTGACTAGAGCCACATCGCGGCATCAATGTCTGCCGCATATCTCACCTTATCTTACTCGTTATATCAAATCCGGTTAATTACCCATAGTTAGCAACAGCTTCTGCCCACCAGTGGAAATTGGTTAGCCCCCGAATGCGATCGCGCTGCTGCATGAGGACGCGGCAGCGATGAGCCGTCACTGCCTCTAGCTCA
>JBDNCP010000113.1:0-16205 GCA_046719575.1 Cyanobacteriota bacterium
ACACTCTGAATGCAGACGCTTGCCTGCCAGAGTTGGTAAACTAGGCGCTCTATCGCAGCAGGCAGGGCTGTGAGAAAAATGCCTTCGTGAGCTTGGGGACTGCACGATAGCCAGCTTCCGTAGAGTGTAATTTCAACCCAATCTGCATCGGCTGGAGCCAGGGCGATCGCCTCAGATTGCGGCTTTAGGAGTTGCTGGAGTTGTGCCAACTGGGGCAAGTGGGCCGACAACAGGAAACTGGCGGAGTTTGGCATGACATGCAGCATTTCTCCGCAGCGCATAGCCAGCGTCACCCGTTGGGCGATCGCCGTTTCAATGGGCATAGACAGGCACTCTATATAAACGTCGGCATCGGTATAGGTAAGCTTTAGCATGACAAACTCTGTTCCTTCGGAGAGATGCGGTTAGCGTGCGGGGTCGGGTTCGCGGCAAGCGACAAAAAAATATCCCCCGCTTCTGACGGTCAGGAGCAGGGGATCAGGAAAGCTGAATCGCTTTACCTTTAGGTGGGTGTCAGGATGACCCTGTACCTCCCGCTCAGATTGAA
Source organism: Cyanobacteriota bacterium (assembly GCA_046719575.1). Taxonomy (GTDB): domain Bacteria; phylum Cyanobacteriota; class Cyanobacteriia; order Elainellales; family Elainellaceae; genus Thermoleptolyngbya. The sequence goes on from JBDNCP010000113.1 coordinate 548, forward strand.
TTGCAGTTTGAGTTGTGTTGCAATCAGGCCCAAGATGGCTAGGGCAGCATTCAAAAATCCGAATTGGAGTCTAGTGTGAAGTTCTATAGCAGGGAAGGGCGATCGCATCCCAATGCCGCAGCCCGCCGCATCAAGGTCGGTATCTGGCTCCGCATCGGGGCAGAACAGCAGGCAATCCTGGCAATCAGAGAGATCAACCCCTTGAAGCCCAAAACCAATGCCATCACCCTTGCACCGCCTAAAATCGCAGCCTGCCAGCAGTGCCATGCCAAAATGCTGCCACCCTTCACGCAGAGATAGCCCTACGGATCGAGCCAGTCCGGCTTTGGACGGGTCAATCCATATGCTGTAAAGGATGAACAGAGCAAGGCTTAACATAGGGTTTGCAAAAACTGGAATGCCAAAAACTGGGGCCACGAAAACTTAGGCTAGAAATGCAAAAGAGCTGCAAAAAAGCTGGAAAGCGCTGCAAAGTTGAAAGCTGACAGAGTGACAGGACTCAGGAACGGAAGCGACTGAAGAGTCGAGAAGAGGCTGATGCGCTGATGCGCGTGGGATAGGAAAAAGGAGCCAATGCCAGAAGAGAAAAAAAGTGGCGACAAAATTACTAATATTACAGTTGTAGTATAGCCCCATTGCTTTGACAAGCCAAGAGCTGACTTTTTCTTTATCTGGCGGCCTCACTCAAAATACGCAGCACTCCGGAGTGCGTTACAAAAATTTAATCAGTCGATGGACATCGTGTTTTTTGTCTGATTCATATCAGACGTAAGTTGAGATCAGATGTGTGAGAAGATTCAGATGTGTGAGATCAGATATGAGTCGAGAATTAGGCTGTCAACTCTGGGGAACTAGCGAGGGAAACTAGAGGCGGGGCAACAGTTCTGCTAGCAGGTGAGCGGGCACAATTGAAAGCGCCTGATTTTGTCCTGCTGTGCCAAAGAGTTCGTAAAACGCCTTCAGGGTTTGCAACACGCCCTGCATCGCAGCCTGCCGCAGTTCCGGCTGATGTTGCCATCGAGTGGCCGCCTGGATATGGTGGTGCAGTGCTTTTTCGAGCGGCGCGGACTCTGGCGCTGTGCCTAGGAGTCGGGGAGCCTGCGTGGCAATGTGGAAATAGGCAAGTCCCAGGTTATTGTGGGTGGTGGCGGGGTCAAAGCTGAGCATAGGCGGGCTAGGCGAGGTTTCGATCTGTGCCACGCCCTGCAAGGCAGCTTCGTAGGCCTGGATGGCGGACTGGAGCTTTTGAAGTTGTTCCTGGGGGCGATCGCCCAGACACAAGGCCAAATGCCAGAGCGCCGTGCCCAGGTTATTTTGCGTGGCGGCAAAGGCGGCGGGGGCCGCCTCTAGGGTTCTCTGCTGAAGCGACTGGCGATAGGCGGCGATCGCCTTGGGCAGGTAGACCTCTGGCTGCTCAATTTGCGCCAAACTCCACAGCGCTGTGCCCAGGTTGTTTTGAATCATGGCATAGCTCAGCGGCGGCTGGCTATTGGGATATTTCAGCGCTTCCTGATAGGCGGCGATCGCCCGCTTCAGCGACTCTTTGGGCTGATAGTGTTGTGCCAGATTCCAGTAGGTGGTGCCCAGGTTATTCTGCGTCGAGGCATAGCGGGCGGGATCGCTGCTGGCATCCCGATAGCGCAACGCTTCTCGATAAGATTGCGCCGATTTCTGCAAATTTTCGACCGGCTGCTCGTAGCGGGCCAAGTCGGCATAGGCCGCCCCCAGGTTGTTGTGCAGCATAGGATAGCTCTGCGCCTGGGTATGAGTATCCAGCTTCTTCAGCGCCAGTTGGTAAGACTGGATCGCCTGCCGCAGGTTGGGCAACACCTGGTCAGGAGCGGGCGGATTGCGCGACAGCAGCCAACAGAGATTGCCCACGTCGTTCAGCAAATCCGTCCACAGGGGCGATTTATCGGGCAAGCGCACCATCACCTGCTCGTAGGCTTGCAGTGCCGCCATCAGGGTGGGCAGGCTGGTGTCGCCCTGCTCGATGCGATCGCGATAGGCATCCCCCAGCATCCGATAAGCGTCCTGCAATTGAGCCGCCGAGGCCGATTGTTGATGCAGATGGGCAATTTGCTCTAGTAGTCGAGCAATGTGTGCCTCGGAGTCAACGGGTGGGGTCAGGTCTGCTAGCAACGGTTGAGGCGAGACAGGGGGCGGCGGGCTAGCCGACGAAGACACTTCGGGGGTTGGTGATTTTCCTGTAATCGCCGATGCCGAAGCCGCTCGCCCAACTGCAACAGAAGAGGGAGCCGGGGTTTGCACGGCATCTAGCCGAAATGATCCAGAGACTGGGCTAGAGGACGACTTGGCGGTGGCAGGCGGGGTGGGCGGTGTCGCTGAAATTGGAGGGATAGCAGGGGATGGGGCGATCGTCGTAGGAGGGACCGATGGACTGGCGGGAGGCTTTGTGGGAGAAGCAGGGTGGGTGGTTCCAGATGAACCCGCAGTCGGAGTCGCAGGTGGCGCAGGTGGTGCCGCGGGAGCGATCGCCCAGGGATTCGCAGGCGAACTTGTGCCCACGTGATCGGGGGGGGTGGATTCTGGCGCTTTGGCTACCTGCGTCTCTATGTTTCGGGCGGCCTCTGCCCTAGCAGGCATTTGTGAAGCAGGCGTGCTTTTTGGGGGTGTGGGTTGTGAAACTGCGCGAGCGGGGGGAGTAGACGCGGTGGAACTATTAGGTAACGTATTGGGCACACGGCGGCTCGTCGGGGCTGTGCTGACAATTGGGGTCATCGTTTTGGGCGGGCGCGGGGTCGGCTCCCCCACAAACTCAAACACACCCGTTCGGCAGCGCCAAAACTCTAGCGCCGACTGAGGCAACAGCCGAAACCAGGGCTGTGGCATCCAAAACAACAGGCTAGAATCCAGCACAGGCAGGCTGCGCTCGATGCCCTGCAAATGCGTGATGAACATGCGCTGAGTGGTGGGGGACTGGCGCGTCAGTTGCTCGATGCCCAAAAACTGAAACGCAGGCACGGGCGATCGCCGTCTGCCATTCATCGGCGGGGGCGAATCTGCTAACCACTGCGCCACCTGCACAATCGGATTGGGGTCGGACAAGTTGAGGTCGAGCGTCACCAGTCGGGGATAGCGGCGTTCTCCCACCTCCCAAAAGGCGCGATCGCCCTGGTGAATCGGCGACGGGTTAGAAAAATCTGCCTGGAGTTGGGAAGCAAGGCGATCGCGCAGGGGCAGATCGTCGCACACGGCAATAAACACCTGTCGGCGCAAATTCAAGCTCAGCGCCAGCTTCAGCCGCAGGTAGCTCTGTTGATTAAAGGTTAAATTCTGACGAGAGGAACTCTGGCTCACGGGAAGGAACGGCAGGACAGCGGTGGAGACGTAGACAGTTGCAGGGTTGTTGCCGATTTATTGCCCCCTTATTGCAGGCTGGCGGTTTCGGGCTGGCCAGCAAGAAATGGGCAAATCAGAAACGGGGCGATCGCGCTACTCAGTTCTTCGCCTCAGGAAAATTCCCATCGGGATAGGATTGGGACAGGATTGGCAAATTCCGACCCAGATTCAACCCTGGCGCTTAACCAGCCATCCAAAGCTTAACCAGCCCTCCAAAATCGATAAGCAGGTAGACATTAAAAATAAACAGAGAACCCAAAGACCCTGCGCAGGCGGCGCGGGGTTTAGGATCTGTTTTTAGATAATCTGTTTTTAGATAAGCTCATTAGTTTGGTCTATTTACTAAACCTCTTGCATGAATGCTGTTTTGAGGGCGTGAAGCGTGGCGCGACGGTACCGCGCCACGCTTCATGCAAGAAGTCTACTGATCAGTCAAGTTCTACAACGGTTCATGCCAGCAGCCTCATACTCAAAGCTTTATGCTAAAGGCTTCATACTGAAGGTTTCCCACTAAGGGCCCCAATCGACGGACAAAACGCTTACAACCTTGATCCGCTCGTTGGTTGGGTTAGCGTCAGCGTAACCCAACCGAATCTAAACCGGCACTGGGTTTGACGTTGCTCAACCTAGCCCAAGCAAAAAGATCTGTCAGTCAACCAACTAAAGGCCTCACATTAGAAGCTTAATACCAGAAGCTTCACATAAAAAGGCTCCAGTCTTGCAGCGATGTCGCTAACTGGAGCCTGTGATTCAGGACAAAGATTTAGACAAATTTTAACCAAAAACCTGCTGCTCTACAGCATGCTTCAGTTGTCAGTTTTTCTCAGTTCAGGTTTTCTCAGTCAACCTTTCTCGGTCAACTTTTCTCAGTTCTCAGTCAGCTTCTCTAGATTGAAGAACCAATGCCTGCATAAGCGCCATAGAAAAACAGACCTACAATTGCAATCACACCAAGACCTGCAATTGTCCCGACAACCCACAGCGGAATCCTGCCATTTGACAACATAATGCCTCTCCGAAACTCTCCTAACCTAACCAAAAACACAGCAACGTTGGAGCTAAAAATTAAGCGCTAAAACAGCTTGTTAGCACGATGAAAACTCATTGTAGCTAACAAGCGATCGCCCTAGTTAAAGAAGTAGCTGGAAAAAAGAATGCCCAGCGTGAACACCAACAGCAGACCCAAATAGAGAGACGTGCGGTTTAGCTCAACAGGCTGATTGTTGGGATTCGGTGTGCGTTCCATGTTGCTCTCCTATCGCTGAATAAATTGCATTGCGGCGATCGCCCCCAGGAAAAACACCGAGGGAACAGCTAGCGTGTGAACTGCCAGCCAGCGGACGGTAAAAATAGGGTAAGAAACAGGCTGATTGGGATTGTTGCTCGTCATAATAAACTGTCGCTTGCTACTTCAAAAATTCTTGGATTTGCTCTTTTGCCGTGAACCGATCTTGCACAATCGGCAGTTCTTGACGCTCTTGCGTGAAGTATTCATTCGGACGCGGCGTGCCAAACACGTCGTAGGCCAAACCCGTACTCACAAACAGCCACCCAGCAATAAATAAAGCCGGAATGGTAATGCTGTGAATTACCCAATACCGAACGCTTGTAACAATGTCTGAAAATGGACGTTCTCCAGTACTGCCAGCCATTCAGATCCCTCCCAAAGAAACTACGAAATCATAACTTTTATCATACGAGAGCAGGGGAAGAGCCACAACCTTGTCAAGCCATCTCTTGCTCATCATTAATTCACTGATCGTTGCTTGCAGGTCATCCAACAAAACCACTCTGCTCAGGCCGCTTTTGCGGCCTCGTCTGCATCGTAGCGCAGCAGCGTCCCCTCCTGGCCAAGGATAAAACCGCGCTCTGGCGAATCAAACACAATTTTATAGAAGTTAGAAGGTACGTTCTCTACAGCGCGATCCTTTTGCCAAGTCTGGCCGCCATCGTTGCTATAAAGCAGGTTGCCGCTGCCACCTGCAACCCAAATTTCGTTCGGAGTTCGGTAGGCCAGATCGAGCAACCCCCAACTGGTCGCAAACTCCGGCGCGACTTGCTCTCCCCAGGCTTCATAGTCTTCAGAATCGCTGAACTGAACCAGCCCGCCCCGCGCCAACAGCCACAGCCGACCATCCTTTGCAAAGCCCATGTTTTGAAGGCGGCGAGAACTGGTGCGGTTGTGGGGCTGCCAAGCATCCTGACCCGGCTCCCAAGTAGAGTAAAAGTTTCCACGGGCGGAAACAGCCACATAGCGCCCATCGTCTGACCGAGAAATGTTGCGAACCACGCCAACGGCTTCCTGCACCATCGCCTGCCAAGAGCGTCCACCGTCCTTGGTTTGGTAGATGGCTCCGATATCGGTGGTCATCTCAGCGGTCTTCGGGCCGAGCGCTTTCACGGTGTTCGGCGAACCGGGCAGTTGGGCACTCAGCGGCACCCGCAGCCAGGACTTGCCACCATCGGTCGTGTGCAGCAGAATGGACGGCTGACCCGCAATCCAGCCCTCTTCTCCAGCAAAGCTGACCGACGTGAAGGTGTAGGACAGGTCATCGCCCAAGTCGAGCGATCGCAGTTCCCAAGTCTTTCCACCGTCCTGCGTTTCCAGCAGCGTCGCCGCCTTACCCACCAGCCAGCCGTGGGGCGAATCGCCCACAAACGCCACATCTGAGAGGGTCGCTTTGGTTGGCAACTCGACCACCTGCCAGGGGTTGAAGCTCATCGACGGCAGGTAGCCCCCTCGGGCGCATCCAGTAGACAGGAGCAAAACTGCCAGCAAAATGAGAAGGCGTCGGAAGGATAGGAAGAGTCGATTCATCGAACGGTTAGGCGCTATGCGCGTTGGCTAATGTTGGCTAATGTTGGCTAATGTTGGCTGGAGGGCTTGAGGACGAAATGCGGCTCCCATCAGGTCTATGAGGCGGAGTCACCAGAGCGGATTGGTGTTTTGCTATTGCAAACCGTAGAGGCTCAGGAAAAACAGAACGGCAAGCGCCAGCCCACCAAAAATCAGCAAGTTTTTCTGACCCGGTGTGAGCGTATTTACGCCAAACCCATAGCCCAAGTTTTCCTTGAAGCCAGAGGGGCTGCCCGCTGGTCCAATGTTGGTAAATCGAGAGGTGCGGGCCCCGCAGACAGGACAGCGCCAGTCGGTAGGCAATTCTTCAAACGGTGTACCGGCTGCAATTTTGCCCAAGCTATCGCCCTTCGCTGGCTCGTAGATATACCCACAAGCCCCACACTCATGACGGTCGAGCGTTTTTGGATCGATGACCTCTGAAGTGCTTGCTGGACTGCTTGCTGGACTGCTTGCTGGACTGCTTTCTGCACTACTCATCGCACTACAGGCCTCCCCTGGCCAAGATGAGAATTTATGTAAATGATTATGACACAGCGGGGGATCGGCGGAGGGGTGTTCAGGTTTTCCTATCGCCGCTGCCAGGGCCAAAGGCGACAAAGAGCAAACAGAGAATGCCCAGATTGATAAACACGTCGGCAAAGTTGAAGATGGGGAATCGGATCAGGCGAAAGTCTAGGAAGTCGATCACTTCTCCCAGCAGGAAGCGGTCGATGCCGTTGCCGACTGCGCCCGCCATGATCAGCCCGTAGCCCAACTGCTCCCAGCGAGGTAGCCGTGCGCCCCAAATTGCCAGCGCCGCCAGCGCCAGGCTGACCCCCAGCGACAGCCAGCGCAGCCAGCTTCCGTCTTCGCTAAACCAGCTAAAGGCTGCTCCCTTATTGGTGACGTAGGTGATGTGAAACACGCCGGCCCAGAGCGGGATGGATTGGGGTGGGTCGGTGAGGGTCATGTTTTGGGCGATCGCCATTTTGGTGATCTGATCAAAGACAACCCCCAGTGCGGCTGCTGCCCAAAAGAGAAAGTTTTTAATCTGCATGGTCATTCGGTAAATCGAGCGCAGCCAGAGAGAAGCGAGATGCCGCCAGGTGTGAGGGTTCAGTTCGTGATAACGGAGGATGGGATAGAGATTGCAAGGGGTTGCATCAATAAAACAGCAGGTGGCGTAGGGCAAAGGAAATGACCGTGACGGCGCACAAAATCGCCAGTTGCCCTAGGAGCGGCTGGAAGGAATGCAGGATGAGAAGCTGACCCAGCGGCAACGTTGGAGCCATGAGCCAGTTGCTAGAATGGGCGATCGCCAAGTATGCCATGCCCACCAGATGCACCGTCACCAGTCCCCAGAGGCAGCTAAAGGCCAGCGATTCTAGGCGAGGCGGAACGCGAAAAGCAAGCGCTCCACAAATCCATGCGCCGGGGATAAATCCCAGCAAATAGCCAAAGCTAGGACGGTGAATATAGTCCATCCCGCCGCCCTGGGCGAAAATATTAAACCAGGTCAGCCCCAGCAGCACATAGGCGATCTGAGACATAGCCGCTGCGTTGCGCCCGCCCAGACACCCCACTAACAGCACTGCCCCAAGCTGAAACGTCACCCCCAGCGAGTGGGTTTGCAGTCCACTGTGTGCCCAATCCCACGGTGCATTGGTGATCGAAGCCCGCAGAAACGTGCCACCAATCGTCAGCACCAACCCGATCAGGGCCCAGAGCAAATCGGTAGGGGCAATCATACGACGCACAGGCAGCCTGGGAGTGGAAAATGGCAGTGGACGGAGACGGGTTCGTAGATGTGTCAAGCGATTGCCCAAAACCTCAGACTCTATAGTAAGCCCGAACGAGAAATAGGATTGATCTGGATTTTGGATTTTGGGTTTGACAACCAAGTGGGTGAGATGCTCAGCGACGGGTTAGCGTCGGGGCGAGGATTGCGACGGCGGGCGGCTGACAGCGAGTTTGGCAGCAGAGCGACGGCGAGGAATTTCGTGGGTGTAGAAATCCTGCGCCATGAGGGTGTTGGGGAAAATAGCGCGGGCCTCGGCGAGCAAATCTTCGAGGGCGATCGCATTTCCGGGAGCATAGCGCGGGCTAAAGTGCGTCATGATCAACTGCTGCACGCCTGCATTCAGCGCCACCTGCGCCGCCATGGTGGAGGTGGAATGGAGCCGCTGATAGGCCAGTTCTGCATCCTGATGGGCAAAGGTCGCTTCGTGAACCAGCACATCGGCATCTCGTGCTAGTTCCACTGCGCTCTCGCAATAAATCGTGTCGGTGCAATAGACAAACTTGCGCCCGATCTGCACCTCGCCGCAGAGGTCTGCGCCGTTGATCTGGCGGCCGTCGGGCAGCGTCACCACTTCGCCCCGCTTGAGCCGTCCGTAGAGCGGACCAGCAGGAATGCCCAGGGCCGTCGCCCGTTCCACGTCAAACCGGCCGGGTCGGTCTTTTTCCGACACGCGATAGCCAAAGGCTGGAACGCGGTGCGTCAGTGCCTCGCAGCTCACAACATATTCTTCGTCTTCAAATACGGGGCCCGGTTCGACGGTGTGAACTTTGACAGGATAGGAGAAATGGGTCTGGGAATAGCGGCCGCAGGCCCGCAGATAGTCGTCTAGCTTGGGCGGGCCGTAGACATCGATGCGGGTGGGGTTACCCGCCAGCCCAATGCTCGACAGCAGCCCCATCAGCCCATAGATGTGATCGCCGTGCATGTGGGTGATGAAAATGCGGCTGATCTGGCTGATGCGGATATCGCTCCGCAAAATTTGATGCTGAGTACCTTCGCCACAGTCAAATAGCCAGGTTTCTGCTCGCTGCGGAAGCTGGAGCGCGATGCTCGACACATTGCGCGATCGCGTTGGCACACCCGAACTCGTTCCCAAAAATGTGATTTGCAAAGCCCGACCTGATCTCCCAGTGCTTAATGTATTTTGTCCTGCCCGTCGGTTACGAACCTCATGGTTTGTCTAGCGCTTCGTCTCCCTTTTCATATTGCACTAATCTTGCAAACTGCCAAGCCTGATCCGGGTGCGGCGATGGTGAGCAGCAATAGAAAATCAACGTTTGCCCCTACAGCTTCAGAGTTTGCCCCTACAGCTTCAGAATCAGTCGCGCCAGATTCAAGTAAATCATCACGCCCAGCACATCGACAAAGGTCGTGATGAACGGAGCCGACATGAGTGCCGGATCGAACCCCAGCCGCTGGAATAGGAAGGGTAAACTAGAACCCGCCACCGATGCCAGCACCGAAATGCTGACCAGGCTAATGCCCACGGCGATCGCCACGCCCAGGTTCCCCTGTAAGAGATACGCCCACAGCAGCACCACCGCACCCAGCATCAGCCCCAAAAACGCCCCGGCGATCGCCTCTCGTCCAATCACGGCCCAGGGTTTGGTCGAGCGCAGTTCGTCAGTATTCAGCCCGCGAATAATAACGGTGGAAGACTGTGCGCCGACGTTGCCGCCTGTGCCAATCAGCAGCGGGATAAACGCCGTCAGCGCCACCACCTGCTCTAGCACCCCTTGCTGGCTGCGAATCACAGCGCTCGTGCCTGTATTCGTAATCAGCAGCACCAACAGCCACACCACCCGTCGCCGCGCCACCGCTAGCAGGTTGGTTTGAAAATAGCTGGCATCGCCCGACTGCACGCCACCCAGTTGGTAAATCTCCTTCGTGGCCTCGGCTTCTAGCACGTCTAGCACGTCGTCTACCGTGACGATGCCCACCAGTCGCCGCTCGGCATCCACCACGGGCAGCGCCAGAAAGTCATATCGCTGAATCAGCCGTGCCACTTCTTCTTGATCGGTGTCGGTCTGCACGCTGACCACATCGCGCACCATGATGTCGCCGATGGTCTGTTCTGGCTGGGCCACCACCAGGTCGCGCAGCGAGAGGATACCCGTCAGCCGCCGAGAGCCATCCGTGACATACAGGTAATAAATCATTTCGCTGGCGCGGGCGAGGCTGCGGATGTGGGCGAGCGCCTGAGCTACGTCCCATCCTTCCTCTAGCGAAAGGTATTCGGGGGTCATGATGCGCCCGGCCGTGCCCGGTTCATAGCCCAGCAGCAGGGCCGTCGCGCCGCGTTCCTTGGGGCTGAGTTGCGACAGCAGCCGCGCCACCACCTTGGCGGGCAGTTCTTCAAACAGGCGGGCACGGTCGTCGGGCGACATCTGCTCTACGATGTCCAGCAGGTCTTGGCCGCGAAACTCTTCGATGAGGGACTGCTGCACCTCCAAGTCAAGGTATTCGTACACCTCGATGGCTTCAGCTTTGGGCAAGAGGCGAAAGGCGATCGCCTGTAGGGTGTTTGGCAAATCCTCGATGGCTTCAGCAATGTCGGCTGGCTGTGCAGGCACGAGCAGGGCTTTGGCTTCTGGAAGGCTATTGGCTTCGAGCAGCAGTTGGAGTTGCGATCGCATGATGGGTCGCAACTCTGCTGGGGAAAGGCTGGGGGAACCCGATGGAGACTCGTTGAGGGCGGTCAAGGGCGGTTGAACAGGCGAGAGAGGGTGGGACTGGCAAGTATTTTGGGCAATTTGGGCGATCGCGCTTACTTGCTCTCTCAGTGTAGAACGAGTGGCAGGGAGTTCGGCGATCGCCGCTCAACGGTTGGGATTATAGCGATCGGCTCCTAGCAGATTTTGGGCGGCGGGGGGGTGCTATAGCCAAAGCTGGGCGATCGCCCCCAGCGCCATGCCCCCGGTTTAGCGACACCACCATCGCGCTGCTGCTCTCTCGCGCCACCCGCACCAGCAGCGCCGCCGACACCAAGCTGGCAATCACCGAACTGCCGCCATAGCTAAAGAAGGGAAACGGCAGCCCCGTCGTCGGCAGCGCCCCCGTTGCCACGCCAATATTCAGCAGCGATTGGCCCACCAGCAACACCACCACACCGATCGCCACCAGTTGATGGATCGGGCTTTTGGCCTTCAGCGCCACCCGCAGCCCCAGCGCCGCAAAGGAACCCAGCAACAGCAGCAGCAGCAGCCCGCCCAGAAATCCAAACTCCTCGGCATAGACCGCAAAGATAAAGTCGGTGTAGTGAATCGGCAGGTAAAATAGCTTTTGCTGCGATAGCCCAAAGCCCGTGCCGGTGAGGCCGCCAGAGCCAACCGCCAGCAAGCTTTGAATTAGCTGATAGCCGTTTTGCGCCGGGTCGGCCCAGGGATTGAGAAACGACACGATGCGATCGCGCTGATAGTCGCGCAGGCTGACGCTGAGAATGGCAGCCGTCAGTCCGGCGATCGCCGTGCCGCCCAGATATCGCCAGGGCAGCCCCGCCGCCAGCGCCATTAGCCACAGCAGCATTCCGCACAGCGCCGTCGTACTCAGGTTGGGCTGGAGCAAAATGCTCGCCAGCAGCACCACAAAAATCCCCAGCCAGGTAAACCGGACGCGCCACGACAGCCGATCCCACCGCCCAAAAATCCGCGCCCCTTGCAGCACCAAAAACGGCTTGATCAATTCCGACGGCTGCAAAATCGGCAGCGGCCCGATCGCCAGCCAGCGACTCGCGCCGTTGACCGTCGTGCCAAATCCGGGCACCAGCGTCAGCAAGATTAGCCCCAGGCAGATCAGCATCAGCAAATCCGCCATGCCCAACACAAACCGCAGCGGCGTACTCACCAGCAGGCTAAAGCCCAGCAGCCCGATGCAGCCATATAAAACTTGGCGCTGCATGTAATACAGACCGTTGCCATGCTCCGTATCGGCGATCGCATAGGAGGCCGAAAACAGCACCGCCAGCCCCAGCCCCAGCCATAAAAATGTAAGCCAGCGCAGCATCCGCGCCTCCATAGCCCACGTATCAACGGGCGTACTTTCCCAGGGCAGCGCAGACGATCCGACTGGGCGATCGCCCAACTCAGGGGATTTCTGAGGCGGCTCAGTCATTGGCTCGATCATGGGCGGCGCAGCAGCGTTTATGGGTGTCGCTTTAGACAACACACGACGACCTTTCCCAACAGTTCTGACGCGGCGGCTCATAGCGTGGCGACTCGCAAAACGGCTCACAAATCCAGACGGGGCAAGCAAACAGCTATCATAAACCAGACTGCCTCTAACCCTAGCGCAACTTGCCCAGCCTGTTAAAACAAAATCCCAACCCCTGATTCCTAGCTCCTGAACTCTGATTAAAATGGCTCTCTTTAACGTGCGATCGCTCTCCAAAGACTTCGGCATCAAGGAAATTCTCCGCGATGCCAGCTTTAGCCTAGAGGAAGGCGACAAGGTAGGGCTAATCGGCACCAACGGGTCGGGCAAGTCTACGCTGCTGAAAATGCTGGCGGGGCTGGAGCCAGCCGACAGCGGCGAAATCTGGCGCAATCCGGGTGCAAAGATTGTGTATCTGCCGCAGCAGCCTGTAGTAGACGAAGACCGCACTGTTCTAGAGCAAGTCTTTGCCGACTGCGGCGAACAGATGGCGCTGGTGCGCGAGTACGAAGACCTGTCAGACAAACTGGCGCATGGACACGGCGACTCCGACACGCTGATGGCCAAACTGTCGAGCGTGTCGCAAAAAATCGAAATGGCCAACGCCTGGGAGCTAGAAACGCAAGCCAAGGTGATCCTCAGCAAGCTGGGCATTCAGGACTTTGAGGCGCGGGTGGGCGACCTGTCGGGCGGCTATCGCAAACGGATTGCGATCGCCACGGCGCTGCTTTCCGACCCCGACGCGCTGCTGATCGACGAACCCACCAACCACCTCGACGCGCTCTCGGTGGAATGGCTGCAAGACTACCTCAAGCGCTTTCGCGGCGCAATTTTGCTGATCACGCACGATCGCTACTTTCTCGATCGCGTCACCAATCGCATTTTGGAAATCGACCGAGGCGACCTCTACGCCTACGCGGGCAACTACAGCTATTACCTTGCCAAAAAAGCCGAAGCCGAAGAATCGGCCGCCAGCAGCCAGCGCAAACACGCCGGAGTTCTGCGGCGCGAACTGGAATGGCTAAAGCGCGGCCCCAAAGCCCGCAGCACCAAGCAAAAAGCCCGCATCGACCGTATCCGCGATATGCAGGCGCAGGAATTCAAGCAAGCCAGCGGCAAAGTGGACATCACCACCGCTGGTCGGCGCATTGGCAAAAAGGTGATCGAGCTGACGAATATTTCCAAGTCCTACGGCGACAAGGTTCTGATCCAGGATTTTACCCATAGCTTTGGCCCCGAAGACCGCATCGGCATCATTGGCGGCAACGGCGCGGGCAAATCCACCCTGATGAACATCATCACCGGGCGCGTGCCGCCGGATTCGGGCACGGTCGAAATCGGCTCCACCATCCACATCGGCTATTTCGACCAGCACTCCGAAGACCTAGAGATGAATGAAAATCAGCGCGTGATTGATTACCTCAAAAGCGTGGCAGAACTGGTGAAAACGGCGGACGGCAGCGTCATTACCGCGTCGCAAATGCTGGAGCGTTTTCTGTTTTCGCCCAACCAGCAATATGCGCCGATCAACAAGCTCTCCGGCGGCGAAAAGCGACGGCTGTTTTTGCTGAAGGTGCTGATGGGTGCGCCCAATGTGCTGATTTTGGACGAGCCGACCAATGACCTGGACGTGCAAACGCTGGCGGTGCTGGAAGAATATCTGGAGGACTTTAATGGCTGTGCGATCGCCGTTTCGCACGATCGCTACTTCCTCGATCGCGTGGTGGACGTAATCTTTGCGCTGGAACCGGGCGGCACGATTCGCCAATATCCGGGCAACTACACCACTTATCTGGAATATGTCGAGCGGCAAAAGCAAGAAGCCGAAACTCCCAAGGCTGCAACCAAAGCCGAACCCAAAGCGGCCCCCAAAGCAGAACCCAAGCCCACTGGCGGCAGTCCTCCCAACTCCACCGCCACCAAACCGCGCAAGCTGTCTTTCAAAGAGAAGCGGGAGTATGAAACCCTAGAGACTCGCATTCCCGCGCTGGAAGCAGAGCGAGAAGAGCTGGAGCAGCGGCTCTACGGCAACCCCCCAGCCGACTTTACCGAAATGCAGCAGCTCACCGAAAAGCTAGCCAGCCTGACGGCCGAAATTGATGCTGCCACAGAGCGATGGCTAGAGCTAGCCGAACTGGCAGATTAAATAAGAAAAGATAAGCTTGGATAAGAGTCAAGCATGGATTTGCACAAGCGTATGCGAGGAACACATTGGCAGAGCGTTTGAAGAAGCCCCTTGGAATATCCTATGAAATGCCAATGAAATGCCAATGGCCCTAGAGCGCGATCGCCCCTGCAAAAGCCTTCAGAACACCTTTAGAACACCTTAAGAATGCCTCCAAGACGCTATCCCTAGCGTCGTGCCTTGGCTGAGCCATGCTATGCTTTAGGCTGGAGTTTGCTTAAAGCTGTGTTTCCCCAACTCACTCCAGATGGACTGCATTCCCAATGGATTCCACTGGTCTGGCTTGAGAAAAGACACGCAGCCAGCGACTCTGCTTCGGTTCTGGTGGGGAGCAGCCACCAGACGCAAGGGGGAAAGTTCGGTGAAAATCCGACGCTGTCCCGCAACTGTGATGAGCGTACCCGCGAAAGGATGCTGGTCTACCTGCTTGCTGATTGGGTAAGTTTGGTTGGCCCGAGACTGAATCTTGAGCGTGTTGTCTCTGAGTCAGGATGCCCGCCGATAGCCCACTGTTCTGATTCATCTGCGAGGCATAGATGACTTCAAATTTAAGGCTTATGGAGGCGATCCGGGGCGATCGCTTGGTTTATTTGTCTGCTTTCAGGCGGTTCTGTCTTCTGAAATGGGTGAGCCAAACGTAGCAGGTTTACCAAATTTGAAACGGATGAAATTAAGGGCGCTCACCTAATTCCTTCAGGTGAGAAGTTCGTCGAGGCATTTCACAAAATGCTTCACAAGTCGAGTGAAAAACTTGGCAAAGTCTGTGTGTCTTTTTTTGTGTTTTCGAGGACTGAAGGTGGAATATCTTCTGAACTCTCCGTCCTTAAAGGAGGAGCCTTCCACCCTGGCTTCCTCTGTAAAGATCGCTCCAAAAATGCGCTTGAAACTTCTTTTCTAAAATCCCGTCTACGTACTGGTTTATGGAAAAGAGCGGCTCAAGTTGCGGTCATGTATTGGCGCTGGCGCAGTGATTCAGTCTTGCATGAACTAGACTCCATAGAGTCATGGAAATCTCTTCCATTGATATGAAGTATGGCTCTTTTTTGAAACGCCCAATCTGGGCAATTTTCACAAAAGATGAATCTTCTGAACTCAAGCGAATTGGGGATTGAAAATTTCCAGAAAGAAGCTTAGAAGCTGTTTGAAAAGTGCTGCTTTGAGTGAGTTTGGCGACTAAAGTCGCTACTACAAGCGCAAAAACACCGAGAAACCTCCCTGATTTTTTTAGGTTCCTTGAGGTTCGTAGTGATGGTTTTAACCATCTTTACCCTTTTCAAACACTCTCTTAGAAACCTCGCCTGGAAATTTCTTGAAAAACTGT
>JBDNCP010000114.1:0-16108 GCA_046719575.1 Cyanobacteriota bacterium
TGATCTGAAATTTGATCTGAAATCTGATTTGAAACAGGAGCGGAGAGCGATCGCTTGAATTAAGGGCGATCGCCCCCTTGGCTACACCATTCTGGCGGCTCAGTTTTGTTGCAGTTCAGGAAACTGCTGCTGAAGCAGAGCCAGCTTGGGCAAATCCTTCAGCACCACGTAAGGGTGGGCAGGATTATGCACGATGAAATCTTGGTGATAGTCTTCAGCCGCATAGAACTCAGTCAGCGGTTCTAGCTGAGTCACAATCGGGTCAGCAAATACGCCCGCGTTCTCAAGCTGCTGGATATAGGTGGCCGCCGCCTGACGCTGCTCCTCATTTGCATAGAAAATCGCTGAGCGATAGTGTGTGCCAATGTCTGCGCCCTGACGGTTGAGTTGAGTGGGGTCGTGTGCCACTGAGAAGTACACTTTCAGCAGTTGCCCATAGGAAATCTGAGACGGGTCGTAAGTGACCAAGACGGCCTCTGCGTGGCCCGTATCGCCAACATTAATGCGCTCATAATTTGCGGTTTCCGCACTGCCGCCCGTATAACCCGACACGGCCTCATCCACCCCTCGCAGGCTCTCAAAAATTGCCTCAATGCCCCAAAAGCAGCCGCCTGCAAAGACTGCCGTGTGTAGCGTTTGACCCGTGACTGCTGAGACCTCTATCGCCGGATCAGGAAACTGGGCTGCGGCAACTAGCGCTTGGGACTTTGCAGGGCCCACCAACGGCGAACTGACTACAACACTACAAGCAGTGGCGATCGCCCCCAGAGACACCAAAGATATCTTAAAGAACAGATTTCGGTACTGTTTGAATCGTTGGCCAGACACGCTTTTGGATACAGACCTGGATACAGGTTCAGACATAGAGTTAGACACGGGGCTAGACACGGGGCTAGACACCGGGTTAGACACGGGGTTAGACCGTAGGTTGGACATCGGGTTAGACCTTGGGTTGAACATAATTTTGACCAGCGTTTTGGTGAAATGAGGAGCAATTCAGGGAAAAGCAAAATTGGACTTTGATCTGCGCTGAATGAAACCGGGTGACCAACCTTCTGTCGGTATCCTAAATAAAAAATCCTTTGGCTCCCTGAAAATTCGCTGAGAGCTTCTGATGCTTTTGATAAGAACTGTATCGGTTTGTCTCATTCTTTTGCGACCATGCTGCCAGTGCCGGCCGCAATGTTTTCCAGGATTACTGCGTAGCAGGGCTTTGAGAGAGAGAGACTGGCGTTACAGTATGTAAAGGAAACCCCCTCTAATCACAAAGTCACAAGGTTGAATTTCCAGACATGAATCGCACCCTCGTCTGGTTTCGTCGAGATTTGCGCGTCTTTGACCATGCCCCGCTGCATCGGGCCGCAGCGCGGGGCGCGGTGATTCCGGTGTTTGTGCTGGATCGAGCGCTGCTACACCACCCTGAAACTGCCGTGGCGCGAGTCGCGTTCATGTTGCAGTGTTTGCACGCGCTAGATCAAGATTTGCGCGATCGCGGCGGGCGGTTGATCATCCGCTCTGGCGATCCGGTTGAAATTTTGCCCCAGTTGGTGCGCGAAACCGGAGCCGAGGGCATTTATGCATATATCGACTTTGAGCGCATCTATGGGCGGGTGCGCGATGCGCGGCTAAATCGAGCGCTGGCGCAGCAGCAGATGAAAATCCGCTGGTTTGAACCCCCAGCCACCACACCAGATCTGATTCCCTATCCCAAATATCGAGAACTGTGGTATACCCACATGGCGCAGGAGATTGTATCTGCTCCTACTCGCGTCTTGGTGCCCGACGATATTTCTAGCGAAGCCATCCCCAGCCTCAGCGATTTGGGGCTGATTGCCGATGGCAAGCCGATTCCCCCTGGTGGCATTGCGCCCGCGCGAGATCTGCTCCAAGAATTTCTAGCTGAAAAGAGCGATCGCTACTATTGGCAGCTTTCTTATCCAGGCGCAGAAGCTACATCGGGGCTGAGTCCCTATATCAAGTTCGGCGCGATTTCCGTGCGCGAGTGCGTGCAGACCACTCAGGCGCAGCTCAACGACACGCCCGATGCGCGAGTGCAGCGCAGTCGGCAGCAGTTCATTGCGCGGCTGCGGTGGGGCAGCGGTTTTGCCCAGCGGTTTCGCTATATGCCACAACTGGAAGTGCGATCGCTCTATACGGTCTTCGATGAGGATGGTTGGGACTTTGACGAGACACTCTATGAAGCATGGCAGCAGGGCGAAACGGGCTTTCCTATTGTGGATGCGGCGGCTCGCTGTTTGCAGGAAACAGGCGGCTGGAAACAGCTAAATTTCCGCGTCCGTGCTATCTACTCCAGCTTTTTGAGTAACTTACTCGGCATGGACTGGCGCTATGGGGCGCTTCACTTTATGCGGCATTTGATTGATGGCGATTGCCCGATCGACCATTACCAGTGGGCGATGCAGGCGGGCGTGACACACTGCGTCGATAAAACCTGGACGCGCATTTACAACCCGGAGCAAACTGCGGTCGATCGGTGTGATCCAGACGGACTTTTCATCAAGCAATGGCTACCCGAACTGGCGCACCTGTCGCCCACAGAACTGGGAATGCCGCCGCGCCAAAAAGACTACCCGCCGCCAATCTTATCTTATAAGACTGCCCGCCAGCGCCGTGTGCAGCAGCTAGAACGGCAACGACGGGTATTCTTAAACCAGGACAATGTATTACCTTATCTAGCCCGATTGCCCCATGCTCTTACGCCCTTTGGAGCAGATTTGTATCCCAGCGAAGTTGCTTGGGCTAAAGCAAATCATTTAGACCTCTTTCCGCCGCCGCTCGATCTGGACGCGCTGGATCTGGAACAGGCAAAGGCACTTCGCACTTGGTTTGTTGCCCATGTGGACATTATGCCGCGCAAAGTGCCAAGCCGAAAGCAGAACGCGAAAGCGAAAACTCCTGCACCCGCTGACAGCATTCAATTAAACTTGCTGGGTTAGCGAGTGGGAACGCGGGGTATCATGCGCCGATGAACCCTGTAAACACCTGACCAGATGCCAGACGGAACGGGCCATTCGGCAAGGATACGAATGTTGTGGTTCGCACATCCGCAATCAGATCAGCAACCCCATTGCGAAAGACAAACACACCAAAACCACTGGCGTTGCGCTGGGTTTGGTAGACTTCGCCTGCGCCAAGCTGAATTAAATCTCCTGGTGTGAAGTCGGTAATCAGCGCATAGTCACGAATGCCGCCTGCGCGGTAATAGGAACCTGCGCGATCGCCCAAAATGAATCCATCTTGATCTAGTCCACCCGTTAGAATATCCACTTCCAAGAAGCCCCTAGATCCTGCCCCAGCGCCATTTAGAATGTCGATGCCAGTGCCACCCACTAGGCGATCGCTCCCCCCGCCACCAATCAGCACATCATTGCCGCCCTGTCCGTCTAGAAAATTGTTGCCGTTGTTGCCCACAATGCGATCGCCATTCTGCGTCCCCCGCACATTGACAAAATTCACCACGCTGAAGGTCAATGTCCCCAAAAACGGCACATTATTCACCGTTAAACGGTTTGCCCCCAGATTCACATCAAAGGAAGCATTGCGCCCACTAATCCCATCAATGGTGTTGGCAAACCCAGTGGCCCCAACCACTTGCTCAACGCTGTTCAGGCGATCGACCCCCAGCCCGCCTTTGTTAATCAATCCACCCGGCAGCAGCGTCATGGCTCGTCCCATGCGGCTATAGTCGGCCGTGTCAAACCCGTCGCCCCCTAGCATTTCATCATTGCCAACGGAGCCAGTGAGTACGTCATTTCCACCCAGTCCTAGCAGGCTGTCGTTGCTGTTTGTTCCCCAAAGTCGTTCTGAGCGGCTGCTGCCAATGATACGTGCCATGTCTACCTCCGTGATTTTATGCGGCCCATTCAGCCGTCATGGTCTGTTCCAGATAGCGTCGAAAGCGCTGCGCCAAAAGTCCCTGAGAAATACGATTTGCTGTACTCGCCTCAGCACAATCTGTGGTCATCAATCGATCAATTTCGGCATCTAAAATGCTGTCGAGCCGCGAACTTAGGGCGTTCTCGCTTCCCTCCTGGACATATTCCAAAACCAGGTTGTGAAGCTGTATCTTCAGGCGTTCTCTAATTTGCTGACAAACATGAATCCGCAGTTCGCCTAGCTTTAGCAGGCGAGACACTTGGGGCTGTCCGCCCATGCCCACTAGGGGCGCAATTTCGCCCATAGAGCGACCCTGGGTATAGAACAGGTGCAGTGCCTTGAGAAACTGGCGATCGCGCTGTCCCCGCTGGCTTTGTAAAGCTTGGAGGCGATCGCAAATTACCTGGGCGATCGCCCGATCCAGCACCGCCACCAACTCTTTGCGATACTCCTGAAGAAATGCAGTCTGATTTTGCTCTGCTTCATCCGGTGCGGCGGCAGGCACGTCCACAGATTCCAGCGGTTCGGTAGACGGCTGACGCTGACGCAGTTTTTGTGCCAGATTGCTAAGCTGAGCCATGATTTGCAGCGGAAAGGAGCGCTGGCCTGTCGTTTTTTGCAAATGCTGGGCAATGTCTTGGAGTTGCTGTGTGGTGGGCGCGGGACACTTGCCGCGATAGCCCTGCGATCGCACTTGGCGAAGCTGCTCAGAATATACGGCATGATAGCTTTCCAGCAGTTGACACGCCTGTTGAATCTCTGCCTCAGTGAGGCCATAGCGCGATGCTAGAGTGCGGCGAATCTGGCCCGTCGTAGCACTATTCAAAAGCGCCCAATCGCTAATCAGGTAAATGCCTCGCTCTTGCAAAAAAGCGTTTAGTTCCCGATGGTAAAGAACTTTGCGCTTGGTCCAGGTACTCAGACAGGTGTTGCGCGAGGGGTCAAAACTGCCCAAGATATCGTAGGCAAATGCCCGATAGACCGGGGAATTTGGCTCAGCCGGAAACTGAGGAGGCACATTGGGCTTCCACTCAATCGGCACGTCATCCAGCACCAGCGGCAGCAGATCGCTCAGTTGAAAGCCGCCTCGCAGCCCAAACCGACTGGCTAGCTCCATGCAAACCTGCACAATTTGGTGCGAGATGTAGCAGCGCAGGCAAGTTTCGGCGATCGCCCGCTCGGTTTTGCTGCCCGTTTGCCACAGCGCGACCAATCGCTGCTGAATCTGCTTGTGGGACGAAAGGGGATTGGCTGCATCCAGGCAGTGGTTCTGTAAAAATGCTTTTGCTTGCAGGCTCGTCTGCGTCTTGCGTGCGCCGGAGGAGGTCAGCGTAATTTGCGAATAGTAGGGACGCAGCAGGCTAAAAGACGGATAAACCATTGCAGACGAATAAGCAGGATTCATCGACTTGTAAGGGGGTTTTACAGACACAGCGTTACTCCTGAATGCGAGTTTTTAAGCAAGACAGACTAGACAAACGAGCGAGTCGCTTGCATGAATGAAGATTGCAAAGATAAAGAATTACGAAATGAACGGGGGCTAATCCAGTTTGAGGATGCGCTCAAAGATTTTTTGGAACCTAGCTCAACTCAGGAAAATCTGAACTGGCGGAATTAGATTCTGATGCTTGCTGACCGTTGAAGCGATGGTAAGCGAACGTGCTGCGAATCGCATTAATGAACGCAACGCTGATGATTGTCGCGATTGCCATGCCGAACAGATTGGTGGGTATACCCGACATCTGCAACAGAACGCGGCTGAGTAGGTAGATCGCTAGCCCAGCGATCGCCGCAATTCCAGACATGCGCTGGATTCCCCAGGCGATCGCCCCATAGATCAGCGCATCGACAAACAGCAGCGGGTTAAACACGTCATCGCGTTCTAATAACTCTGGGGGCAGTGTGTTTTGGGTTGCCGCAATGGCAAATGCAGTGGTTACGCCAGCCAAAACCAGCGAAGCAATCACGCCTTGGCGGGCGACCCTACGAGCCGTTACAACACTGTCGATGTCGGGAAACCATTTGTTCTCGCGGTTTGTGGACTTGGCTGGCATAGCCGATTCGAGTTTCATAATAAGCAACCTCAGAAGCAGAATGAGTGTGTTGAGCGGTTAATTTAATCAGACCATGAACCCCTTTTGAAAGAACTGCCCTTGGGCGCAAACCTGCTCACACAGAACCACAAGCCAGATTGCAGATTTGTGCATATTGAAAAGCCAGTCAGCCGTGGACGAATAAAGCCGCCTTGATCAAGAAGCTATGGCGTTTTCAGTTCGTTTTGCACCCTAAAATTCAGTAAAATTCTTCAGCCATTCCTTCAAAAACTTCAATTTGGAGGGGGGCGCTGGCTATGCACGGGGGCCTAAGCGCACAGCCAGCCGCTCAGCAGGGGCAAGCTTCAGGACGGGCGATCGCCCTTGATAAACAGTTCGCAGGCGGCTGCGTGCTTGCCGTAGTCAGTTTGAAACTCACGCTCAAACAGTGCCTTGGTTTTGGCAAAACCTGACTCGCTGCCTGCACCGGGAAGATGCTCCGCAACAGCGCGATCGCCAAACAATAGCGCCATATCCTGAGCGAATTCTGGCTGCTCCATGTGCTGGTGCAGCACGTCGTCAATTGCGCTTGTGGGAACCGCAGTAAGTCCGGGGTTTTGCGATAGTAAAAATAGGAATCCGGCGTATTGGGCGATCGCTTTTACAGAGTGAGCATTGGAGCGCTGCATCCGAGTCATCAAAGGCTGGAGTGATTGGTGAAACGCAGGATTTTTAGTTTGGATGATGGAGAGAATTTTCATAGGATTAGACCTCATATGTAGGGGGAGTGATAGGAGGTTGAATTTAATCGGGCTGTTCGTTTTGTCAGGAGCCTGATAGTAATGAAACGGTTCAATGAGCGAGCGTTATGAAAATTGAATTGGGCTTTGAGTAGATTTCTCAACTGCTTGCCAAGGAGATATCAGGCGAAGAAAACTGAGTTATGAAAGCGGCAAGCAAGGGGTTCACTTCTTGGAAGAGATCGCAGAAAACAGCCAGGAACTTTTTAAGAGGCTATCGAGTCTTCCCAGGTTCTCTCTGCCGATACCTTTATGAAACTACAGACAGGCAGTTGATACGATACCCATCCCCGTAGACTCCTTCGCAGAGAAGCACCAATGAATTTGCGTCTTCACGTAGGCCAGTTTGCCAAATTAAAAAATGTGCGCTTTTGCGTATCTCTATCTTTAGATGGAGCTGCTATGATGGCGACCGAACTTGAGCGATTTAGACGTTCAGGCTTGCTATTTGATTCAGTTCTTGCGTTCTATTCACGCTTTCCAGAAGTTGGTTCTTCATTTGCCTGTTTTGCGATCTATGAAGTTCTTATTGTTCAAGGCGGCTATTCTGCTACCGCTCCTCTGCTGCACCAGTCTGGTTTCGATGGGCTGGGAGGTGTCTCCGGCGATCGCCCAAACGCTGGAGGGTCGGGGACAAATTGTGAGCGGCCCAGGACAGGGTAGCGTGGTACAAATCCACCTGACTATTAATGGCAACCAAGTGACCTTTCACAGTGGGCCATCCCAAGGGCAGAGCGCACAAATTCAAAACGGAGTGGCGCGGACTCCAGATGGAAATGTATGGCAATTTGCCCAAGGCCGCAGACAGGTGACGCTGTATTCCGGCAATCGCGTGATTGTCTACGTTCTGCGGTGAAGCCATGCCTTTTGATCAACGCTGGAAACTGCGATCGCTTGGACTTGGCGCGCTTTGGGGTCTGCTCTACACCCTCATTCTGCTGCCCTCCCTTTCCGTCGAAACCCCGCTCAAAGCGTTTGAAGTTCAGCGAAAGGAGCAGCTTTCTAAAATACCGAAATCTAATCAAGAAAGCGCAGACTCTGGAGCCGTTGACCAGATTCTTGTAATCACAGTTGACAACAAAGAAATTACAGGAAATCCCAGAAGCTTCAGCCGATTTAGAAAGCTAGAAGATTACACAAATCTGATTGAAAATCTTATCGATCTGGGCGCTAAAGTAATCTTGATTAACTTGCCGCTGGAGGTAGTTGATTCTCCAGAGCTTCTGACATCAACTGAGGCAGGAATATCTGGAGATTCTGTCCGCGCTCTTGTGAAAAGTCACAGCGATAAAGTCGTTCTGGCTTCTCCGCCAGAACTAAAACTCTCCGGCCCTTTCTTTCGTGTTTACAACCAGTTTCTTCCAATCGATAGTCGGACTCTGCAACCCATCCTCCCGCCCGAAACGATTCAAGGCTTCTCAGAATTTTCAATTCCTGTTATTCCTCTTACAAAAGATGGGCTGGCTGCGTCTAGCTCATCCAACACCAGTCAGCAATCTTTTACCGGATACTCGCTGCAAAGCCTGCTCAAAGCCTATTCAATCAATCCCGTCCGGTATCCCTATGTTGTCGAAAAGCGTTTCAACTCCGGACTCTCAGACACCAATGCCTCTAGTAATGCAGACATCGATCCGGTCAACGTCTTCCAATCAGCCGTCTGTCTTGCAGTGAACAAGTTGAGTCCAAGTCGTGTTTGTTCAAACCGTTCATTGCCGTTTTATTCAGATCCCCACGTCAGTTTTTCGATGTGGCAGACAGGCTTTCCCAAGAGTTTGGGACAAGAGTTTTGCGGAACTAAAATAATTGATACAGTTCAGCAGGTTGCAGGCTGCGATCGCGCTTTTCGGAGAGATTTCTCCCCAAGTCAGATTGCGAAAGTTAAAGATAAAGTTATCCTCATCGACTTTCCGCAAAATGATCCCAACCGGTCTGCTTTGCCGACTTCAGTCAAATCGGAGTCGAGTGAACCTGCATCTAGTTCTGCAACGCTGAGTCCAGCAGAGATGCAGGCAAATGTGCTGGCCAGCATCCTCAGCAACAATATCCAGTACCCCCTCAGCCAGGAATGGAGTCTAGGGTTGACGTTGGCAGGCTCCATGCTGGTGGCGTGGTTGCTCAGCCCCGGATTGTCTAAATCGCGCCTTTGGTGGCTGACTCGCGGCCCGCTGATTGTTTTAGGGATTCCGCTGGCCTATGCTGCCTTGCTGCCAATCGGGTTTGCCGGGCGGCTGGTTTTGCCAATCACGCTGCCCATTTTGACTTGGGTGCTGACGGGCATTTCGATGACGCTGGTGCTGCTGCTCAAAAAATCAAGAGAACAGGCTGCTAAACAGCGGCAAGAGTTGACCCAGCGCAACGCTACGCTGTCGCGGACGCGCAAAGTTTTGGCCAGGGTCGCAACCGATATTCACGATGGGCCGCTACAAGAGCTAAAGCTGGTGATGGATCAGGTGGAAGAACTGGAAACCCTGATTGATCCAGAGTTGCTGGTTGTGAAAACCAGTGTTAAATCAGAGCCGATTGTGGATAAGTTAGTTCGCATTGGTCAGGATATTCGCAATCAACTCAATGATTTGCAGATTATTGCGCGAAAGCAGCTTGATATTTCGCCGGAGCTAGTTTCGGGGCTGGCGCAGGGTATGCAAACCCATCTTAAACAGCTTGAGGAGCGTGGCGACTTAAGATTGAAAGTTAAGCAACGCATTAAGCCGCTTCAAGAACCAGAATTGAACCCAGATTGGATAGACGATCGAGAAGATATCTTTCGTTTCTTTAAGGAAGCCATTAATAATGTAATGCGTCACGCTCAGCAGCCCTATGGACGGGCAGCCTGGGTTGAAGTTTATCTAGAGCAGCAGGGTGAACAGTGTAAATTGGCGATCGCCAATGATGGAGTCAATGTATCAGGAAACACATCCAAGCCGCTCGATCAGCTTGCCGATTATTTGCCAAAAGGTACGGGTACGAAGACAATGGAAACGATTGCCATCAGCCTGGATGGTGGACACTGGAAAAGAACTTTATCTCCAGAAGGCATATTATGGGTTGAGCTTTTTTGGAGCCTAAAGCAGGCTTTACGCTAACAGCTTCTCGCTATAGAATAAAAGTATTGCGAGAGATGCGGCGTAGCTGCATGATAAAAATGCCCCCCAGCCAGCCTTTTTTTTTAATTGTTGAAGATCATCAGGAAGTTGCTGAGAGAAACCGCGATTTTCTTCAACAGGTTGATCCGAATTGTCGGTGTGCGATCGCCAACAATCCAACACAGGCAATGGAGTTTCTGTCGCTAGAATCTCCCGACCTGATCGTTGTTGATTTGCTCTATGGAACCTTTAGCGGCGAACAGTCGGCTGAGCCAGGTATTAACCTACTGCGACACATTTTCGAGCGATATACTGATTTGAATGTCCTGGTTTACAGCAGTGAATATCGCTTGCTGACCCCGCTGATTTCTTATATTGATAGTCATAAAGGCGGATTTGCGGTTGCTAATAAGCTCGATCGTCGATCGACCTACATCAAGTTTGCCCAGAGTGCGCTGAATGGTGAACTTTGCCTACCCAGAGAATTGCGTCAAAGCTCCAACTTAAATCCTCAAGATTTGGAAGTTCTGAATCTTCTGTGTAATGATTGCCTGTCAGACGATGCCCTGGCCAATCGGCTGAATGTTTCTCGGCGGGCTGCTCAAAACTATGTCAAGCGCCTCAAGCAGCGGCTCGATGTCGATCTAATCTACACAGAAGAGGCAAACCACCGGGTGGCGATTTGTAAAATGGCCCGTGAGCGGGGCTTTTTGGGATAGCCAAATAGGAGATTTCAGCTATTAAGATTTAGACCAATTAGTTTAGACAAATTAGACAGGTTTTCGCAGCATTAAAGCATTGCCAAAACCTGTCTAGATAGTGCTGTTTGGTAGGCGAAGCTCGGCTGTTTGGGGCGATCGCCTATGGGCAACCTGTTCCAGAAACTAGATCGAACGGGTTGGCTGGATTATCTACCAATGTTGTGAGGACGCGAGTGGTTAAATCTCGGCGATCGCCCCGTGCATCAAAGCTAATCATTTTGCCAGGAAAGATGCCGCTGGGAGATTGGGCGGTTGCCAGTCCCTGGCGGATTTCATTGGAAGTAATGCCGGGGCGAAACTTGGGCAGCAGCACCTCAACCGCCTCGTAAGAGACTGCCGTGATCCGGTTCACGCCACCTAGCCAGTAGCGATTTGCTTCTTGCACAAAGTCTGGCGCGCACGCCGCAAACCAATCAGTTGCCACGATCAGCCGACCGCTGAGGGCGCGACGCTCCGCCGAACTGCTGCCGCGATCGCTCCAGTCGGCAGTATACACTGGCGCAGATCCCAGAATCAGCCGCCTGCCGCCGTCTGCTTTGATCACTGCTAACGCCCGATTAAAGGACTCGCTATTACCTGTGCGTCCGTCTGGCAGCACCACTAGCGCATCTACTTCTTCGACCTGGCGTAGCGCATCGTTTGCATCAAACTGCGGATCGGAAAGGTCAAACGTCTGAACAATCGTGCCTCGTAGCTCGCTTTCAAACTGATAGCGCAAGTCGTCACTGTAGAATTCTTTGGAGTTAGCAAATACTGCGACTCTGGGCTGGCTCCGCTGCTGATGCAGATATTCTGCCAGCGTTCGCGCTTCAATCTGCGTAGAAGACGTGGTGCGGAAGAATATGTCATCACCATTGCACCGCGCCCGCAGGTTCATCACGGTGCTGAGGGGAGAAATCACCACCTGCTTTGCTGCTGCGTAGATGGGCAGAGAATCGCAAGTGCCCCGACTGGTGTAGTTGCCGATGACCGCCAGTAGCGGCTGCCCATCAAGCGCAGGAAGGTTGGGTTGAACGAGCGTTTTGGCGATCGCCCTGCTTTGCGCGGGCACGTTCAAATCATTGGCAATAATCACTTCCAGATTAACGGGTGCATTCGTCCGATTCACGGCCTGATCTTGGGCCTGGGCAATGCCAAACAGCATTTGTTCCCCAATGTTAAGCAGCGTTCCCTCTGGCGTGCTAAGGGGAATCACAGCGGCAATCGTATAGGTCGGTTGTTCTGCCTGTCGCCGCAGCCGCACTTCTGCATTGTTGCGGAAAATCAGCACTTCGGGATCTTTGAGGGCGGCGGTTGCGTTTTTATACTCCAAGCTTTCGGGATCGGCGGAAAACTGCTGTCGTTGGTTTCGCGCAAGCTCTCGCAGTTCGTCAAATTTTGCCTTTGCAGTGTTGTAATCGCCCACAGCAAACGCATTGATGCCAGTTTGCTTTAAGCCTGCATACGGATTTGCCAGTTTGAGGCTGCCCAGCAGGTTTTCATTGCCGCCAGCGGTGATCAGCCGTTCATTCGGGATTAGCTTGGGACTGGAATTGCCTTGTCCAGCAGTTCCAATTAACCCCTGAGAATTGCTTGCTCTAGGCGCGTCGCACAACACGAAGAGACAGCGGATTGGCCGGAGCGACACGAGGGCGATCGCCCCTAGCAGTACCGCCGCTGTGCCTGCGCCCAAAAGCCACTTGCGCCGGTTCACCGCCGGATTTGCAGGCGGATTTGCAGGCGGATTTGCAGGCGGATTTGCAGGCGGATTTGCAGGCGGATTTGCAGCCAGATTCAGCGATGAGGGGATAGTGCCCCCAGCGGGCACTGGCTGGGGCTGGTGGGGCGGCAATGGGGCGATCGCAGGGCCGGGCTGCAAATGATTGAGCAGCAGTTGCCAAGTCAGCGGTTCTGTGTTTTGCTTGATGCACACCGTCGGTAGCCAGGTTACCTCGGAATAGCGCAAATTGAAGTGTTCTAGTCCCTGCCGTGCTGACCGCATTGCCATGAGTAGGGAGCGCTTTTTCGCAGCAAATTCGTGGAAAAAGCGCTGCAAAAACTCTACCGCCACCGGATCGGGCACGGGTTCTTTCATGACAATGCAGCGGGGTATGTCAATCTGAGCAAGCTGCTGCGCCAGCCCTAGACCGTCGCACGAGTTAAAGATTGCCAGTTGCAAGCCCTTGCGAACCAGCCTGCTCAGCGCAAACTTGAAGTTAGGAATGCTAATTTCATCGGTTTGGTTGAGTAGCAGCCAGCCGACGTTGCCGTTGTCATCGCTGCGGCTATGCCCGACATACACCAGAATATGAAAGCCCTGTATATCTTCGAGCATCGCCTGGAGGGTTGCTGGAGACGGCTGGAGCAGCGAGATAACCTCCACTGTCTCAGGATGATCTTGCTCAAGTTGCTGGAGGGCAGCTAGGTCTTGATCGGTGCTGATGTCGTCGCTTTCTCCCACAATGACTAGAATTCTAATTTTAGAAGTTTGGGGATAGCTTGGTCGTGACCCCAAGGCAGTGGTGGGGTTCATCACCCGAATCGCAGCATCGCTGTGGTAATAGTGCTGCTTTAACAGCTTCCAATCCTGCCAGGGCAGGCGTTTGAGCGTGTTGTCGTTGCCGAGATCGATGATCAGGCGAGGGCGATCGCCATTTCCGTTCCCGTTCCCGCCCTCATGTCCATTCCCATTCCCGTTCCCGTTCCCATAGCCATTTCGACGCAATAGCGGAATCAGCGCCTCTCGCAGTTCGCGCCAGTGCTTATTGCTATCGTTCAACCATTCATTAAACTCGTCTTGCAGCCTTTCCGAAAGCCGAACGACATCCTGTGCCGTGTGGTGAGTAATTTTGACACCGCTGATGCGAAAGTGCGATCGCACGCCCTCTTGCACCGCGTAGGCCGCTTTCCAGTCGGCCAGGGCCGCGACCAAACTGTCGGGCATGGGCGGCAATAGGGCCTCCAGTTCACCCAGATCGCGACTGTCTAGCCGAACTCGATATCCAGCAGTGGGATTCTCCTCATCACGGGGGCGGAGTGTCAGCTTAATCGTTTCCATAGGGGCTGAGTTCATGACCTGATTGAAACTATTGCACGCTTGAAGGAACCTATGCAGATTTATTCACTTAAATGCAGAATTCTTCGGTTTTGCTGTCATCACCGAGCGTAATGCGGACGCTAAATCGATCGCCCGGATGACAGTCGCACAGTTCCACCTCTGTCCAGCCGCTGCCACTTTTGGGGCGAGAATCTACGATGATTTCACCCGTTTCGTCTAGGACGGTGATTTGCAAATTGCGCGGCAGTTGGTCAGACGACGCATCGGGATAGAGCCGCAGCCGCACGTTAAGCGTGTTGTCTTCGGTGGTGATGGAAATGACCTGCACTACCAGCACCACCTGCTTGTCGAGCGACTGAAACTCGATCGCCTTGGCGCGGCTGACGGAGTTGATCTGGGCATCAATGTCTGGGGGAACGGAAAAGCTGCCGCCTGTGGTGTTGCGAGATCCCGACCGCATATTGCGATGGCTGGTGACAAAGGTTTCGGGCGATCGCCATTCGGGATGCCGAAACTGCCCCATCAGCCACTCGCGCAGGTTAATGATTGCTAGGTCGGGATGCAGCATATCCAGCAGCGAATCGAGCGGCAGCAGTTCACCTAGCGGCACGCTCATTAGCTCAACGGGCGCATCGTTTTCCGCAAGCGGCACCCCCCGCACAAACCCCAGTAGATCGACCACCTCCAACTGTTCATGAAACTGAACGGCAACATAGCCTAGGCGATCCTGTGCAGCTTCTGGGGGAATAGTCATCGCGGTTTCTCCTGGCAAGACTGGGCGACATTCCAACCTGCCAACATCTGGCAGCACCAGATCTGCCACATCCAGCACCGCCCTCAGCCCCGGCTGCCAGCAGTCGCCTTCGGCAAGGCTAGTGTCAATTTCCATCCAGGTAAGATAGGTTTGCACCGCGCAGACCGCCAGCGTGTTGAGATAGACCCGTTTGCCTTTCCCTGGCGAGGCCTGCTCGGCTGCAAACTGGGCGGCAGATTCAAACGCATCTTGGCTAAGGGGAATGGGCAGGCCGATAAGTTCCATAGTGTTCATTGTTGCGTTCCAGAAAATGAGGGGCAGTTGGAGCAGATAACATTCAGGGCATCGTCGCATCGCAATTCGCCTGTGATTCTCGTTCCATACAGGGCGCGAATCACAGGCGATGTTTTTTGAGCTTGGGCAGGCATTCGCTTTGCCAGTGCTTAGTTAGGGCAGATTCTTTGATCTTGAGGTCGCGGGCGATCGCCCCCATCGACTCTGGCGGCTGAGACAGCAGCAGCCGTTTGGCCAGATCAAGACAGTTGCCCGATTCCAGCGCTTCCGGATGACACTCACCCAGATACCGCGCCTCCTCCGACTGGAGAAAGTCGATCACCTGAGGATCGAACCGCAGCGCGACGATTTGCAGCAGCGGCAGGCACTTGTCTCGCCAGTGAGAATAAAGCGTCTGCTCCGGCATACCAAAATCCTGGGCGATCGCCCGTCGAGTTTCGGGCGGTTCGCTCAGGTGCATCCGCTGGATCAGCGCTTGACAGTGGCATTCCAAAAATTTATTGGGATGGCAGCCCTGCAATATGGCATCGGGATCTGCTGCCAAATAGCGATGAATCTCTAGCCCGATGCGCCGCTTTTGCGCCCGTTGGAGCGCCTGAATCCAGGACTCTAGCAGCGTCATGTCCTGGCGCGGATCGGGCGTGAGGTCGCCCACAGGCGTTGGGTTGCCATCTTCCCCAATTGACTGATCTAGCAGCACAACTCCCCCAAATTCTTGTTTGATCTGGCGTTCTTCGCGTTCCGGTCGATGTAGCTCTGTGACGCTTTTATTAGGGTTTTGCAAATCCCTGATGCGCCAGTCTAGATAGCCGTTGACCCAGTTCATCAGGTCGGTCGAAATGGAGTCGCTGCGGGGGCTAAATTGGGCGATCGCCCGACAAACCCACTCCAGCGTCAGGCTGAGGGCGTGGCCATAGTCGGGATGGGCAAAGCGGCGCAGCTTGGGCGATCGCTGAATGCACAGCAGCAGCCGAGACAGCGCCTTGCGCCGCAGCAGTGGCGTGGTATCGGGACTGCGAATCTCGTCTAAGAGAGTTTGAACTTGAGTGTCATCACACATGGTTTGGCAACAGGCGTAGGGGAAACACAGGGGACAGATGGCAATCGTTCATGGCAAAGAAAACACCAAACCGCTCGCTGAAACTCTATCAGCCCGATCCAGAGGCGTTATGAAAACTGTCGGGAGTCAGCAATGCCTCATCAGCAATGCCTCATCAGCAATGCCTCATTAGCAATGCCTCATTAGCAATGCCTCAATAGATCTCTCTCGCCAGGTTAGGAGCAATTGGCAGTCGCATCTGGAGCATAGAGAGTTGGTTTTTCAATTTGTGACCAGAAGTTCAGCAAAAAATTCAATTTTCTCAGCCATTGTTGGAATGTATCGCCAGACCTGCCGCACCTATGCAGGCGATGACCTAATAGCCAGATTGTGTATAGCCAGATTGTGTA
>JBDNCP010000115.1:0-16021 GCA_046719575.1 Cyanobacteriota bacterium
GAATTTAAGCCCGGAATTTAAGCCCGGAATTTAAGCCCAGAACTTAAGCTCAAAAACCTCAAGACAGTGCATTCAGCATATTTACAGCAATTTTCAGGATTTTCTTTGAAAACTCTAAATAGGGGTTCATGTATCGCACGAATGGTTAAGTAATTTAGCGGGATCGCCCTGCTGCGGCATCCTCCATTCGGGTTACTCCAATCAGGCTGCGGGGTTGGGGCAGCCTCCGGGAATGCGAGTTTTGACGATGAAGAATAAGGAAGATTCCCCGATGGGAACCCTAGAGGTGTCGTGTTCAATTTGATACCTCATTTTCTCTTGAGGAGTACGAGTCATGACGGCCGAGAACCTCCTGAAATCGGGCATTCAAGCAGTCAAACAACAACAATATGAAGCGGCGATTCAAGCGCTAACAGCTTGCTGCCAGGTCGCTGAGCGCCCTTCCAGACTTTATTTTCAGGCGCAGATGTGGCTGGTGCGGGCCTATTTCGACGGTGGGCAGGCAGAGCGGGCGATCGCCCTCTGTCAGCAGCTCAGCACCGACGCGCCGCCCCAAGTGCAGACTTGGGCCAAAGACCTGCTGCCCAAACTATCTGTTGCCCCTGTGAGGGAGCCAGAAACGACTGGCTCGGCCGCCACCGACACGCCCACCGCCGACCTGCCCACCCTCAGCGCCGAGGCAGCCTTCGACCTGTTCAATCGGGGCAACCACGCGCTGAAAACCAAGCGCTTTGCCGAAGCCGTTGAGCATTTAGAAACTTACTGTCGAGGTGCCGATCCCCATCACAAAGATTTCGCACAGGCGCAGATGTGGCTGGTAAAGGCCTACAACGGCAATGGGCAAACCGAAGCGGCGATCGCCCTCTGCCGTCGCCTGCTGCACCACGAAAAAGAATTTGTGCAGCTTTGGGCCCGCCAATATTTGAATGCACTGGCTCCCGAACCCGAAGCCGAAGCCACCCAAGTCGAATCGCCCCTCGCCAACGCAGCGGGTCACAACCCCAAACCCCAAAATCCAAATCCCAAAATCCAAAATCCAAAATCCAAAATCCAAAACACCCAAACCCGCGCCCCTCGCGGCGGAGTTGCGCTGGTGATGAATGGCGTGGCAACCAGTCTGGCGCTGGCATCGGGAGTCACCCTCACGCTGCTGTTTGGCATGGTGTTTGCGCTGTGTCTGGCGCTGCTGTTTTTGCATGGCAGCGACAACCCCACAGCAGGGCTGGGCATTGCGCTGGGGGCAACGCTGCTGTTTAACGCCATCCTCTTTTTCCTGTCGCCGCTGATTATGGATTTGGTGCAGGGCTGGCTATATGGCACGCGCTGGGTGTCGCTGTCGGATATCGAGCGGCGCAGTCCCGAAGCAGGCCGGGTCATCCGCACGGTCTGTCAGCAAAAGAAGCTTTCCCAGCCTCGTCTGGGGCTAATTCCTGACGACAACCCGACTGCGTTTACCTACGGGTCTCTGCCCAACACAGCGCGGGTAGTGGTCAGCCAGGGCTTGTTTAAGTACCTAGACGATGACGAAGTAGCCACGGTCTACGCCCACGAACTCGGCCATGTGGTGCATTGGGACTTTGCGGTGATGACGCTGGCGGCGACGCTGGTGCAGATTACCTATCTTCTTTATGTGTATCTGCGAGAGGCACAGGACTGGTTGGGCGATAGCGAAATGGCGCGACGGCTCAAGCTGGGGACGCGGAGTGTGGCGATCGCCGCCTATGTGTTCTACGTTCTGGGCGAATATCTCGTGCTGTATCTGTCACGCACGCGGGAATATTACGCCGACCACTTTGCTGCCGAGGTGACAGGCAACCCCAACGGTCTGTCGCGGGCGCTGGTCAAAATCGCCTACGGCATCGTCGAAGAGGGACAGCGCAACCCCCAGCCCAGCAAGGTGCTACAAGGCACCCGCACGCTGGGCATTGCCGACAGCAGCAGCGCTGGGTTTACGGGCACAGCCTACCGCGTGGCAGAAAGCCCTGTGCAGGTGGGGCGTGTGTTTCTGTGGGATATGTTTAACCCCTGGGCAGCGTGGATGGAGCTAAATTCGACTCACCCGCTGACGGGCAAGCGCGTCCGCGCCCTCAGCACCTATGCCGAACAGCTTGGGCTGGGCGCTGAGTTTGATATGGCGCAGGTCATGCGCGAAGGGCGCGGACTGAACAAGACGCGGCTGTATGGCAACTTTGTGCTGGATGTGCTGCTCTATTGGGCCGACTGGATCGGCTTGGGGCTGGGGCTGCTGGTGGCGATCGCCCTCTACCGCAGCGGCGCACCCAACCTGGGGGCGATCGCCGCGCCTGCGCTGCTGGGTGGCGGACTGGGGCTATTGTTCAAAACCTTCGTGATGTATCCCGACTTTAACCGCGCTCCCGCGATGGACATCCTCACGCTCATGTCTGACCCCTACGCCAGTCCGCTGCGGGGTCGTCCGGTCAAGCTGAGCGGCGAAATCATTGGCAAAGGCGACTCTGGCTATGCCTATAGCTCAGAACTCAAGCTGCAAGACCCGACAGGCATGATTTTGCTGCGCTATTCCTCCCGCTTTGGTCCTCTGGGCAACTTCTTGTTTGGCGCGAGTCAGGCAGAGGGCTTTATTCATCAATCCGTTCACACGCTGGGCTGGTTTCGACGCGGCATCATGCCCTGGGTAGACCTGATTCGGCTGGATTGCCCCGCCAAATGGACGGTTCGCAGCTATCACCGTTTTTGGAATCTGCTGTTTGGGGCGCTGCTGATTGGACTGGCGTTTGTGCTGCCGTCGGTGCTAGCCTAGAGCGCGGCAAACCGAAGGACGTGGGGCTATCCAACAGAGTTAGCCCTGCCCTGGCGATCGCCCGCCTGGAATCATGCCCATCTGAGAAACCCGGCAATCTCCACTGCTGCCGCCCCCAATCCGGTCTAAAAGTGCATCTCTCGCAAAAACATGAGAGACAACCAGGGTATGATTCTAGATTGAGTGATTTACCCAAATTAGCGATTCCAATGGCAGAAACCCTCCTGTTCAACGCCCTGCGTGAAGCAATCGACGAAGAGATGGCACGTGACCCGTCTGTGTTTGTGTTGGGCGAAGACGTGGGGCACTATGGCGGCTCCTACAAAGTCACCAAAGATCTGTATAAGAAGTACGGCGATCTGCGCGTGCTGGATACGCCAATTGCCGAAAATGCCTTTACGGGGATGGCAGTCGGGGCAGCGATGACAGGGCTACGTCCCATCATCGAAGGGATGAATATGGGCTTTTTGCTGTTGGCGTTTAACCAAATTGCCAATAATGCCGGGATGCTGCGCTACACCTCTGGCGGCAACTTCAAGATTCCGCTGGTGGTGCGGGGGCCGGGTGGCGTGGGGCGGCAGCTTGGCGCAGAACACTCCCAGCGCCTAGAGGCATATTTTCAGGGCGTTCCAGGGCTAAAGATGGTTGCCTGCTCGACTCCTTACAACGCCAAGGGGTTGCTCAAGTCTGCCATCCGCGATGACAATCCCGTGATTTTCTTCGAGCATGTGCTGCTCTACAACCTGAAGCAAGACTTGCCCGAAGAAGAATATCTGCTGCCACTAGACAAGGCAGAAACCGTGCGCGAAGGCAGTGACGTGACGATCCTGACCTATTCGCGGATGCGCCATCACGTCATGCAGGCGGTAAAGACGCTGGAGAAAGAGGGGTTTGATCCCGAAGTGCTCGACCTGATTTCCCTAAAGCCGCTGGATTTTGAGACGATCGGTGCGTCGATTCGCAAGACCCATCGCGTCATCATTGTGGAAGAGTGTATGCGCTCTGGCGGCATCGGGGCAGAAATCACCGCATCGATTAACGATCGCCTCTTTGACGAACTGGATGCGCCTGTGATTCGCCTTGCGTCGCAAGATATCCCTACGCCCTACAATGGCACGCTGGAAAACCTGACGATTGTGCAGCCTCCCCAAATTGTGGAAGCGGTGCAAAAGCTGGTGGCACTGAAGGTATAAGGGGCCGCGCTTTTTGCTGAAACAAAACCGATGCTGCCTGTGAAAGCCTCTGGTGTCAAGGCTTTCGCAGATGCCGCATGTCGAGATGCTGCATATCGATTCAGGCGAGGGGTCGAACCTGCCCTGCCCTAAAAAGCTGATTAAAAGCGGCGAACGAATCTAAAGGCTCTAAAAGCGGCTGCAAGACTTGCTGGACAGTCCAAAATTCCTTGTTTCTCCGAAATTCCTTCCGAAATTCCTTCCGAAATTCCTTTTTTCGGTGAGGGAACTACAAGAAGGAGATCTTCGACGGATCAACGACCAAACTACTGATTAGTACCCCATTGACCAGAATGTTGATCTGGTGGGCAATTCGGAGTTCTGCGATCGGCTCTTTGAGCAAGTTTTGAGCAGCAAGGAGGGTTTCGGCGACTTGGCGATCGCGACACTCGATTCGCAGCACCCCCCAGCGGCGAGACAGTCGGCAGGCTTTCAATCCTTGCAACTGTCGTAGCTCGGCTGGGTCCTCACGATAAAAGTCGAGGATGAGTCGAGTGAGTTGGGAAAACCAGTTCATTACAGCGAACCCCTATCGTTGAATTTATTAAGCGGCGCACCTGC
Source organism: Cyanobacteriota bacterium (assembly GCA_046719575.1). Taxonomy (GTDB): domain Bacteria; phylum Cyanobacteriota; class Cyanobacteriia; order Elainellales; family Elainellaceae; genus Thermoleptolyngbya. The sequence goes on from JBDNCP010000115.1 coordinate 4,573, forward strand.
AACTACTCCTCAGCGATCGCCCTAGTCCTCTTTCATGGCTATCCAATGAGTAAGCCCAGGAGTAAGCCCAGAGTCTTGGGAAACATCTGCGGAGAGCGCCCAACTGCGCTTCTCTATCAATGCCCTTATTCAAGCGCAGATCAAAAACTCAAACGATGGATTGCAAAAAGATTTAATGCGTGAATTCCTTGAAGAGGATTTCCAAATAACCTGAAACGGTTTCAGCGTAAGGGTTTCCGGGAATTTATTTGAAGTGATGAAACGTAACAAAATGAACTCGTTTCTTTAAGAAATGAATCCCTAAAAATAGATCCTGCTCCTTCATTTTTGTTACGAATTTTGATGTTTCAATTTGTAAATATTTTATAAATAATGGTGAATTTCGTAATACTTAGGTTTTGTTAAATCAGTAATTGGCGCAGACGCAGCCGTCGGTATTCATTAGAATTCATTAGACTTCTTGCATGAATCGTGGCGCGGTAACGTCGCGCTACGATTCACACCCTCAAAACAGCATTCATGCAAGAGGTTTATTGATGCTGCGCGAGTCTGCTGAAGCGGCAAAACCAGATCAGGGCATCTCAAAGTCACGGTAGACCACCGTGCAGTTTCGGCCCCGCCGCTTTGCGGTGTAGAGTGCTTGGTCTGCTTGGGTCATCAGGGCATTGATGGTCTGCGTAGCGGTGGGAATCTGGCTAGTGACCCCGACACTGACCGTCACCACTGGGGCAACGCGAGAACACGCATGGCGGATATTCAGCGCTTGGATGCCGAGGCGAATTTTTTCGGCGATCGCCCGCCCCCCTGCTATGTCTGTATTGGGCAAAATCACGCCAAACTCTTCGCCACCGTAGCGAGCCACCAGATCGGCTGGGCGCTGCACAATGCGCCTAGCGGCTTGGGCAAGTTGACGCAGGCAGTCGTCGCCTTCCTGGTGGCCGTAGCAGTCGTTATAGCGTTTGAACTCGTCTACGTCGAACAAAATCAGCGAGAGAAACTGCTGTTCTCGCAAGAGTCGATTCCATTCCTGCTGGAGGTGCTGGTCAAAGCGGCGGCGATTGGCAATTTGCGTGAGTCCGTCAATGTTGACGAGGGCTTCTAGCTCCTGATTGGCCCGAATGAGCAGTTCCTCGGCTTGCTTTTGCCGGGTGATGTTTTGCATTTGCGCCAGCAGATAGAGTGGATTCTGCTGGCTATCCCGCACTAGCGATACGCTGAGCAACGCCCAGATGATCTCTCCATCTTTGCGAATGTAGCGTTTCTCGATTTGAAACGAGTTTTTTTCGCCATCGATTAACTGCTGCACCATTGCCAGATCGGTCGGCAGGTCTTCGGGGTGGGAAACGGCCTGGAATGTGAGCGATCGCAGTTCGTCTTCGGTATAGCCCAGCAGGTCGCAGCAGGCGGCATTGACTGCCAGAATCTGGCCGGTGAGGGCGGTAATGGAACTGCCCACCGCGCTGTGGTGAAAGGCGGCGCGAAATCGGGCTTCGCTTTGGCGCAGGGCCTCTTCTGCGGTTTTGCGATCGGTGACATCGCGAATCATCGTCAGCGCTTCGGTAGGGCTGTAAGGGACGATGCGGATTTCTTCATGCTGGAGGCGATCGCCAAACCAAACCTGCTGCTCATAGACCTGGATCTGCTGCGTGGCAAAGGCTCGCTCTAGATAGTGCAGCTTGCGCTGGGCGACCTCCTTTGGCAAAAGATGGGAAACATGCAGTCCCACCGGGTTAAGGTCTGGCGGAATGAGATCGATCAAGGAATTGGTTTTGAGATAGCTAAGGTAGAAGCCCTGGGGACTAATGCGAAAAATCAAATCGGGAATGGCATCGAGCAGGGCCTGTGTTTCTCGCTCTCGGCGGCGCAACGCCTCTGTTTTTTGGGAGATTTCTGACCGCAGGGTGTGGTTTTGGGCGACGAGCGATCGCTCGGACTGCCGCCGCAGCGTGATGTCTTGAAAGACGGCAACACAGCCCAACACCTCGCCTTGGCTGTTGCATAATGGCACGGCCCGCGCTTCTAGCAGCAGCGATCGCCCTGCATGGCGTATTTCCAAATCATCGGCTGTGCAGCTTTCGCCGCGCAGAGCGCGAGAGATTGGTAATGCCTGGGCAGCATACAGCAGTCCCGTATTAGCCTGAAAGAATGGACAGGTGTCTTCTAAAGATGATTCGGGTGACATGCCAAGCATCTCCTGGGCGACTCGATTGAGAAACGCAGGGCGGCCATCTTGCCGATAAATTGCAATGCCCAGCGGCAACCGATCAAGCCAGGCAGACACCTGCGAAGGGTCGCCCAAAAAATCCACCGATTGCAGGCATGGACTGGCTAAATGGCTATCAGGAGAGCGATCGCGCGGGAGTGCCCGGAGCCACTGTTCAAACTGAGAGTAATTCATAAACCGCACTTGGCGGATACATGCCCTTGGTGAAAACGACTGACCCAGCTTTTGTGTTTAGAGATTGGTGTTTAGATAGAGGAGCCTTGCTTGCCATATAGAGTCATATAGAGCAAAGTGGCTCTCTCATATTGTTCCCAAAGAATCGATTTGGGCGGTATTTTAGAAAATTGGATTTTAATACCTAGATGAGTTCCATATCGGTAATTTATAGTCCTTATGCCGAGCAATTGCTTGGATTTACGGGGTCATGATCCCAGTAATTACCCTGATGTTCTCAATGTTTTTAGAATTGTAGCGATCGCCCTACACTTAGCGTAGGCACCCAGAGCGTTTGCGGAATCTTCTAAAAACCCGCTAAAAATCCGCTAAAAGCCTATTGTATGGTAGGTTTGCAGAAAGCATAGACCCACAGGAAGGTGTCCGGTGAAGGCGGTGTCCAAACTACGAGCGATCGCCCCCAGCGTCGCAAACCGTCTGGCAAGTATCTCGTCAACATCGCTGCCCGCAATATCGCTGACCGCAATATCATCAACTGCAACATTGCCAACTGCAATATCGTCAACTGCAACATTGCCAACTGCAATATCGTCAACTGCAATATCGTCAACAATATCGTCAACCGTTGGGTGGCTGCGCTGGGCCAGACGAGTGGGGCTGGCGGTGGTGCTATGGCTGGCGCTGTGGGCGGGGCTGGGGATACAGGGAGCCGTGCAGGCGGGGCCGCTGGGCGATCGCCTGGCCCAGTTTCCCGACTGGCAGAGCAAGCCGCTCTTGCCCAGCGCTAGGGGCGATCTGGTCTATCCTGACTGGTTTGAGGGCACTTGGGACGTGACGACGACGCTGGTGGATCTGGCTGCGCCGCTGGCTCCAGAGATTACAACCCCTGGGTTTGAGGGCAATCGGCAATATCTGAACCAGCCTGTGCCATTTCAGGCGAGGTTTGTGGCCACGCTGCCCAGTCGCTTTGGTGGGCTGCCGCTGCCTCCCTCGCTGCTAGGTAAGCCGCAAATTGTTGCCGATCGTGCATTTAACGGGCTAAACCTGGCCAAAGCGTATCTAGACAAGCCCGGTGAAAAAAGCCCGGTGCTGGCGGTGAAGGTGGACCCCAAAAATCCCAACCGCCAGATTACGCTGCTGCGCGACGAGTCTCAAGACGGCTTGCTGGGGGCCAAGGAACTGGTATCTACAGTAGTGGCGCGGGGAGTAGAAATGCCCAGCCCGCTGGAGTTCATCACAACTGAAGTCTTTCAGCAGGAGTTTTTGGGGTCGCCGCAAATTTATTTCAACACGGTGGAAACCAGCACAGCGTATCAATTGCATCCTGATGAACTGCCGCGCATCACCGCTGACCAGGTAACGGCGATTTACCTGTCGCCCCAAGACCCTGACTACTTTGCAGCGGGCGATCGCCCTGTCGCGCTCTACCGCTATCGGCTGGCGTTTAGCCCCGAACCCGGCATAGATTAATCGAAAGGGCGATCGCCGCAGTCGCCAGCCCGGCCCCCGCCAACAGCAGCAGCACAATCCCCCGCCGAAGCGTTCGCCGCGCCTGCAATTGGGCCGTTTGCAAGATTTCATTAGCCTGTTCTGCGGCCCGCAGCGCCGTTTGCATGTCTCGCTGATCGAGGGCTTGGCTGGCCGCCAAAAAGCGGTAATCGTCGGCGGGCAGATTTTTCCCAGCCGACCAGATCTGGGCATCGGCCAGCGCCCGTCCGCGCAGCAGCCGCGATTCGTCGTGCCCAGCCGACTGCAACCAGGCATCCAGCGCTGCGGCATAGGGACGTAGTGCCGAGAGTTGCTTCTCGACCCAGGCTGCATTAAACACGCGCTCGTAAATCCGGTTATAAACTTGCAGGCGGTCATTTTTCTTGACCACCAGCCCTGATAGCAGCAGTTCTACTGAGTCGTGGCTGTCGTCGGTGAGGGTTGTGGAGCGCCCACTGCCTGGGAATCCAGACAAGTTTGGCGAGTTTGAGTGATCTTGCTGGAGAATCTGCTGATAAAGCCCCAGCAAGCGGCCAGCCCGTTGCTCGTCGTGCAAGAGGCGATCGCGGATGGTTCGTAAATGTGGCGGCTCATCTTGGGCGACCCAGTTTTCAATCACCTTAGATTCCACAATAGCCGCCACCTGCACCGATTCTGCGCCGTGATTGGTCAAAATCTCGCGCACCAACTGCTGCAAAAACGGTGTTTGCAAATCGGGCGCTTCCCACGGGGCGCGACCGGGCGTAGCGTTTAGCTCGCTGTGCTGCGCCACGAGTTGACAGACCTTTTGTGTAAGAAAAGGCTGCCCACCCGTCCAGGCGAGGATTTCGCGCAGCGCGGCTCTGGGGTGATCGACCTTGCCCTCCAGCCCGATCAGCAGTGGCTCGGCCTCGTCAAGATGGAACCCCGTAAGGGCGATCGCCCGACCAATATTCAGCGGCGTGCGCGTCTTGTCGGCAATCAGGTCAGAGGGCGTGGTCACGCCCAACAGCGCAAAGGTCAACTGCCCCGCATCATGACAGGCCCGCAGCAGCGCAAAAAAATCGTCAGTGTTGAACGACAGACTGAGGATGCTGTCAATCTCATCCACGAAAATCACAATCGGCGGCGACACCAGCCCAGGCAGCGTTTCGGTCAAAAATTCGCCCAGCCGATTAACAGGCGACAAGTCCTGACGCTCCGCCAGCCATTGTCGCAGGGGCACCTGCTTGGCAAGCTGAAAACTCCGCAGCAGGCGCATGATCAGGTCAGCATACCACTGGTCGGGCGTGATATCGCGGCTACCGATGCTCGACAAATCCACCACGCCGCAACTCCAGCCCTCTGCCTGGAGGCGCTGCGTCGTCCGCACGCGCAGGCTAGACTTACCCATCTGCCGACAGTTCAGCACATAGCAAAACTCACCAGCTTTGAGCGCTCGATATAGCTCGTCGTCTGCCTGTCGCACCACGTAGCTGGGTGCGCCTGCGGGCAGCCTGCCGCCAACCTGATATTCATAGGTGTTCATAGGCAGAGGAGGCACTCATGGCAAGTCTCAGTCCGTCGGAATCCTGACTCCAGTATCGATCTATTTTCTCCTATTTTCTCGCTGCGGCAGCTAATTACAGGTTTGCTCAATGGTTTGCTCAATGGTTTGCTCAATGTTGAGCTTGTCAATGAACCTGTGAACTTTATTCTTGCCCAGGATTCTTGCCAGGGGCGATCGCATCCCTTACAATCAACCATCAAGCTGTAAAAGACCCCTCAGGTCAGCGCGGCTTACCCTTCCCCCGAAATTTTGGTCGTTTGGTCACTTACGGCATTGGTAGATGTTCGCAGCACCTACCAACGCCTGACCCCTCGACAGCCGATGCCTGTCTCAGGGCTGCGTCCATTTTAGGCCGCCCTGTTCCCGGTGCTTCATGTCTATGGGCGGCCAACATTTCGGGGTTTCCTTACCCATCCGTTTTCTGGAGGAAACCCCAAATGCTGACAATTCAATACATCTGGTCGTCCCCATTCTCGGAGGCGACTCAGTTTTTGCTGCCTCCGCTCACCTGTGAACTGCCGCGCCGTCGTCGCCTGCGCCACTACATCATCGACCTCCCCGAAGACGCGCAACTGGCGATTGACCGCCTCCACCTCCTCCACTACGCCGAACGCTTCGAGTGGACTCGCCCATTGCAATTCCCGCAAAACGGCATCGTCCTCAATGCTGAGCAACCGGGCGAGGTGCTGCGCTATCTGCATCGCAACTCGCGAATCGACACAAGCGCAAACGAGTAAGAACAAGTAAGAAGAGGCAATGATTTTGGATTTTGGCCGGGCCTGTCTCTCGAACCAAAATCCAAAATCACCCGCTCATCACAGTATCTTATCCTACTGTCAATTCTCCTATTCTTACAGCTTGATTGCTTGATGAACTTGATTTTTATCCATCTTTATGCAATCGCCGGAGACTCAAGTCTTCCAGAAAAAATTTAGTTTCCTATCCGGAAAAAGATGCTAGTCCCCTCAGAAGTTGGCTTAATTATGTGCGGTTGCATACTCATAAATTGTGCGCCACCAAACCTTGCTTTTTTGCCGTAATAGGCTAATCTCAAATAGGTTTGGCAATCGTTGAAAGAACGCCTCAGTTCGCTTCATTCTCAGTGTGTCTTTGCATGGCATATTCACAGCGCTGAAATGCAGTGAAGTCAAGCTGTTCTGCCATCAAGGTTGATTCTTAACTGTTCTTAAGTAGTCTGGAAAACATACCCTTTGAGGACAAGTATGGTTTTAATACTCAAAGCTTCAGCAACGCTGATTTCACTAGATTTCATAAACGGATCTTAAGTCCTGATTGGGTTTAAGATGTTCCAAGTAGAAGCCTGGTTTTTCTAGGAGCTTCAGGGACTTAGGATCGCAGTTTGGTGTGGGGCTGGTATTAACGTCGGGTATCGAGATACGTTTCAATTCAGTTTCAATTCAGTAGTCTGCATATTCCGTAGACACATCCCATGTAGACACATTCCATACAGTGGGGCAACTGTTAAGCAGCGGCTCCCTTTTGGTCTGTGTTTTGGAGTGATTTGTCATGTGAATTTTTGAATTAGTGGCTCCTTTTACTTGTGATGTTGCTTTTAGCCTAGACTTTTAGCCTAGACAGATTTGATTTGGATTTCACTTAGACAGATATTGATGTCTTCATTACTGCGATCGCCCATTTACTGCGATCGCCCACTACAAAAACAGTGCGGCTGCAATGCTTACATCTGGGCTTACATCTGGAAATATCTACCCCGGATACGCTGAGATGGAAAGTCTCATCGCAACACCCTGTCCATTCACATTCAGGGATCAGCCTAGAGGTCAAGCTATTTTTCAAGCGCAAGCTCTCCTCCTAGACGGTTCTGAGGCGCAGATACCTCCCTGGGCGATCGCAAATCTCACAGCTACGGACGACGACTCAGCTTCTATGGAACCCGGAAAAAGGCTACAGAACAGTCCACAGAATAGGTTTTCACCCACAGATCCCAGCAATCAGTTTCTCATCGGTTTTCCCCTCTGGCTGTGGCTACTGTTCCCTTTTCTAGGATTATTGCTGCTCATTCTGCTACGACCTCGACGGCAATCCACGCTGCAAAGAAACGCCTCAGTCGGCGCTTCCGACTCCAGTTATCAGCCGTCCAGTAAGCCGTCCGCAGCAAGCGATTCTACGATTAACTCTCTCATGCAAGAAACACCTAACCCGCCTGATTTAGGCTCTACAACACCTGACTTAACCTCCAATCCTAGTCCAGAGATTTCTACTGCTGAGCAAGAAGTCCTTTCGGTTATTCAAGAAGAGGTATCTTTTGGCAAGCAGCAGATTGAACGGGGCAAGATTCGAGTTAACAAGCGAGTCGAAAGTCGCGAGGAAATCGTCAATGCACCCATTGTGCATGAACAAGTTGTAGTGGAGCGGGTTCCATTCAATCAAGCAATTGAGGGAGAGATCCCTACAGAAAGGGATGAAAATGGCATACACATCATCCCCATTTTTGAGGAAGTTGCTGTCGCCGAAAGGCAGCTTATCTTGCGGGAAGAGGTGCGAATTTCTAAAAGGCTGGTTACAAAAAACACCCAGCAAGTAGTAGCCGTTCAAAAAGGTGTTGTTGAAATTGAACGCGCCACTTTTGAGAGTGAGCCATCCAACTATATCCAGCCCGCAGTTCAGGTTGAAGCAAATGCTCAAATAGATGCTCAAATAGATTCTCAAGTAGATTCCCAAATCGATGCCTCAGCCAATCCAGCGGCTCAGCCAATAGACCCAGCAACCCAGGTAGAGAATCAGGTTCTTGCAAAGCCCGAAGAGACTTTAGCCGTTGCTTCAAGCGCACCATCTCAGTCTAATCAGCCTCAAATTTCTAATCAAATTTCTAATCCTGAGGCGATTGTTGATAACGAGATTGTTATCCCGATTATGGCCGAAGAAGCTGCTTTAACGGTTCAACAGATCGCCCGCGGCAAAGTGCAGGTTCGCACAAGATTTGACACTGTAGAGCAAGTTCTTGAATCACCAGTGATGCGTGAGGAATTGGTCATTGAGCATATTCCTCAAAATCAGGTCATTCAGGGCGACCCACCGCAAATCCGCGAAGAAAACGGCGTACAAATTATTCCTGTTTTGGAAGAAGTATTAGTAAGCAGAAAGCAGCTTTTGCTCCGAGAAGAAGTGCGAATTTCAAAGCGCCGAGTCACAGAGAGCATTCCTCAGGCAATCACCTTGCGCTACGAAGTTGCAGATATCGAGGAGATTAGCTTTGAGGAGAGCCGCGAATAGTTTAGTTCTAGTTCTCTAAGGTCTCCGCTGGGAGTGAAAATTTTTCAGAAGAATTTTTCAGAAGATTGATAGTGCGAGCTTTCTCCGCGGTTGAGATAGGCATGGGTAATGCCTATCTAAAGAAACCCTTGTAGCGAGAACAAGGGGAGTTAGGTTACGTTTTGACCCCATATCGTTAGTCACGAAAGGACGAACTCATGAAAACTGTTATTGGTTTGTTTGATGATCGCGAAGAAGGGATGCGTGCTTATACTGCTCTGCACAATGAAGGGTTTGCTCTGGCAGACCTGGACATCCTGACCAACGACGACGAAGATGACGTGCCCAAGCTGGAGAATCTTCGTAGAAATCTGCCTGCTTCTGATGCCGAAGTGTATCTGGAAGGGGTTCGTCAGGGCGGCACGATTATCACTGCAAACGTGACCGACAGTACTGCTACTCGTGCAGCCGAAATCATGTCCAACTTCAACATGGTGGTGATTGCCGATCGGGTTGCAGAGCTGAAGAAGATCAACCCAAACCTGACGCTCAGCGATCCTGCGCGGGATGAAAACGTCCTAGAAGTGATTGAAGAAGATCTGCAAGTCGGCAAGGCTGCTGTTGAGCGGGGCCGGATGCGGATTTATTCCGTTGTCACTGAGCGTGAAGTCTCTCAGGATGTGGCTCTGCGCGATGAGACTCTGCGCGTTAGCCGTCGTCCTGTAAACCGTCAGGTTGAGATTCGCCCTGATTTGTTCCAGGAGCGCTCTTTCGAGATGGTTGAGATGGACGAAATTGCCCTCGTCGGCAAGACCGCTCGGGTTGTTGAAGAGGTTGTTCTTGGTAAAGAAGTTGCCGAGAAGATTGAAACGATCAAGGAAACCCTCCGTCGTCAGGATGTGGAGATTGAGGAAGTTCCAGCAGTTCGGTCTTTTGCTGACTATGATGCCGATTTCCGCGCTTTCTATAACGAGAAGCTGTCTGATAAAGGTGTCCAGTATGATGAACTCCGCCCGGCTCTGAGTTATGGCTATAACCTGGCCACCCGTGAACCCTTCCGCAGCAGCCCTTGGTCTGCGGTAGAGCAAGATGCCCGCCGCATTTGGGAAGAGAAAAACCCCGGCACTTGGGATCAGAACAAGGCTGTGATTCACTATGCCTGGGAAAAAGTCCGCAGCACTCGCTAGGGCATAAAGAAGTGCCTACAGCGTTCTTTAAGGCGAGTGGGATGTTGGGGTACGCGGGCAACCCAGGAAGCCTTGTCTCCCTGGGACAGCGCGTGCCTCACCACGCAAAAGCATGTCGTGGCACTTGCTAGAGCTTTGAACATCTCTTGCAGAATGAATCGTTGTGCAGCACTGCTGTACAACGATTTGCCTTTAGATTGCAATTTCAAAGGTGTTATTGCTCTGAGCGACACCGAATCCGGGCATTATCGCCAATCGTGTTGATCGGGTGCTTTGCTAAGATGCGGTCAACCGCAGTCGGATAGGAGGAGGGCGTGTAGTGAGGAAATGTTTTTAACAGTGCCTCCACTAGAGAGCGAGAGAGAAAAGCGCCTAGGGGAAATTGCCGCACAGCTCTGACTCGCTTGCTTTCTAAATCAGTTAGCACTACTGCTAAGGGCAGTTGAAAGTTTGGGTTTTGCAAAACAGGATCGAAGGTAGGCAGTTGCTCTGGGTGTACTTGACAGAGGTGAAATGGGCATTCCTGCCAAGGAAGGACAAGCGTTGCAGGCTTTGTTGGTCGAAGATGGGTGTGCCTGTCAACCTGAAAGATCCGAAAGCAAAGAAAAGGAACTTGTTCGACGACGTTGAGGGCAACCTCAAAAACGCCAGACTCGACGGCCCACTGTTCGGTCAGGGAGGGATTGCGAAAGGTTAAGGTTAGCTCTAGCCAGTCGGAGCGCCAGGTGAACTCTGCCCCTTCTGTATTCAGCGATCTAGGGTGGACTTGCCCTATGGTAATCAGACCAAAGTCTTGATACTTCATTGTTGCGAGGGTGAGTCTGCTATATCAGGTGAACGATCTACAGGATGCCGTCCTCGTGACTATAGGCACTGATGTATGTAGGATGATTAGCCGTATCTTAACTAGCATTATGCCCGTCTTTGTTTTCTGGATCACATTTTTAAGACTAAAAATTAATTTTTTCTAAATCAAAATCCAGATCACCCGCTGTACTGTTGCAACACGAAGAAATCAGCATGAAAAAAGGCACCCCCATCGGGGGGTGCCTGCAACCAGCCGTTGTCTAGAAAATGCTAGGTTTAGAAAATGCTAGAAGACTGGTAGAGCAGAGAAACAAGCTGAGTTAGCTTGCTGAGTTAGCTTGAGTTAGCTCTGTGTAGCCTAAGCCCTTGCAGCCCACTAGCTGATGCTGGCGTGGCTCCGGTCGTAGCTCTCCCAGAAACCGGGCTGCACCTTGCCTTGAATATGCCCCCAGTATTGGCTGGTGGTTCCAGCATCCAGCCCGACGCTGGCAGCCAAGCGGGTCAGCATAGCTTGCTGGCGGCGCTTCACCGTCTTGTGGTGATTCATCATCAGTTCCCGCGCTCTCTCGTCGATAGAAACGGTAGAAACGGTGGTCGCGGGCTGAGCAGCGGGTGCGGTTGCAATAGCCGCCGCGTTAGACACGACGGGTTGCTTGGTCGGTTGATTGGTTTGGTATAGATTGCCCCGGAACTTTAGCTCAGTGGTCGTCGGATGGCTATTGTTCAGATTTAGGGGTTGGGGATTGTAGTTGTAGGTTACGCCACGATAGGTGAGTTTCATAGGAGTCGCCTCTCTTTGAGTTGAAG
>JBDNCP010000116.1:0-16000 GCA_046719575.1 Cyanobacteriota bacterium
AACGAAAAACGAAAAACGAAACCTCTTCCTTCTTCGCTCTTCGTTCTTCACTCTTTCCTCACTCCAACACTCCATGACTCTCCCCCTCCCTCTCGACCTCCCCAACACCCCCCCAATTCCTAAAATGACCATGCAACTCCCTCTGATTGGCAAAGTTCAGCCCAGCAATCCCTGGCTGTGGGGATTGGTGGCAGCGGGTTTGATCGGTACGGGCACGACGGCGGCGCTGGTGGCGCGGCAAAATGCGGCAATTCCCGATGTGGCAACGATGACAGTCCCGGTGGAATCGCAGGCGCTGACGGTGCGAATCACTGCTAATGGCAGGGTGCAACCTGTACAGACGGTGAACATCAGCCCCAAGGCGACGGGTATCTTGAGGGAACTGCTGGTGGAACAGGGCGATCGCGTGCGGGAAGGGCAAATCATTGCCCGCATGGAAAGTGAAGATGTATCGGCGCGCATGATGCAGGCACGGGCCCAGGTTGCCGAAGCGCAGGCCCGACTGGCAGCCGTGCGATCGGGCAGCCGCCCTGAAGAAATTGCCCAGCGACAGGCCGAGGTAGAGCGGGCCCGCGCCCAGGTGCGCGATGCTGAAACCCGTGTGCGGTTGGCCAATCAGCGGCTAGAGCGAAATCGATTGCTGGCCAGCCAGGGCGCAATTTCTCGCGATGCGCTGGATGAGGTGACCCGCGAAGCCAACAGCGCCCGCGCCAACCTAGAGCAAGCCCAGGCTAGTCTGCGGGCCGCAGAGCAGAGCCTCAATCTGTCTCGCAATGGCAGCCGCGCCGAAGACATTGCCCAGGCGGAGGCCCAGCTTGCGAGTGCCTTGGGCAATCTCCGCAGTGTGGAAGTGCAGCAAGATGACACGGTGCTGCGGGCCCCCTTCGACGGCATTATTACCCAGAAATACGCCACCGAGGGCGCGTTTGTGACTCCGACGACTTCGGCATCGGACGCGACTTCGGCTACCTCGACGGCGATTGTGGCGATCGCCAGTGGGTTAGAGATTCTGGCAGAAGTGCCGGAGGTTGATATTGGGCAAATTCGCCCGGGTCAAGCAGTAGAAATTCGTGCTGATGCGCTGCCTAATCAGGTATTCACGGGCAAAGTGCGGCTCGTTGCACCGGAGGCGGTGGTGCGGCAAAACGTCACCTCCTTCCAGGTGCGGATTAGCCTGCTGACCGGACAGGATCGGCTACTGTCAGGCATGAATGTAGATCTGGACTTTTTGGGCGATCGCCTGGATAACGCAATTGTGGTTCCTACGGTAGCAATCGTCACCAAAGATGGGCAAAACGGCGTTCTTGTCCCAGGTGAACGGAATAAGCCCGAATTTCGCCCAGTCACGCTGGGCACTGCCGTCGGCAACCAGACCCAGATTCTAGATGGTATTGAACCGGGCGATCGCGTTTTTATCGATCTCCCTCCGCAATATGCCCGCGAGTGGATGCAGCCGCAATAGGGAGGACACATGGACTTACTCGAAAGCACCGCAATGGCGGTGAAAACCCTCAAAGCCAACAAGCTCCGCAGTGCGCTAACCATGCTGGGCATCATCATTGGCAATGCCTCGGTGATTACGATGGTGGGCGTGGGCCAGGGGGCACAGCGCTATGCAGCGGAACAGTTTGAGTCGCTGGGGCCAAACGTGCTGTTTGTGATTCCCGGCAGCGACTCGTCTCGTCAGCGGACGCTGGAAACGCCGCGCACCCTGACGCTGGAAGATGCAGAGGCGATCGCCTCCCAGGTTCCTACGGTCATCGGTGTTGCGCCCCAGTTGCAAACGCAGCAGACCGTCACCCAGGGCAACCGCAGCACCAGCGCCCTGATCGTCGGCACCACACCCGAATTCAGCACAGTGCGTAGCTTCCCGGTAGCGCGGGGGCGCTTCCTCAACGACATGGACGTGCAGCGGGGAAACCGCTCTGTGGCGCTGGGGGCTGACTTGGCCCGCAGCTTGTTTGGCGACGCTGACCCGCTGGGACAAACCATCCGCATCAAAAATCTGACCTTTCAGGTTGTGGGCGTGATGGAGGCAAAGGGCGCATTTCTGGGCAACAACCAGGACGACGTAGCCTACATCCCTATTACCACGATGTCGTCTCAGGTCACGGGCAACTCTTCACCCTACGGCACAGAAGTTACCTTCATTTCCATCATGTCGCGGGATGAGCAGTCGATCGGCGCTGCCCAGTTTCAGGTAACGAATCTGCTTCGATTGCGCCACAAGATCGTGTCCGAAGATGACTTTACGGTTCGCAGCCAGAAGGACGCGCTAGAGATTGTGGGCAACGTAACCGGGGCGCTGACCATCATGCTGGCGGCGATCGCCGGAATTTCTCTCCTGGTCGGCGGCATCGGCATCATGAACATCATGCTCGTCTCTGTGCGAGAGCGCACCCAGGAAATCGGACTCCGAAAGGCGATCGGCGCATCCCAGCAAGACATTCTCGTGCAGTTTATGATCGAGGCAACTATTCTGGCTGTGCTGGGCGGCGTGGCGGGAACCCTGATCGGCATCGGCGGTGTGTCGCTAGCGGGGGCGCTGACTCCGCTGAAGGCAGGTGTTTCTCCGACTGCAGTTCTTTTAGCAGTCGGCGTTTCCGGCGGCATTGGCCTCTTCTTCGGGGTTGTGCCCGCCCGCCAGGCCGCCAAGCTAGACCCGATCGTTGCCCTCCGCAGCGCCTAGAGAGCCTTGGAGTGATGCAGTGACGTTGGAGCAAATAAACCTAATTCCCTCATCTCATCATCTCCCAACCCCTCCAACCCCCCCCACCCCCCCCACCCATGCAGCCCATCATCCGCCTCGAACACATCTCCAAAGTCTATGGCTCTGGCAATACGGAAGTCCGCGCCCTGTCGGATGTGAACCTGACGGTCGAAGCCGGAGAATATTGCTCGATTATGGGCCCCTCTGGTTCGGGCAAGTCTACCGCAATGAACGTGATCGGCTGCCTCGATCGCCCTACGTCTGGTAGCTATTATCTGGATGGAACGGATGTCGCTGGGTTGGATGATACGGAACTGGCCCACGTCCGCAATCGCAAGATTGGCTTTGTGTTTCAGCAGTTTCACCTGTTGCCGCAACTGACGGCGATCGAAAATGTGATGCTGCCGATGGTCTATGCAGGCGTGCCCGTGCGTGAACGGCAGGAACGAGCGGCCGAAGCCCTGACTCGCGTAGGGCTAGAAAACCGCATGAACAATCGCCCCAACCAGCTTTCGGGCGGGCAGCAACAACGAGTGGCGATCGCCCGTGCTATTGTCAACCGCCCCGTCTTGCTGCTGGCCGACGAGCCGACCGGAGCGCTCGATTCCCACACCACGAAAGAAGTGATGAATATCTTTCAGGAGCTAAACGCCAGCGGCATTACAGTTGTGATGGTAACCCATGAGCCAGAAGTGGCTCGACTCACCCGCCGCGTCGTCTGGTTCCGCGACGGACAGGTGATTCATGCCCACATGGCTCCTTCAGACATTGCTCAGGTGTCGGTTGCCCCTGCTTAAAAAGCATCAAGACCTTGCGAGATTCTCAACAAGGTCTTGATGCTTTATGGTCTTGATGCTTTATAGAGATGCTCCAAAGCCTGATGGAAAACACAGATGGAAAACACAATAAACCTCTTGCATGAATGCTGTTTTGAGGGCGTGAATGGTGGCGCGGTGCCGCCGCGCCACCATTCACGCAAGAAGTCTAATAGGCCCAGCAGCAAAAGGAATCGCCTGCCAGTCAGCTTTCGGACAACTCCCTCCGCCAAGGTCTAGCGGCCGATGCCCACATAGCGGAAACCTGCTTTCTCAAGCTCCTTCGGATCAAGATAGTTTCGTCCGTCGATGAGGATAGGACTGGCCATCAGTGTTGCCATCTTGGCATAATCAAGCGTCTTAAACTGGCTCCAGTCGGTCACCAGCACCAGCGCATCGCAGCCATCTGCCAGCCGCTCCGGATCAGTTTCTACAATCACATTCGACAGGCCGTGGCGCATTCCGGTCTGGGAGACCAGCGGATCATAGGCTTTAACCTTGGTGCCTAGACGAGCCAGATGCTCGATGATAGTTAGCGATGGCGCATCGCGCATGTCGTCAGTATCCGGCTTAAAGGTCAAGCCCAGCAGCCCCACCGTTTTGCCCTTCAAAATCTTCAGCACTTGCTGGAGCTTCTCAACTACAATCAACCGCTGGCGATCGTTCACGCTCACGGCTGCCTTCAAAAGCTGAGCTTCGTAACCGTAGTCATCTGCCGTGTGAACCAGGGCTGCAACGTCTTTGGGGAAACAGGAACCGCCCCAGCCAATGCCCGCTTGCAGGAACTTGCCGCCGATGCGCGAATCTAGACCAATACCTTTGGCGACTTGAGTTACGTCTGCACCGACGCGATCGCAAATATTCGCGACTTCGTTGATAAAGCTAATCTTGGTTGCCAGAAATGCATTGGCGGCATACTTGACCATCTCTGCCGAGCTGAGGTCGGTCACGACGACGGGCACAGTCGGGCCAGACTTGTCCTCCGCAAACTGACGAGCCACGATCGGCGCATACAGTTCCTTCATCATGGAGATAGCGCGAGAGCTATTGCTGCCTAGCACGATGCGATCCGGGTTAAAGGTGTCGTAAATCGCGCAACCTTCCCGCAGAAATTCGGGGTTGCTAACCACGTCGAAGGCGACATCTGGCTCTGCAACGGTGACGTTACCACCACCAACCGTGGTCACCTGACGCTCAAGCACACCATCCATCACAATCATACGAACCCAGTCGCCGGACCCAATCGGCACTGTAGATTTATTCACAATCACCTTGTAGCCGCTGTTTAGGTGTGCCCCAATGCCGCGTGCTACGGCTTCGACATAGCGAGTATCGCTCTCTCCCGTCGGCAAGGGGGGAGTGCCAACTGCGATAAACAAAATCTCGCCATGTTCAACACCCTTGGCCAGGTCGGTGGTAAACTCAATCCGGCCTTCTTGGATGCAGGTGGTCATCAGCTCAGAGAGTCCTGGCTCAAAAATGGGCGATTGCCCGGACTTCATTAGCTTGACCTTTTCTTCGTTGTTGTCCACACAAATTACGTCATGCCCAATGTGAGACAAGCAAACCCCTGTCACCAAGCCGACGTAGCCTGTACCGATAACACACACGCGCATGGGCAGTACCTCATTCATTCAACTGCTGACAATGGACATAGAAAATGCATCTCGAACAGTAAAAGCTCTTATTCGAATCAATAAAAACCTTTACCAGATGCATCCAAAAGCACTCCAGATCTTAAACACCCAGGCATTGCAAGCAATGCAGCCTGTCAAAGCTACCGTGAGACATCACTAGAGGACTGGGTGGGGGGACTTTACGGGGGACAGTGGGTGCCCCTCATAGCAGGCTTCATCAGCCCCTTAAGAACCCTTGCAAGCCAGCCCTGCTAGTGTGAGGAGATCGAAGGAACCTTAGCGACGCGATCGCCCAGACGGGTACGAAAATCCTCAATCGTGAGCCGTAGCCCCTCTGCCAGAGGAATGGTCGGCTGCCATCCCAGATGCGTCTTAGCGCGAGTGATGTCTGGCTGACGACGGCGAGGATCATCCTGCGGCAGCGGCTCAAACTTAAGGGCCACATCAGGATTAATCATGGATTGCACCGTTTGAGCCAGTTGCAAAATGGTGTATTCGTCAGGATTGCCCAGGTTAACGGGGCCCATAAAATCACCATTCATCAGGCGAATCAGTCCGTCTACCAGATCCGAGACATAGCAGAAACTGCGAGTTTGCGACCCGTCGCCGTAGACCGTCAGCGGCTTACCTTGCAGGGCTTGCACCACAAGATTGCTAACCACCCGACCGTCGTTTTCTAGCATTCGAGGGCCATAGGTGTTGAAAATCCGAGCAACTCGAATTTCCACATCGTTTTGGCGATGGTAGTCAAACGCCAGCGTCTCTGCGACCCGCTTACCTTCGTCGTAGCAACTGCGAATCCCAATGGGGTTCACGTTGCCACGATATTCCTCAACCTGGGGATGAATTTCTGGGTCTCCGTAAACCTCAGAAGTGGATGCCAATAAAAAGCGGGCTTTGATCCGCTTGGCCAACCCCAGCATATTTAGAGTTCCCATGACGTTGGTCTTAATCGTCTTCACGGGATTGTATTGATAATGAACTGGGGATGCGGGACAGGCGAGATGGTAAATCTGATCGACTTCCAGCCGAATTGGTTCGGTGATATCGTGACGAATCAGCTCGAAAAATGGGCTATCAATCCAGCGAAGAATATTTCGCTTGTCACCTGTGTAAAAGTTGTCTAAACAGATCACCTCATGTCCCTCTGTCATAAGGCGATCAATAAGGTGAGAGCCAATGAACCCTGCACCACCCGTCACTAAAATTCGCATAGTTACCACCGTATGAGTGTGTACAACTCCAAACCCACTACAGGCTGTCTAAAACTTAAGTATCTGGCACAAGCCCCAATGTGAAGCAAGCTTCCTAGTACAGGTCACGGTATTTTCACGGAAATGTGAAGCTTGCTAAACAAATAGTGCATAACGAAAAACAGTGATCTTAGTGATCTTAATTCTTAATGATGATCTGCTGCTGTCGAGGCAGACCCCTGCTGAGCGCAGCGCTCCCCTTCAGAGATGCCCCAATGCTTTGAGTTCACTTGAGTTCAATAGGAGCTAAAGGGTTCTCAACTCAGGATTTGAGCTAGGTTGGAAGATTGAGAGGTCTGATCTGGAAGAACAGGGTGGGCGATCGCCACTAAAAATGGAGGCTTTACTACTCTCTTTACAAACAAACCAAAAAGCGGACAGGAAACTCTGCCCGCTTTCATCAACTAAGAATTAAGAATCTATTGCTGTCACTTAATTTTCGACTACTTCGACTGCTTCCCTTCGCGGCTAGCAGTCTGAATATAAAGAATCAGCAGAAAAACCGTTGGAACCAGAACGAATAGCAAGCTCGCAACAAACCCAAGATCATTGACAACCATAGTGCTAGACCCTCCACGCAAATCCAGAGATAAACTCCTAAGACTACAGAATATCACTCCATTGCATCGGCACATCACAAGCCAACAGGACTACGAAGATACCAGACCTCCAGGGCTAGTTGACCGACAAATCTTTTTGCCTAGACTAGGTTGAGCCCAACCTACGAGAGGATGAAGCTTGCAGGAGTTTTGTCTGCCAATCAGTTTCTAGGAACTTCTGTAGGCTAATCCTGTATTTTATGGTCTATAAGCCCGACGGACTCAGACGGTTTCAAGCTTTTCCGTCAGGGCATTTGCCTCCTCAGCGCTCGAAACAGGTTCTTGCTCATCTGCCATTGCTTCCAAATCTGGCTCAGAAGCGTCAGAAGACAGACTTGATTCAGGAGCTTGAGCAACATCGGCTGTCGCAGTTTCCAGGTCGGCCTGCGACGGCGAACTGGGCTGATAGGCAACCACTTCACCGGGCTTGGGCTTGGTCACCACGCTGACTGGGCCATTCACTATCGTCTGGCAAGCAAGCCGGTAGCTTGCAGGTTTCTTTCTCAGCTTTTGTTCCTCTACCGGAGTTCGTGGAGAGAGGTTTTCGGCTCCTTCGACAATCTCCACTACGCAGGTGCCGCATTGACCATACCCCCCACAGTTCATCATCTTGCCCATAAAGGTATAGAGGTCGATGCCGTTCTCAAGGGCCTTGAGCCTTAGATTGGCTCCATCGGCAGCAATAATCTCTTTGTTTTCTTTAACAAACTTAATGTTAGCCATATCCGATACCATCCCTGCGTCTTACGCGATGCGCCTGTAACCAATGCTTGCGTCCCATCCAGGCCCTGGTTACACTTTTTAATACACTTTCATTTTTACAACCGGATTGTCAAACTGTCGAAGTGTCTGGCGATCGCACGTTGTGTTTCGTTGGTCTACAGGACTTTCGGCAGTTTGCCACGAATAATGGTGCTTGATTCTGGTAGGCTTACTAGTATCTTGCAGCTTAATAAAAAGGCTCAAAAAGGCGTTGAAACGTAATAGGAGGAGCGTAGTCGATGGGACTACCCTGGTATCGCGTACACACGGTGGTTCTGAATGATCCAGGACGCCTGATTGCTGTACACCTGATGCACACCGCACTGGTTGCAGGCTGGGCCGGTTCAATGGCGTTGTACGAATTGGCAATTTACGACCCCAGCGACCCGGTTTTGAACCCCATGTGGAGACAGGGCATGTTTGTCATGCCATTTATGGCTCGTTTGGGTGTTACTCAGTCCTGGGCGGGCTGGAGCATTACGGGTGAAACAGCGGTCAACCCTGGCTTCTGGTCATTCGAGGGTGTTGCTGCTGCACATATCGTGCTGTCGGGACTGCTGTTCTTGGCAGCCTGCTGGCACTGGGTCTATTGGGATCTGGAGCTATTTAGAGATCCTCGCACGGGTGAGCCTGCGCTGGATTTGCCCAAGATGTTTGGTATTCATCTTTTCCTTTCTGGTCTGCTTTGCTTTGGTTTTGGCGCGTTCCACCTCACGGGTTTATTCGGCCCGGGTATGTGGGTATCCGATCCTTATGGGCTGACAGGCAGCGTCCAGCCTGTGGCTCCGGCTTGGGGCCCCGAGGGCTTCAACCCGTTTAATCCGGGTGGCATCGTGGCACACCATATTGCCGCTGGCATTGTGGGTATCATTGCAGGCTTGTTCCACCTTACGGTTCGTCCGCCTGAACGGTTGTACAAGGCGCTGCGGATGGGGAACATCGAAACTGTGCTGTCGAGCAGTATTGCGGCGGTGTTTTTTGCAGCGTTTGTGGTCGCTGGCACCATGTGGTATGGCAGCGCTTCAACTCCGATCGAACTATTTGGGCCGACTCGCTATCAGTGGGATAGTGGTTACTTCCAGCAGGAAATTAACCGTCGAGTTCAGGCGGACTTGGACGATGGCCTGACGCTGGCAGAAGCTTGGGAGAATATCCCTGAGAAGCTAGCCTTCTACGACTATGTGGGCAACAACCCGGCCAAGGGTGGTCTGTTCCGCACTGGACCGATGAACAAGGGCGATGGCATTGCTCAGGGTTGGCTGGGGCATCCTGTATTTAAGGATGCTGCTGGACGTGAACTGTTTGTTCGTCGGATTCCTAACTTCTTTGAGAACTTCCCTGTCATCTTGACTGACAAAGACGGTGTGGTTCGTGCAGACATTCCGTTCCGTCGGGCAGAGTCGAAGTACAGCTTTGAGCAGGCTGGCGTAACGGCAACGATCTACGGCGGTATGCTGGATGGCCAGGTATTTGAAGATCCAGCCGAGGTGAAGAAGCTGGCTCGTAAGGCTCAACTGGGTGAACCCTTCGAGTTTGATCGGGAACCCCTCAAGTCTGACGGGGTGTTCCGGACTAGCCCTCGCGGTTGGTTTACCTATGGGCACGCTGTGTTTGCGCTGCTGTTCTTCTTTGGGCATATTTGGCACGGCTCTCGGACGCTGTTCCGCGACGTGTTTGCCGGTATCGACCCCGATCTTTCGGAGGAGCAGGTGGAGTGGGGCTTGTTCCAGAAGGTGGGCGACAAGTCTACTCGCCGTAAAGAAGCCGTCTAGGTTTCCAGACTTATGGAGGGTTTGCTGACGAGTCCTACTCTGTAAGCATTCCCTCCTTTGAGGTTTGCCGTCTGTTGTCCTGGGTTTTGGTCGGATGCTGCGTTTCCTTGAATAGCTTTAGGAGACTGTGTTATGGAGAGCCTGATTTACGTTTTTCTGCTGGTTTGCACGTTGGGGTTGCTCTTTTTTGCGATCGCCTTCCGTGAGCCGCCTCGGATTACCCGTGACAAGGATTAGTGTTACGCTGGGCGCAAATTCAC
Source organism: Cyanobacteriota bacterium (assembly GCA_046719575.1). Lineage (GTDB taxonomy): Bacteria > Cyanobacteriota > Cyanobacteriia > Elainellales > Elainellaceae > Thermoleptolyngbya. Next base: position 9,809 of record JBDNCP010000116.1, read on the forward strand.
GCAATTCAAAATTAGCCGCCGAATGTGGTTTCACTTGTGTGAGCAAGTTCGGCGGCTATTTTGCGGCTAATTTTGGCTAATTTTGGCTAATTTTATGGTTTGTGTGCAGGTTTTGGGTGCGGACTGTGTTCTGGCAGTGGGGAGCTTGGAAGGCTCGGTGCTAGTTCACCAGCGATTGGGGTTTGATGGAGGATTGCCCTGAAGACTGCTCTGAATGAGCGATCGCCGCCTGCACAAATCCTCGAAATAGCGGGTGGGGCGCATTTGGACGCGACTGAAATTCGGGATGAAACTGACTAGCAATGAAAAACGGATGACTAGGTAGCTCAATGATTTCTACTAGCCGACCGTCGGGGGACGTGCCACTGATCATGTAGCCCGTTTCTAAAAACAGCGTGCGATAGGCATTGTTGAACTCGTAGCGGTGGCGGTGGCGTTCGTAGACCACCTCTTCGCCATACAGCCGCTCGGCCAGCGTGTTGGGTTGCAGCCGACAGGGATATAGCCCCAGCCGCATTGTGCCGCCCAAATCGACCACATCCTGCTGTTCAGGCAGCAGGTTGATCACCGGATTGCGGGTTTGTGGGTCAAATTCGGAACTGTTGGCGTGTTCCATGCCGGCTACATGCCGCGCCCACTCGATCACCGAACACTGCATCCCCAAACACAGCCCTAGAAACGGAATCTGGCGATCGCGCGCGTATTGTATCGCCGTAATTTTGCCATCGATGCCGCGACTGCCAAAGCCGCCAGGCACGACTACCCCATGTACGCCCTGGAGTTGCTCTGCCACTGTTAACGGCTCGATGTCTTCTGAGTTGATCCAGCGAATCCGCAGATCGCCGCCTGTGGCCAGCGATGCATGACGCAGGGCCTCCACCACAGACAGATAAGCATCATTTAACCGCACATATTTACCCACAATGGCGATTTCCAGCGGGCAGCCGGGTCGATGCAGCCGCTCGACCAGTTCTTCCCACTGGCTCAGGTCGGGGTCGCGTTGCTCCAGTTGCAATAGGTCGATCGCCTGGTGCGCCAGCCCCTCTTTTTCTAGGGTTAGCGGCACTTCATAAATGCTGCTGGCATCTTGCGAGGTGATGACGCATTCCACTGGCACATCACAAAATTCTGACAGTTTTTCTTTGATGCCCTTGGGCAGTGGGCGATCGCACCGACAGACGAGAATGTCGGGCTGAATGCCAATCGAGCGCAGTTCCTTAACCGAGTGCTGCGTCGGTTTGGTCTTCATTTCGCCAGCCGACGCAATCCACGGCACCAGCGTAACGTGCATATACAGCACATTGCGCCGCCCCACTGCTTTGCGAAACTGGCGAATCGCCTCTAGAAAAGGGAGCGACTCGATATCGCCCACCGTGCCGCCGATTTCGGTAATCACCACGTCGGGGTGGGTGTTGGTGGCGACGCGCAAAATGCGTTCTTTGATCTCGTTGGTAATGTGGGGAATCACCTGCACCGTGCCGCCCTGATAGTCGCCCCGCCGCTCTTTGTTCAGCACGGCTTGATAGATTGAGCCAGTGGTGACGCTGTTGAGGCGCGACATAGAGGTGTCTGTAAAGCGCTCATAGTGGCCGAGGTCGAGATCGGTTTCTGCGCCGTCTTCTGTTACGAAAACTTCTCCATGCTGAAACGGACTCATCGTGCCGGGATCGACGTTGATGTAGGGATCGAGCTTGAGGATTGAGACAGAGTAATCGCGCGACTTGAGCAGTCGCCCCAGGCTCGATGCCACGATGCCTTTACCGATGCTAGAGACAACACCGCCCGTTACAAATATAAACTTTGTCATAGGTGGGGAGAGCTTGGGAGAACAGCAAGAAGACAAAAAACTGAGATCAATTCTCCTCAGCGGAGCAGCGAATGGCATGGCTGAAAGCCCGGCAGACACTCGACGGGCAATCCAAAATCGCAAATCCAAAATCGAGAATCGAGATGAGGGCGATCGCCAGCTTACCGATTTGCCGAATCCATTCTGACACAAGCTGACCCCTTCAATTAGCCCTCTCTTCTTTTACTAGGTGTTCCATAAAACGCCTCTCCAAAGACAAAGCTTCCCCAAAGACAAATGGCGCACCCCATCGAGATGCGCCGCGCTAGGAGCGTTTCAACGAACCGTTCCAAAGAAACAGGGCAGATTAGCAATGCTTTAACACTTCAGAAAAGCCACTCAGAACCACTTTGGGGACGTGATTTCAAGGTGATTTCAGCGTCATTTCAGGGTGTTTCAGTCGATGCCAGCAGATTGCTAGGCGATCGCACTATACAGATTTACACAGATTTACACAGATTTACACAGATTCATAGGTTGGCCTACATTTCGGGCTATCTGCGGTTTTCTGAAGAGTTGCCCTATGGGATCGCCTGCTATTCGACAAGCATAACCTCGACGGTATAGCGGCCGCGGCTGCTGGCATCAAAACCGTTGGCAATCACAATATAAGTGCCGTCGGTGGCTAACGTCAGTTCCAACTCTGAGTTTTGGGGGTTGCCGCCTGCACTGTGGTTTTCGCCTAGCACCTCACCTGCGGGACTGATCACCGCCAGATAAGGCTGAAACTCGGTGCTAAATAGCTTGATGGTCACCGTCTGCCCTGCTTTCCCTTCAAAGGTGAACTGGTCGTACAGGCTGTTGTCAGAAGGCAGCACCATGTCGCCGTTTTCCAGCACGCCCTCCTCACTCAGCAGCATTTCCTGGGCACGAGCGATCGCCCCCGTCGCGCAGATTCCTACCGCGACTGCACCGGCCAGCACCCTGGCAACCCATTTCTGACCTGTCATAGCCCGTTCCTCAACTAAATTCAATAGAACAAGTCGCGCTAGAGAATCCTGCGGGGGTGTTTGAATGTTTCACCCGATACAGGGTCTGCCAAACACAACACAACGATTTTTACATGCTCTGCTACTGGGCTTCAGGGAGAAAATACAGAATTCACAAAAGCAAAATCATTCTTCGACTAAAGATTACCCAACTGGGCTATCGGCTTTACGATCCGTCAGATATGCCGGATGGGGAGCGACCTAGGTTGGCGCTAAGTCTCGCAAGCCTCTAGAAACAGGGCAATTGGTGAATCTATTTCAGGGGCTTTCAGGGGCTTTCAGGGGCGATCGCCCGCCCCAATGGGTTGACAAATCTCACCCAGCCGCTTGGAAATCCTGAGCAAAATTAACATAATGTTAATTAATGCAACGATATTTCTCAGAGGCACTCATGGCAGGACTATTTGGTTTGTTTGGCAAAAAGAATAATGCAGAGGCTTCGCCCTCTCCCAGCAATGGCAAGAAGCAGGGAGCCTATTTCCTAGACGCAGACGAGGCCAAGACGATGGGCAACATCGAGTACATGCGCTCGAAGAAAGTCATCAAGCATAGGTTTCCCAAGACCGCAGGCAATGGCGGCGAGTTTGAAGTGGAGTATGAAGTGTCTTCTAGCGATATGAACTTGGGCAAGGGTCTGAATGGTGTGCAAGCTCCGACCGAGCCGACTGCTGCCCCTTCGGAAACTACTTCCAAGGCAACGAGCGAGCGCCGCACAACCGACCCCAGCCTGGATCTCTTCCGCAACATGGCTCGCGACATTCGCAAGCGCTAGGTTCTGCTCTGTTACTCGGTTCCGCTTTATTACTTTATTAAAAATTAAAAGTTGATCTTTCGTGCGCGTCGCGCACAAAAAAATCAGCCTTTCTAGGCAAGTCTTGGAGCGCCATTCAGTAGACTTCTGGTGTGAATCGTGGCGCGCTACTGCCGCGCCACGATTCACGCCTTCAAAACAGCATTCATGCAAGAGATTTAGTCTTGAAAGGCATTAAGTCGTAAAAGAGAGTTGGGGGTCAGGTTTGCTCGACCCCTGCTTGCTATCCATAGCTACCACTTATGACTACCGCTACCGATTAGGACTACCGTTTATAAAAGGTTTCTTGTAGAAGGTTTCTAAACTGTGGCGATCGCCCACAAAACGCCAGTGCCAAGGTTCATAGCTTACGCCCTGAGCGTTGTTTTTAGGAAAAGATAGCTCAAACCCAAAGCGGGCAGCATTGGCCGTCAGCCAGCGATAGGCGGCTGTTTGATCGAAGTCGGTTTCTAAATCGGTGTCTGGGCGATCGCCATCACCAATATCGACCGCATAACCCGTGTGGTGTTCGCTATAGCCAGGGGGAGCGCTGACTTGGGCCCGCTCTTGGGCAGAGAGCGATCGCTTGGCCTTGAGCGCAAAAAACAGGTAGGTCTGCTCCTCCACCGAGCGAAAACCCGACAGCGGCACCAGCCTCACCCGTTCGGCGCGAGCCGCCCTTACCATAGCCAAAAACCGCTCCGCAGCTGCATCTCGCAGCAAAATACTGCCATTGGGAAGAATGGGGCTGAGGGTGTTTTGAGGTGCTTCGGCGTAGGCAATGTGACCCAGCAGGCTGTCGGCAGGTGTTAGCGACAGTTCGCTGATTGCCGTAGACAGACCCGCCTCGATAGGCTGATAGCCTTGTGCGGTGGAGGGCGCTTCAGAGAGAAGGCTGCGGCTGACTAGCGCAAGCTGCACCGCCGCCACAAAGCCAATTAACCCCCACAGCCAGAGCCGCCCCCGAAAGAGCGATCGCAGCCTGCTCAATACTACTTGAATTGCGAACCCCCCTGAGTTCAGATCAGCTTCTGAATGCTCCCCATCTCGATGGGCAACGGGGATATCGTCCACCAGCCCGTCACTGCCGTCTCGACTAGAGGAACCGGGCTGGGATGCTGACGGTTTTGGTAAACTGGCATCTTTCACGCAAACTCTCCCGCAGACTGGCTTAGTCCTGCGGGGTTATTATTACATGGCTGTGGGAGAGCGTCACCCCCTTTTGCCTCACCCCCTTTTGTCAGGGCATTTGTAAGGGCAACAGAACCCAGCGATTTGCTTTGACCGTTTCCTTTCTTAAAGGATTTAGACTTCTTGCGTGAATCGTGGCGCGGTACCGCCGCGCTACGATTCACATCCTCAAAACAGCATTCATGCAAGAGGTTTATTGATTAAAGATAGTCATCTATGGAATTTCTAAGCCTCCGCTTGCTAAGTCTCTATGTACCGCTGATTGGCTGGGGTAGCCTGGGGTTTTGGCTGGGGCGCGTCTGTCCGCCGTGGGTGGGCGATCGCCTGGGAAAGCTGCTGTTTTGGGTAGGCGTGCCGATCAGTGTTCTGGGATTTCTGCGCCAGTCCGAACTCTCGGCAGCGGTATGGCTTGCGCCTGTGGCAGCGTGGCTGGCGATCGCCCTGGGGGGACTGCTGGGCTGGCTGTGGCTGACCACTGCCTTTAAGAAGGAACAGAAACAGCGATCTAACCCCGCCCCGATTGCTCAGCGCCGTCCCCAGCAAGGCAGCTTTTTGCTAGCAACCATGATGGGCAACACAGGCTATTTGGGGTTCCCCGTCAGTCTGGCGCTGTTGGGGCCCAAATATTTTGCCTGGGCGCTGTTTTACGACATGATCGGCACCACACTCGGAGCCTATGGGCTGGGCGTGGTTATGGCGGCCCACTTTGGCGGTGTGCAGAAAAGCCCACTGGATCTGCTGCGTGCCCTGGTATATAACCCAGTGCTGTGGAGCTTTGCGCTGGGGCTAGGCATTCACAATGTGCCGCTGCCGCTGTGGCTAGATTCATTCCTCAAGACGGGGGCCTGGGCCAGCATTACGGTTGCCCTTGTGCTGATCGGGATGCGGCTAAGTCAGTTGCGCTCCTGGCACAGTGTCCACCTGGCCTCCGTCAGTCTGAGCGTGAAAATGCTCATCGTGCCGCTGCTGATCGGCCTGTTGCTCTCATTAACCAGCCTTGAATCAGCAGAAAAGTTGGCGATCGTTCTCCAGGTCAGTATGCCGCCTGCCTTTGCAACGCTCGTCCTGTGTGAAGCTTATGAACTCGACCGGGAGCTAACTGTGACGGCACTGGCAATGGGATCAGTTGGACTGCTGGCTACGCTACCCCTTTGGCTACTGCTATTTCCCACAGGTTAGACGGACTGTTAGAGAGTGTTTGAAAAGGGTAGAGATGGTTAAAACCATCACTACGAACCTCAAGGAACCTAAAAAAATTAGGGAGGTTTCTCGGTGTTTCTGCGCTTGTAGTAGCGACTTTAGTCGCCAAACTCACTCAAAGCAGGACTTTTCAAACAGCTTCTTAGACAGGGCTGATTGGAGGCAACCGATTAGGA
>JBDNCP010000117.1:0-15959 GCA_046719575.1 Cyanobacteriota bacterium
ACCGTTGGCCCCACTGGCTGCGACCCAATCGGCGGCTGAATTGGTAAGTTTGCTGGAGTTGACCCAATTGGTGGCGGCATCGGTGACCCGACGGGGCGAGAGCCGATGGGCGGCGAAATGGGGCGATATTCGATCGGGTGAGGCGGCGGAGTTGCGGGTGTCTCAGCAGAGGACACAGGTTCTACAGGGGGCGACCAGCCTTTGGGCGGCGGAATTTGGTAAGGGCCGTTGATGAATTCCACTGGATACCTCTGAAGAGATTGGGAGAGATTTGGAGAGAAAAGACTGGAGAGAAGCCGGGCGATCGCCCCTCTGCCTCAATTTCAGAATGCCGCGTGCGAGATGCCGCGATGCACTGGCTACGTGTCATGATTTTTGCATATTTCGCAGACCGTCTGAGTCGATTCGCCATGAGCGTTATGAATAATCTGCCACCGCTTACCCCTGAAACCGTGTGGGACATCCTCAACGACACGCTGGATGATGCCACTGCCAATCGGCTGGTGTGGCACTGCCTGGGCTATCGCCAGCGCGAAGACGGCACCTGGGACACGTCTGCCGTACCCGAAGACTGGCGCAGCGTCTACCCAGAGCCGCCCGACTTTATCGACAGCCGCCCCGCCACCGTCAAGCTGACCCGCTCCATCGCGCCCGAAAACAAACAACTCCTCAAAGAGCAACTGGGCTTTGGCGGCTATAAAGTGGGTGAACTGGTGCCCCGCAAAACGCGCCGTGCCACAATCGCCAACTGGCTGTTGGGCTATCTAAAGGAGCAGCAAACCAAGCCACAAAGTTGTGGCTGATCTGCTGGTGTGTTGTTGGGCATTGCTCAGACTATGGCTCAGTCCTCAGACCCTTACTCAGGCACGACGTTGATCTTTCCGCGACAGATCAGGTAGCGATCGCCCAACTCTAGGTCTTGAATTTCTACATCGCTGCCTAGCTCCAGCGGAAACCCGTCCAGGTCGTGTAGCGCCAGGCCGCGCTTGGCTTTGGGCGTGCGCAGCCACTCCGGGTTCACCAGATGGAGTTGTTGTCCATTTGTGGTTCGCAGTCCCGTGCGAATGATGAAGGGAACTGGATTGGAATTGTTTGACACCAGCGCCGCGCCCAGTGTTAATAAACCAGGTGCAATCTTGGCGCGAAAGTCATCTAGCAAAATCGGTGTTTTGCCGTCTGGCGTGACCAGATCGGGCGCTGCCCCTGCCTTCAGCAGATTCAGCAGTAGGTCATTTACCACGCCCGCCAGCAGCGGCCCCTGGAGCGAATCGTTGAGGTCTTGCTGAGACAGACGCACCTCGGCCTGCACGGGCACGGTGCGCTCTAGCTGGAGCGGCTTGCCCCGCAAAATTTGTCGAAAATTGACCTTGATGCCGCGCCCCACTAGGGTAATGCGCTCTAGATATAGCCCGCGATAGACCACGTTTCGCGCCGAAATCGTGACGCGGGGAATCAGACCCGTCAACAGTTGGCGATCGCCCCCCTCAATCAGCAGATTCAGGTCGTCTACGTGTTCCACCTGCGATCGCAGCCACAGCCGCAGCGCCGGGGTCAGAACTGTGCTGATAATGTGACTCTGGCGCGGCACAGGCAAGTTGCGATCCGGATCGGGCAAGCTCACCGGGGCCTGTGGATCGAGCGCCGGAGCCTCGTAGTCGGCTGTGGTCGGGTCAGAGGATTGCGGTTGAAAATGGGTCATCGGGCCTACAGATTCGCTTCTTTCAGTGTAGCGCCCGCGTCATCCCCCCCTTCTAGCTACTCCGGAGTAGGGATTGCCCTACCAGGGATTGCCTACCGCTATCGGGATCTGGCAAAGGCATGGCAGCCGAAAATCCTGAACAGGCAAGGATGGCGTATACAACGGATTGAGTATTTGGCAGAAGGGACGATGATGAGATGATGGGAACGGCGTTTTCCCTCCCCTCCCCTGCTCTAACCCATGACCTCGTTTGCGTTCCCCTACATCCATACCTGGCTCCAGCAAATCGACAAACGCCCGACGCTGAAATGGGGACTAGTGGCGGTGTGGCTGGGTTTGCTTTGTGGACTGTGCTTCTTTTGGCAACTGGGCAGCATTGGGCTGGTGGATGAAACCGAGCCGCTGTTTGCCGAGGCGACTCGCCAGATGGTGGAAACGGGCGACTGGATCACGCCATATTTCAACGAAAGGCCGCGATTTGACAAGCCACCGCTGATTTACTGGCTGATGGCGATCGCCTACAAAACCATCGGCACAAACGAATGGGCCGTCCGCCTGCCTTCGGCTCTGTCTGCTTCTGCCCTCGTGGTCTTTGGCTTCTTTACCCTGCTGCGATTTGGCTATTCCCGACCAAGCTGGTCTGAGTCCAGTGGCAGAGCAGCAGAGAATACAGAACCGACTCCACCTCCCCCCATCTCCCCGTCCCCTCATCCCCAGTGGTTCCCCGCCTTCCTTGGCTCTGGGCTGATGGCGCTAAACCTGCAAACCATTGCCTGGGCGCGGACGGGCGTTTCGGATATGCTGCTGAGTGCCTGCGTGGGCGGGGCGCTGCTGGCGTTTTTTTGGGGCTATGCGTCGCCGGAGGATTCATCCAGGCGTTGGGTACGGGAGCGCTGGTATCTGGCGTTTTTTGTGCTGTGTGGGTTGGGCGTGTTGACGAAGGGGCCGGTGGGCGTGGTGTTGCCAGGAGCGGCGGTGGCGGCGTTTTTGCTTTACCTCGGCAACTGGCGCACGGTGCTGCGGGAAATGCGGGTAGTGCGCGGCGGGCTAGTGTTTTTGGCGATCGCCCTTCCCTGGTACATCCTCGTCACCTATGCCAATGGCGAAAAGTTTATTAACTCCTTCTTTGGCTATCACAACGTCGAGCGCTTTACCCGTGTGGTGAATCAGCACCGTGCGCCCTGGTATTTTTACATCGTGGTGCTGCTGGTGGGGTTTGCGCCCTATTCTGCCCACTTGCCTCTGGCGATCGCCCGACTGCGGTTTTGGCGACGGTCGCGCTGGCAGGCAGAGGCTCGCCAAACGCAGCTAGGGCTACTGGCGCTGATGTGGGCAGCGGTAATTTTTGGCTTTTTCACGATCGCCGTCACCAAGCTGCCTAGCTATATGCTGCCGCTGTATCCGGCGATCGCCCTTTTGGTCGCGCTTTTCTGGAGTGATTTGCTGCTGCGCCCGACTCGTGGCGGCTGGGGCATGGCGCTGAGCCACGGGCTGAATCTGCTGCTGTTGGCGGCATTGGCGATCGCCAGCTACAACAGTGCCTCCTGGCTGGATAGCGACAACGCCGTGCGCGGACTAGAGGAAGCCATTACCCGGTCGGGTCTGCCGATCGTGGGCACGGTGATTTGGGGGCTGGCGCTGCTGGGGGCGATCGCCCTCCTGGTGCGGCGGCGGGGGCGCTGGCTCTGGGGCATAAACCTGGTGGCGATGGCGCTGACGCTAATGCTATTTGTCTTTCCGCTGATGAATATTTTGGATATTCACCGCCAACTACCGCTGCGCCAGCTTGCTGCCGAAATTGTGGAACAGCAGCGGCCCAACGAGCCGATTCTGATGGCGGGGTTGCACAAGCCCAGCCTGGTGTTTTATGGACATCGACCCATCTTCTTTGCCCAGCGCCAGGAAACGGCGATCGCCTACATTCGTCGCCAGTCACGAGAGCAGGACGATCCGCCGTCGATGTTGCTGGTAGGGCTGGGCTACAAAATTGAAGAGCTAAACCTGCCGCCCGACCGAATGACGCTGCTGGCAGAGGCGGGCAAATATGACCTGGTGCGCCTGCAACTGCCCGTGTCGCTGCCGCCACCGCCCCAGTCGAACTAGTCTCGACTTGTCTCAAATCCAGACGGGGCGCGATCGCTCCCAAAAGCCTGCCTCAATTTCTCGTCCCTCTCCTGCCGCCTGATATTGCAGCAGCACCGTAAACGCGCCCGCCCCCAGCCCCCCTTGGGGAAACATGCGATAGCAGGGCACATCTGTCAGGGGGGACTGAAAGGCGGTCAGATGCGGCACAGGCACGGGTGCAAATTGGGGAAACCGTTCTAGAAACCAGTCCATCACGCCTTCATTTTCGGCGGGGGAATAGGCGCAGGTCATATAGGCGAGATGCCCACCGGGGGCGACTAGCCGCGCTGCGTTGGCAAGAATTCGCTTTTGGCGGTTGGCGTTTTTGTTAATAGCAACCGGATGGAAGCAGCCAGGAGCCGCCTCGCCTTTCGCCAAAAGCGACTGCCCCGTGCAGGGCGCATCCACAATCACCAAATCGGCAGTGTGGGGAATGGCATCGGCCAGCACCTGCGAATCTAAACTGACGGCGGCTACTCGCTGCGGCGTGGCATTTTCAGGTGGCATGAAGCATCGCCTCAGGTTCGACACCAGCGCCCCCATGCGCTTGCCGATGGTTTCGTTGCTCAGCAGCAGCGCGGGTTGCAGCGTCGTTCCGGCAAAGATGCCTTTGCCACCGGGAGAAGCGCAGAGGTCGATAATGGTTTGGGGCGATTCACCCGCAGGCGCTTTCAGCAGCGCGATTGGGGAAATGGCAAACACTGATGAAAAGTCCAGGCAATAGAAATAGCCCGCTGCGTGCCACGCATGAGCGCCTGGTCGCTCTCCTAGCGCCAGCCGATCGACGGGGGCGGGCTGCCAGGACACTGCCGGAGCGATCGCAAAGGGCAATTCCTCTGGCCGCGGGCGACACCAGAGAATGCACGGGTGAAACGGCTGCGGCTGGGTCAGCGCAGTGACAAAGCGCCCCTGCTCCAGTGGATCGTCAAACAACTGGCGGCTGAGTTTGAGCAACAGGTTTGAGGGCTTTTCCACAATCAGTTCCACAGTTAGAGATTGGGCGTGAGGGCAGGGTGGAGAGCCGGGAGTGGGTTTTCTAGATTGGCGACGGAGCGGGCACGGGCGAAGGAGAGCAGGCGATCGCCGCATTCGTCTGCCGAACAGCCTGCCGCATCGATGGGATAGCGGGGGACAGACCGGCGCGTCAGGTCGTAGGTGTAGGTTTTGTCATAGTAGGTGAGCAGCAGATCGAAGGCTTCTGAGAGCCGATGTTCCTGGAGGAGGGCGATCGCCTGCTGGGTTCGCAGCCCGCCCAGGCGCTTGCGGATGCGCTCGGTGGCGGCGATCAGGTCGTCGGTCGAAAAATTGCCATAGTCTCTGATCAAAATTTCCAGTCGCTCTGCTTTGGGGCGCACCAGTTCTAGCACGGGTGCCTGATCCATCTGGCGAAACAGCGGCTCCGGCACGCGGCAGAGGCCAATGCGCTTGCTTTCGGCTTCGATCCAGACGGGCCGCGTGGGGTCAAAACTGGCCCAGCGCACGGCGATTTCGTTTTCAAACTGCTCATTGGTGGGCTGGGGCGGCTGACCCAACATGCCGAAACTGCTGCCCCGGTGGTGGGCGATCGCCTCCAGATCTAGCACCTGTTCGCCGCGTTGTGCCAGCGCGTGTAGCACGTCCGTCTTGCCCGTGCCCGTCATGCCGCCCAAAATCCAGATTGGACGTGCCCATGCGGGAACCGCCAGCGCCCATCGCCGAAAGGTTTTGTAGCCACCCGCCAGCGTCGCCACAGACAGCCCACCCATGCCCAACACCCAGGCTACCGCTTCGCTCCGCATTCCACCCCGCCAGCAGTGCAGCCGCACCGGGCCACCCTCAGCGAGCGATCGCGCTTGGGCAATGAACCCTGCAAACTTTGGCCCAGCCAAAGCAAAGCCCAGTTCCACCGCTGCATCGCGCCCCCGCTGCTTATAGCAAGTTCCCACCTGTGCCCGCTCCTCGTCGGTAAACAGCGGAAAGCTAACTGCGCCAGGAATGTGTCCCTGGGCAAACTCGGCCGGGCTGCGGACATCGAGCAGCACACCGGGCGCAGCCAGAAAATCGGATAGGGCGAGCGCTTGCGTCATGAATAAAGCCAGAAGAGAGGCAAAAGGGAACTAGAAGAAGTTTAGAGAAAGGAGTCCAAGAAGAGTCGCAATATTCAGAGAACATTCGGCATTTTGTCCAGATGCCTGCCATACTTCCAAACAGAATTGGAAGTGGTATTATGCCGGAGTTCTTCAGCAATTTTATCGGAGCTTCTATATGTCGTTTTCTCCTGAGGAAGGTGCAGCGATTCTTAAGGCTGTGACGATGAGCGGCATGGCAGTGGCGATCGCCGACATGGGCATTGTCTCTACGGCCATCGAAGCGGCGGCTTTGGCGAAGGAAGTGGTTGGTGCAGCGGCAAAGTATCCGAGCAACTCAATCATCCAGGGCGTTTTCACCGAAGAGGCTTTGAAGACTTTTAAGCCTGAAACACCGAAGGATGTGACACCTGATAATGCGGTGGACATGGCGATCGCCGCTGTGAACGATGCCCTGACCACGCTAGAATCCAAAGCCACCCCCGCCGAAATCGCTGAATACAAACAGTTTATCTATAGCGCTGCAACCCATGTGGCCGAGGCAGCAGGCAGTGGTCTATTTGGCTCTGGGGCAAACAAGATCAGTCCTGAGGAATCTGCCACGCTAGCTAAGCTCAAGACAGCGCTGGCGATTTAAGCGATTGCATTTCCAATCAAGTTTTGAAAATCCTGAACAAGCTGCACTAGATTTGCCCAGGATAAGGTCTATCGGTGACTGTCTAGTTGAACCGATTGTCTGGAGAACCTGAATCCCCATTTATTAAACCTCTTGCATGAATGCTGTTTTGAGGGCGTGAATCGTGGTGCGGTGCCGCCGCGCCACGATTCACGCAAGAAGTCTATTGTTCTGGACGAATGGCGATCGCCCAAGCGCAGCGTGCTGTGGGCCGCCAGAGTGCTACAAGCTGCCATAGATGCATTGCAATAGCCCCAATTCAGAGGGTGTTCCCAGGATCTTTTGCTGCAATAGGTTTAACTGCCAGGGGAAGAGCGATCGCCCCTTCTCAAACGCGCCATGAGCCAACTGCCCCATCTGTGCCAGCAGACTCGCAGCGGCAGTGGGGTCGTCTTGTATCCAGCCCGCCAGCGGATGCTCCCAACTTTGCAAAAACTCCGCGACCTGATAGCGGGCATCTTCTGCCGCTTCGTCGTCTGGGTTGCCTGCTGAGATGTAGAGATCAGCGGCGGCAGGTTCCAGCGGCATCTTCAGCGCAGATTCTCGAATGGCTTGCCAGGTAGGTGCAAGGAGCATCGCTACAGTGATCAATGCGCTGGGCGTTTTGAACTCCTCTGGATCAAGTGAAAGGTCGCCAAGCTGAGTGTCGCCCGTCTGCTCTAGCCAGTATTCTCCCAGCGCTGCGATAAATGGCTCGACGACTTCTTGCAACACAACAGACAAGAGCGATCGCCCCAGAGCGGAAGAGTCAAACTGCTCTCCAGAGTCGGCAGCCAGCCGTTGAACAGTCTGTAAGTCCTGCTGGCTCTCAGCGTTGAGACAATACCAGACCTTCTTGCCAAGGTGCGCTTTTATGTTTTTTGGGAATGTTAGGACGCTGAGTATCGGACTGGCAGAACTCGTTTGCGGATCGGGCAAAGCAAATTCCGTCGAGACGGGAACCTGCATTGCGTCGGTTTGGATTGGTGAATACGGGACAGAGGCTTCTGGATGCAGAGGCGTTGCAGAAGGATCTGTCCTAGGGTCGCGCTGTGGGCTTGGAGCCTGCTGTTTAGCCAAAGACTGACTGAACTGCTGCTGCAAGCGGACAAGCTCCTGGGTAAGGGCGTGGATTTGCCGGTCTTTTTCAGCTAGGAGTTGGTCTTTTTTTTTAGCAGCTCGGTTTTTTCTGCAATTTCAAGCGCGTTGAGGGCAGCGCGAATCAGGTTGAAATAGTGCGGCTGGGAGACATCTACAGGTTGAGCATCAGCGCGGCTCTTGCCCAAAAATCCCCAGGTTTCTTTGGGGCGAGTCGCCAAAAGCTGCCCGTCGGGGTTGTAAATGTGCAGTTCGCGCTGACCCTCTACGGTCGTGATGTGGCAGGTATAGGTGCGGTTGTTGAAGGGGAAGGGGAGGAGGGGAGGGGTTGGTTGGGTGGTTGGGTGGTTGGGTGTTGGAGGGGTGGATTGAGCGGGGAAATCGGTGGGTTCGGGGAGGGTGTCGATGGGGACACCGCCAGGGAGACGGATGCCAATGAGTTCGAGTTCGACATTGACCTGACCGTTCCACTCGTTGAGGCGGAGGCGATAGGCGATGTCGATGGGGCTGGGCAGGGGACAGTATTCGCCCCAGCGCCAGGCGATCGCCTTTATGCCATACTCGTCATCATCCTGAGACACAACGACGCGCAGGTGGGAGCGGTCTTTGCCGATTACCTGCTGTTCCATAATGCGGACATTGGGAGTCCAGAAGACGGGGTCGGGGTTGCCGATGCCGCAGGGGTGGAGTTGGTCGATTTGCTGATACAGGTCGAGGGTGAGGTCGCGCAGGTTGGCTTGGGCATCGACTTCGATCAGCGGGCGCAGGTGTTGGGGTTGCAGGTGCATGTTGGCGAAGATTCGCAGGCGCGATCGCATTTCCGCCAGATTCTCTGTTGCTAGGGAAAAGCCGCCCGCTGCCTTGTGTCCGCCAAACTTGTCCAGCACGTCGGCGCAGCATTGCAATGCATCGAATACGTTGAATTCTGGGATGCCCCGCGCCGAGCCGCGAATCCGCGTCGGGTCGCCTTCTTCGTAAGTGCCGATGAACACGGGCACGCCATAGCGCTCTACCAGCCGCGACGCGACAATGCCAATCACCCCATGATGCCAGCCGTCTTTGACCAGCAGCAGCACGCGGTCGTTTTGCAGATTGGGCGCGTAGGTTTCAGCAAGGGCGATCGCCTCCTGTTCGATCAATTCGCACAACCGCTGCCGCAGTTGGTTCACCTCTTCGCACTGCATCGCCCGCTCCAGCGCCACGCCCGGATCGTCCGTCGTCAGCAGGTCGATCACAATATTGGGGTCGGCAATGCGCCCTACAGCATTGATTCGCGGCCCCAGGCGAAACCCAATGACTTCTGGCTTGAGTACGTCCTGCTCCTGACTGATGCCAGCGACTTGAATCAGAGCTTGCACGCCCGCCAACTGCGACTTGGGCAGTCGCCGCAGTCCCCGTTGCAGCCAGCGGCGATTTACGCCCGTCAGCGGAGCTAGGTCGGCAATCGTGCCCAGGGTGAAAAGTTCCAGCAGCGGCCCGGTGAGGTCTTGGGTTTGCCCCAGCGCTTGTGCCAGCGAGATTGCCAAAATGTAGGCCACGCCTACGCCCGCCAGCCCGCGATAGGGCGAATTTTCGGCAATGAGTTTGGGATTTAGAATGGCGTGGGCGGGGGGCAGTTCTGGCGGAATGTCGTGGTGATCGGTGACGATGACGCGCATTCCCAGATCGCGGGCAAAGCCAATGGGCCCCGCCGCCGCGATGCCGTTGTCTACGGTCAAGATCACCCGCACGCCTTGGGCATGAAAGTCTTCCACGATGCGGTGGTTGATGCCATAGCCCTCTGTCATGCGGCTGGGAATGTCGGATTGGACGCGCCCACCGAGCGATCGCAGCGCCCGCAGCAACAGCGCCGTGCTGGTCATGCCGTCGGCATCGTAGTCGCCGCAGATGGCAATTCGCTGCTGTCGGGCGATCGCCTCCTGCAAAATACCCACCGCCTCTGCCAGGTCAGGAAACTCGTCCATCGGCGAGGCCAACTGCATCAGTTCAGGATTGAGAAATACCCGCGCTTGGTCGGGTGTGTTGATATCCCGATTGAGCAAGACCTGCCCCAGCACCGGACTGAGATCGACTGCTGCCGCCAGCCGCGCCGCCTGTTCTAGATCGGCCGCTGCAATTTGCCAGCGCTGGCTGGGAATGCGGCGAGAGCGAGAAGGGGGTGGGGAGGTGGAGGACACGGGGGGAAGAGGGAAGAGGGAAGAACGAAGAGGGAAGAGGGAAGAACGAAGAGGGAAGAACGGGTGTTCGTTTTTCGTTCTTCGTTCTTCATTTTTCTTTCTTTTCCCAAGGGTACAACCCTACACCCTAAAATGGAGTGATTTTTGATTCTGGAAGATTGCCAGGGGTATGGATTGGGGGATTTGGGGGCGATCGCCTCTTCCTGCATCTCTAGATTCTGGAGGTGATAATGGGAGAAGAATAGTCTCTTTTTTTCTTAATCTCTTGCCGTCCCAAACCTCTTCTCTTCCCCTCATCCTTGGTATCACAGGTGCATCTGGGCTGATTTACGCCGTGCGATCGCTCAAGTTTTTGCTGGAGGCAGATTATGCCGTCGAACTGGTTGCGTCCAAATCGACCTACATGGTGTGGCAGGCTGAACAGGGCATCCGAATGCCTGCGGAACCTTCTCAGCAAGAAGAGTTTTGGCGGCAGCAGGCGGGCGTAGACCGGGGAGGCAAGCTGCGCTGCCATCCTTGGGGAGATGTAGGGGCCAATATTGCCAGCGGCTCTTTTCGCACGGCGGGGATGTTGGTGATGCCATGCAGCATGAGTACCGTGGGCAAACTGGCGGCGGGTCTTAGTTCCGACCTACTAGAGCGGGCCGCCGACGTGCAGCTAAAAGAAGGGCGCAAGCTGGTAATCGTACCCCGCGAAACGCCCTTTAGCCTGATTCATTTGCGAAATCTGACGACGCTAGCCGAGGCCGGAGCGCGGATTGTGCCAGCGATTCCGGCCTGGTATCACCACCCGCAGACGGTGGAGGATCTGGTGGATTTTGTCGTAGCGCGGGCGCTGGATCAGTTTGACATTGATTGTGTGCCTCTCAAGCGCTGGGAGGGGCACTAGTGGAGAGGCAGTGCCAGTTTCAGAAACTGTCTGGTTTGAGTAGATCTACGCGGGCTGAGGAAGGTGTGCGTCCAAAAAGCCTTCGATGCGCTGTTTGTTGACCACCCCTTCGATCGCCTCTACGGGCTGCCCTTCTCGAAACAAAATCAAGGCAGGTACGCCTTCCACCTTGTAGCGGGCGACTGCTTCAGGGTTGGCATCGACCTCCATTTTGACAATTTTAAGGCGATCGCCATACTGACTGGCGACTGATTCCATCATCGGCGACATTAGGCGACAGGGCCCACACCAAGGGGCCCAAAAATAGACCAGCACGGGCTGGTCGGTTTGCAGAACGGTCGTTTCAAACTCAGCGTCGGAAATGACCACCACACTGCTACTCATAAAACGTCTAATCAGCTTACTAAAGTGCTTGGGTTGATTGCCGCAGGACGGGCACTTATCCATCGTGCCATATACCGAGTAGAACCCCTGGCAGCCGCGCAAAACTCCCCAAGCCTCGCCGAACGCCGTTAAAAAGCGAGATGAGCCTGAAGAACACTCCCGCACCATCTCGCCTTGAATTTTTTAGAAACGCTATCTTCGGCTCAAAATCGCCAAATCAGACCCGTTAAAGCTGGTCAAGCTGGGTCTTCAGTTGTTCTAGCTCGGCATCGACCGAGGCATCCGTGGTCGTGGTGGTAGTCGATCCGCTTGCTGGAAGCTGGCTCTGGGTGGGCGATGCGCCGCCGATCAACTGCGCTTTCATGGCTTCTAGCTCAGCATCCACATCGGTTCCCGATTCCAGCGCGGCAAACTGCATTTCTAGGTCGGTTCCGGCTAGCTCGGCCGCAGCCTGAGAGCGGGCTTCCATTTGCAGCACTTTTTCTTCCATTCGCTCAAATGCGCCCATTGCCGTGCTAGTGCCCAGCTTGCCGACAGTGTTTTGCAGTTGCTCGTTGGCTTTGGCGGCGCTGGCGCGAGCCTTGAGCATGTCTTTTTTGGTTTTGGCTTCGGCGATCTTGCCTTCTAGGGCAATCAGGTTGCGCTTGAGGGTATCGACGGTGGCGGTCTGTTGGTCGAGTTGAGTCTTCAGCGCCGCAGAAGTATCAAGCTGCACTTTCTTGCGGTTTAGCGCTTCGCGGGCCAGGCTTTCGTCACCCTTTTGCAGGGCTAGCTGGGCGCGCTGATGCCAGTTGTTGGCCTCGGCCTGCGCCTGGTTGTATTGCTGCTGCATCCGCTTTTGGCTGGCGATCGCGCTGGCCACGGCCTGACGCATTTGGATCAGGTCTTCCTGCATGTCGATCAGCGCTTGATCTAGAATCTTTTCGGGGTCTTCGGCAGAGCTAACGGCGGCGTTGAGGTTGGCCCGCACCACCCGGCTTACACGATCAAACAGTCCCATGAGAATCTTTTCCCTTTGCGGCAGTTCCACCTTATTTTAGGCATTACTCTCGCGCAGATGACAGAGTAAAAACTCGCTTGGGGAAATCGGTGGGCATAAGAAATGCTTAAATTCGATTTGCCCCGGTTTCGGGTCAAGAAATTTGGTGCAATCTAGACTAAGACGGACGAAATGCAAATACCCGGACAAAAAGGCAATGTTGTATAACGGGATACCAGTGTGGTTGTTGTGCGGTTGTTGATAGCTGTGTCGATTCCAAGGAATCTTTTCTGAGGAATCTTCTGAGGAATCTTTTGGTATCTTTGGGACATCTGCGGGCATCCTTTGTATCCTTTGGCATCTTTGGGACATCTGCGGGCATCTACTGCTTTACTCCGTTCATTTCGCTACAAGGTCTAGATTCGGACTGTTTCGCATTGGCTGCTTTTGACTACTCTTGACTACTCTTCACAACTACTCTTCACCTTGGCGGCATTGAAATTTCTCCAAAAAAATTCTCCAAAAAATTTGAAAAGTTTCCCATTCCTATGCATAAGACTTACGCCGTGAATTCCCTTGACCCGGCTTTGGTTAGGCCTAATGAACTCAGGCTCAACGAGCGATCGCCCCACGCTTCGGATCACTTTCTATCTATCGCCCCAAATGCACCACAGCGATCCGGTGTTCTGACTGGTCTGCTGGGGTCTTTGGGGGCGATCGCCCTCTCCCTCGGCGCGGGTGTAGAAGCCGCTACGGCCTTTAGCTTCAACTCGCGCCAATCGGCCTATGACCTCAGCTTTAGTCAGCCCGACTTTGCCGATGCTCTGGCCGCCTACCGCATTACCTACACCACCGAAGCTGAGCGGGGCGAGCTAATTACGCTCGATACTCAACTCAAAACCAGCGCCCAAAACTTTGTCGGACTGCCATCTGGCAGCAATAGCATCGCCAGCGTCACCCAAAGCGGCAATGTATTTACCCATTTCATCGTGTCGAACGGTGGCCCCGGCGGTTTTGAAATCCGCTACAACACCCCTGTCGCCACTGCGCCCGGCGGGAGCTTTGCCGAAAGCTGGCTAGTGCGCTCGTTCGATGGAAATGCGTGGGATCTGGAGTTTCTGGGCGGCGGCTCAAATACCGGACTGATTCCGCCAGCCTATGAACTGGCGATCGCCATTCCGGGCAACTGGTCAGCCCAGGGCACCAACCCCGGCCAGCTAGAGTTTCGAGGCATCCAGTCGGGTTACACCATCCTGGACAATTTTTCTTATAATCCAGCCACCAACCTGACCACGTTTAAAGCAGTGAACGACAGTTGGGATGGCTCCTCGCCCGACCTGAACTTTGTGCTGCATGGCGGAACGCCCCAGGCAACGCCAGAACCCGGCATCCTACTGGGCTTGGCTGCGCTCGGCGGAATGATTGTCCGCTGGCGATGTCCACGCTTGTCGCGCTAGCAACTGATGACAAAATCAAGGCTAAGTCGCCATATCTAAGCTGGCTAGATTCAGAATTCTGCGACTCAAGTTGTCTGAACTTCAAAAATTAAGTTAAATTTAGTTAAGATTCGTTCTCAGAAATAGAAGTTCCTCAAAGCGATCTGGCTGTTTTGCGTGGTGGGCGTTCCTGATCGCCTGACTGGTGAGTAGACGCTGCCTCCCTTATAGTGTTGACTTATTCTTATAAGTGTTAGCTATAGGCGCTGGCTGGGCGGGGCTTCGTTCAGTCGGTCGAGCCTCTCTCTGAGTCTTCGGGTCTTTAGCATCATCGAGTCTCAAGCCTTTGAGTCTTTAGTTCGAGTCTTTTAGTTGCAGTTTTTAGAGGCACCTGGCGTTATGAAACTTTCCTGGAGAGTCATCCTCCTTTGGACATTGCCAGCCCTGGTGGTCGGCTTCTTCTTCTGGCAGGGTGCGTTTACTACCTCCCCAATGGACATGGGGCGAAATACCGCCAGCACCCGCATGACCTACGGTCGCTTTCTGGAATATCTGGATGCGGGCCGCGTAACCAGTGTGGATTTATATGAGGGCGGTCGCACAGCCATCGTAGAAGCAGTTGACCCAGAGCTGGATAACCGAATTCAGCGGTTACGGGTTGATTTGCCAGGAAACGCCCCAGAGTTGGTCTCTAGGTTGAGAAATGACAATATTAGCTTCGACGTGCATCCACCGCGCAACGATGCGGCCATTTGGGGACTGTTGGGCAATTTACTGTTCCCTATCCTGCTGATCGGCGGGTTATTCCTGCTGTTCCGTCGCTCTGGCAATGTGCCCGGTGGCCCCGGTCAGGCGATGAACTTCGGCAAGTCTCGCGCCCGCTTCATGATGGAAGCTAAGACGGGCGTAATGTTTGACGATGTAGCAGGGATTGAAGAAGCGAAGGAAGAGCTGCAAGAAGTGGTGACGTTCCTGAAGAAGCCGGAGCGCTTTACAGCGGTCGGAGCCAAGATTCCCAAGGGTGTGCTGCTGGTGGGCCCGCCGGGGACGGGGAAAACGCTACTAGCCAAGGCGATCGCCGGAGAGGCGGGTGTTCCCTTCTTCAGCATTTCCGGCTCGGAATTTGTGGAAATGTTCGTCGGTGTGGGTGCGTCTCGCGTCCGTGACCTGTTCAAAAAAGCCAAGGAAAACGCGCCCTGCATCATCTTCATCGATGAGATTGACGCGGTGGGACGGCAGCGCGGCGCGGGCATCGGCGGCGGCAACGACGAGCGCGAGCAAACGCTGAACCAGTTGCTGACGGAGATGGACGGCTTTGAAGGCAACACGGGGATTATTATCATCGCCGCCACCAACCGCCCCGATGTGCTGGATTCGGCGCTGCTGCGTCCCGGCCGGTTTGACCGTCAGGTTGAAGTGTCGCCCCCAGATATCAAGGGCCGTCTGGAAGTATTGCAGGTTCATGCCCGCAATAAAAAGCTGGCAAAAGAGGTGTCGCTGGAGGCGATCGCCCGTCGCACGCCCGGTTTCTCTGGTGCGGATCTGGCAAACTTGCTGAACGAAGCCGCGATTCTCACTGCCCGCCGCCGCAAAGACGAAATCACCATGCTGGAAATCGACGATGCGGTTGACCGCGTGGTGGCTGGCATGGAGGGTACGCCGCTGGTGGATAGCAAGAGCAAGCGCCTGATTGCCTATCATGAGATCGGCCATGCTATCGTGGGCACGTTGGTCAAGGATCACGACCCGGTGCAGAAAGTGACGCTGATTCCTCGCGGCCAGGCTCAAGGCTTGACTTGGTTTACCCCCAGCGAAGACCAGGCACTCATCTCTCGTTCGCAAATCCTGGCCCGCATCATGGGTGCGCTGGGTGGACGGGCTGCCGAGCAGGTGATCTTTGGCGATGCCGAAGTGACCACGGGTGCAGGTAATGACTTGCAACAGGTGACGGGCATGGCACGGCAAATGGTAACGCGCTTTGGCATGTCGGATCTCGGCCCGGTATCGCTAGAGAGCCAGCAAGGTGAGGTATTTCTGGGTCGGGACTGGATGACTCGTTCGGAATATTCTGAAGAGATTGCAGCCCGGATTGATGCTCAAGTGCGTTCCATTGTGGAGCATTGCTATGAGGAAACCTGCCGCATTATTCGCAACAACCGCGTGGTGATTGATCGCCTGGTGGATCTGCTGATCGAAAAAGAGACGATTGATGGTGATGAGTTCCGCCGCATCGTAGCTGAGTATGTAGATGTGCCGGAGAAAGAGTCCTACGTGCCCCAGCTATAGGGCTGCATGTAAAGTTCTGGTTGTATGCAGTAGGGCTGTATATGCATAGAGCGCGTTTCTGAACTCGCTTCATTTTGTAGAAATCATTTTGTAGAAAGGAAAGCTGCTGTGATGTCACAGCAGCTTTTTTGTAGTTATTGTTTGTAGTTGTTGATTCTGGGTTCAA
>JBDNCP010000118.1:0-15831 GCA_046719575.1 Cyanobacteriota bacterium
TTCTTCCTTCTTCCTTCTTCCCCCTTAGCTCAGGATGTTGTGGGCGATCGCATAGATGCCTGGGGACTCGCTTTCTCTGGGGCCGGCGACGTTCAGGGTGGTGTTTTCTGGTAATGTCAAGAGCCATTCGCAGATTTGATCACGGGCGATCGCCCCATCGAGATACACGATTCGCAATGGCTTTCCCAGTTGCATTGCGATCGCCTGCGTGAGTCGGGTTCCGGCTGAGCGTTGCTCATCTTCGTGGCGTAACAAAATCAGCGTCGCTGTGCTGTCTCGCACGTTCCATTCGGTACGCTGGGCGGGGTCGGGGCTGGGCGTTTCTTTCAGGTTGGGATAGTGCGCCAGCAGTCCCGGTGGTGTGGGGAAATCTTCGGCCCAGCCGCCACGCGGACACCAGCCGCCATAGGTCTGCCCACGGGCGATCGCCCCATCTAGGGCCGCTCGATCGACCCCCGTTTGCCCGCCGGAGATGATCGTGAGGGTTTGCAAAATTTGCACCGTCGATAAGAAGTTTTGACTCAAGTTCGACTATAGTACAAAGGCATTAGGATAAACTGTTGTAGCCGTCGTAAAACGGGTCAGGTAATGGCAATTATCTCCTCAAAACAGCCGCCTCTGGAACCAGAGGATGCTGGCTCAGGTCAGGATTTGCTGCATTCATCAGGGCGATCGCCCCGGCCAGTTGCGGACGAAAAGCTGCTCACGCCCGATCGCCAACCCGAAGACACGGGCAAACCAGAGGAGCGAATTCGCCCGCAGCGATTGGCAGAATACATCGGGCAAAAGGATTTGAAAGAAGTGCTGGCGATCGCCATCCAGGCAGCCCAGGCGCGAAACGAGTCGCTCGATCACCTGCTGCTCTACGGCCCACCGGGGCTGGGCAAAACCACGATGTCGCTGATTTTGGCGGCGGAAATGGGCGTGGACTGCAAAATTACTACGGCTCCCGCACTAGAGCGCCCGCGAGACATTGTAGGGCTGTTGGTAAACCTGAAGCCAGGGGACATTCTGTTCATCGACGAAATCCACCGCCTGCCCCGCGTCACGGAGGAAATTTTGTATCCGGCGATGGAAGATGCCCGCATTGACATCACCATCGGCAAAGGGCAGAGCGCCCGCACTCGCAGTCTGCCGCTGCAAAAATTTACGCTGGTGGGTGCAACAACGCGAGTAGGCGCGTTGACCTCGCCTCTGCGCGATCGCTTTGGGCTGGTGCAGCGGCTGCGGTTTTATGAAGTGGACGAACTTCAGCAAATCGTGCTGCGGGCGGCGGAAATCCTCAACACGCCGATTACGGTTGATGGCGCAGCCGAAATTGCGCGGCGATCGCGCGGCACACCCCGGATTGCCAATCGCCTGCTGCGTCGGGTGCGCGATTATGTCGAGGTGAAGGTCAGGGGCGCGGCCGTGAATGGGGCGATCGCCGCCGAAGCGCTGGAACTCTTCAACGTAGACCCCTGCGGGCTAGACTGGACCGATCGCCGGATGCTGACGGTCATCATCGAAAACTATGGCGGCGGCCCCGTCGGGCTAGAAACCCTGGCCGCCGCCACTGGCGAAGATGCCCAGACCATCGAGGAGGTCTACGAACCCTACCTCATGCAAATTGGCTACCTCAACCGCACCCCCCGCGGCCGCGTTGCCACTCCCGCCGCTTGGCGACACCTGGGCTACAACCCGCCCGAAAGCCAGCTTTCACTCCTACAAAGCCCACCGTCGCTTCTCTAGCAGCACTTTTCTAGACTCTTCCCTCTAGACTCTTACACTAAGGCAGAAAAGCGCGGGAAAGGCTCTTGCCAAACTGAACTAGTTTCTTCGGAGTCCATTCATCGCTGCGGCTATCCACTTCTGCGGAGTCCAGCCCTGCCCCAAAGGCATCGCCAAGGCTTTGACTAAACTGCACAAACTGTTGAGTTGTCCAAGACGAGCCGTTTAGCTTTCTCATCGTCTTAGTCCTCCTGTGTGATTCATCCTGTGTGATTCATCCTGTGTGATTCACAAGGCTCCACTTCTAGTTTAACAAAATGTAGCTTTTAATACGAAAATGACCCTCAATCTTAACCATGAGTCGATTAAATGTAAACTAACGTTGCCGAAAACTGAAATGCGGCTAAATGTTTTAGTGTGCCCCCAAAACTGGTAAATTACCGGAGTATCGGCAAGCGGAATTTGAGCAATGAGAGTTTTAGTCATTGGTGGCGATGGATATTGTGGGTGGGCAACAGCGCTCCACCTCTCGAATCGGGGACATGAGGTGGCCATTCTGGACAGCCTCATTCGGCGACATTGGGACAACGAGCTTTGCATTAACACCCTCACCCCGATCGCGCCCATCCAAACCCGGCTGAAGCGCTGGAAAGACTTGACAGGCAAGAATATTGACCTCTTCGTGGGCGACCTGTGCAACTACGAATTTCTAAAAAATTCGATGCTCCAGTTCCAGCCCGATTCGATTGTTCACTTTGGCGAACAGCGCTCGGCTCCTTTCTCCATGATCGACCGAGAACATGCCGTGTTGACCCAGGTGAACAACGTCGTGGGCACCCTGAACCTGCTCTACGTCATGCGCGAACATTTCCCTAACGCGCACCTCGTCAAGCTGGGCACGATGGGCGAATATGGCACGCCCAACATCGACATCGAAGAAGGCTACATCACCATCGAACACAACGGCCGCAAAGACACGCTGCCTTATCCCAAGCAGCCCGGCTCCTTCTATCACCTCAGCAAAGTGCATGACTCGCACAATATCCACTTTGCTTGCAAAATCTGGGGCTTACGCGCTACAGACTTGAACCAAGGCATCGTCTATGGCGTGCTGACGGAAGAAACGGGCATGGACGAACTGCTGATCAACCGTCTGGATTATGACGGCGTATTCGGCACGGCGCTCAACCGCTTCTGCATCCAGGCGGCGATCGGCCATCCGCTGACGGTCTACGGCAAGGGCGGACAGACTCGCGGACTGCTCGACATCCGCGACACCGTGCGCTGTATCGAAATTGCCTGCAACAACCCGGCCGAACCGGGCGAGTTTCGCGTGTTCAATCAGTTCACTGAACTGTTTAGCGTGGGCGATCTGGCCAACATGGTGCAAAAGGCAGGCGAAGCCTTGGGGCTGAAAGTGCAGGTAGATCACCTGGAAAATCCCCGTGTTGAAAAGGAAGAACACTACTTCAACGCTAAAAACACCAAACTGCTGGATCTGGGGCTGCAACCGCACTATCTGTCTGACTCGTTACTCGACTCGCTGTTGAACTTTGCCATGAAGTATAAGCACCGGGTCGATGAGCGAGAGATCCTGCCGAAGGTGAAGTGGAAAGGGTAGTTCTAGGAATCAAGCGGCGGGTTTCAGGGGACAGGCGTTGCAGCCGGAATACCAGATTTAGGTGTTGGATGCCAGGTTCGCAATCCTATCCCCTGGCCCTCGATCCTGGCCGCTCGCTCCCCGTTGGCACTTGCTGTTTCTCTTTACATCCCCCCTTCCTATGCGTATTGCCCTCTTTACTGAAACGTTTCTGCCCAAAGTCGATGGCATCGTGACACGACTGAGCCATACGGTGGATCATCTCCAGCGGATGGGCGATCAGGTGCTGGTGTTTTCGCCAGAGGGCGGGCTGAGCGAGTATAAGGGGGCGCGGATCAACGGCATTCCGGGGTTTCCGCTGCCGCTATATCCGGAGCTAAAGCTGGCGCTGCCGCGGCCGTCGATCCGGCGAGAACTGGAGCTATTTCAGCCTGACTTGATTCATATTGTGAATCCGGCGGTGCTGGGCGTGGGTGGGCTGTATTATGCCAAGTCGCTAGGGATTCCGCTGGTGGCGTCTTACCACACGCACCTGCCGAAGTATCTGGAGCATTATGGGCTGGGGATGCTGGAGGGCGTGCTGTGGGAAATTCTGAAGCTGATGCACAATCAGGCGGTGATTAACCTGGTGACTTCAACGGCAATGCAGGAGGCGCTGGAGAGCCACGGCGTGGAGCGGGTTCACGTTTGGCAAAAGGGCGTGGATGTGGAGTTATTTGACCCGTCGCTGGCCAGTGCCGAAATGCGATCGCACCTTACTCAAGGTCATCCCGATGCGCCGCTGCTGCTTTACGTGGGTCGCCTCTCGGCAGAGAAGGAGATCGACCGGATTAAACCTGTGCTAGAGGCGATTCCCAATGCGCGGCTGGCGCTGGTGGGCGACGGGCCCTATCGCGCCGATTTGGAGAAAATTTTTGAAGGCACACCAACCTTTTTTGCGGGCTACATGACGGGTAAAACGCTGGGGGCGGCGTTTGCTTCTGCCGATGCGTTTATCTTTCCGTCGCGGACAGAGACGCTGGGGCTGGTGCTGCTGGAGGCGATGGCGGCGGGCTGTCCGGTGATTGCGGCCAATGCGGGCGGCATTCCTGATATCGTCACCGATGGCGTGAACGGCTACCTGTTTGATCCGGCGGATGACAGGGGGGCGATCGCCGCTACACAACGCCTTTTGAACAACGCCGCCGAACGGAATCAGCTTCGTCAAAATGCCCGCCTAGAGGCAGAACGCTGGGGCTGGGCTGCGGCAACGCGACAACTCCAGGGCTTTTATCAAACGATTTTGTCGCAGTCTATGCTGACGGCTGCCTGATCCGCTGGGCACAAAACTTAAATTCGGGCACTTTAACTTCGGGCACTGTGGAGTTACGTGGGTTATGAAATTGTCTGGCGGGGTGAGTGATGCGCTGCTCTGAAGCATAGCGATTTCTAGCTCTCCTGTTCTAGATCTCTTGGGTAGCTCACTAGTTTCAAAAACGCTGTACCCTGAGGAATAATCATTCGAGCAACCTGAGAGAATCTCTTGCGATCGCCCCTTGCGTCTTACACACTACCTTGGCCATCTGCCAAATTTTTGGCTCAAGCGCCCGCCCCGTCAGTCCCCATCTCTACGCCAGTTCTACCGCTGTTTTCGCCGCCCACTCCAGAACAGGCGACAGCCTTTTTAGGTACACTGGCGCTGACAGCCGGACTCGCTGTGGCTTTCTATGTGCTGGTGTTTGTCGTGCTGCGGTCATTTTTTCGCCGCCTCGACTTTGAACTGGGAATTGCTATTCTCAACCTGGCACGAATTCCAGCCCTCATTATTCTCATCTTTGGAAGTCTGCGGCTGGCGCTGAATTTTTTGGCACCTAGCATAGCGCTGCTGTGGCTGGGGCGATTTTGTGCAGCCCTGCTGGTTGCCGCCGTCACCTTTTTGGTTGGGCAATTGTTTACTCAGGCAGTGGCCTACTACCTGAAGGGGTTTGCTGAAAAGACCGAAGCTGCTTGGGATGATGTTCTCATTCCAATTTTAGAAACCATTATTCCGCCTCTGATTTATGTGTTTGGGGCGTTCTTTTTTCTGCAAAGCCTAGGGATTGATCTAACAGGACTTTGGGTTGCCTTTGGCGGCATCACGTTTGTCTTGGGCTTTGCGCTCAAAGATATTCTGGCTAACTTCTTTAGCGGACTAGTGCTACTGATTGATACGCCGTTTCAGTTTGGCGATATGGTGCGGTTGCCGGACGGTTCTACGGCCGTGATCAAGAAAGTAGGGCTGCGAGTTACGCACCTTTATGTCATTGATAACTACTGTGAAGTATATATTCCCAATGCTGAGCTAGAAAAGCGAGATATTGTTAATCTGAGCCGCCCCACCCCGCACTATGCCTATTCATTAGATGTGTCTGTGCGGGTCGATGCTGATCCGGTGGCCACCACGAGTATCTTGTCGGAAATTGTGAACGGACACCCCGATATTCTGGGTGATTTGGATGAGAAACTCCGATGTCTGGACTCCTTTTTTGGTTTGAAGCAGGCAGAGAATGGTGAGATTTCTAAAGTAGAAGCAGGTCGGTTGCGCCTGCTGGCCTATAAGGAATTAAATGATCAGCTTCAGCTTGTGGAATCGAAGCTGGAAGCGCTGATTGCCAACATTCGTCTGTTGGAAAAAGGCGGGCTGCGGAAAGAGGAACTGAGAAATCTAGCAGACGATTTTCAAACAATTTTGAGTCTGTTTGGACTGCGGTTGATAGGCGATCGCACTGAGAAAAATCATGCTGAGAAAAATCGCACGGATAAAAAAGGGCGATCGCACCTCCAGGAAGAACCCGAAACTCTGCTCACAAACACCACCATTGGATTGATTCGGGCACTCTATCAGGCATGGCTAAAAGATCCTGATTTAACTCCTGAAGATGAACAACTGTTGCCGCAAGAATGGGAGCAAAAAATCGAGGTTCTGAAGCTGAAACTGGGGCGGCTGCATCAAAAGCTAATGTTATCTGGACGCGATGAAACTCGGTTGGATGACTACACCTATAATTTTTTGATCTGGCTGCAAGATAACTTTAAGGAATCGCAAACTATATGGAAAGAACCCCAGGTTCGCATGACTGATATTCGAGGCAACGCAATGCAATTTACTATCCGGTTTTACGTGGATAATATCAAGCTAGAACACTGGTTTCGTGGCAATCGAGTGACGAATGAAGTGCGGCGAGAAATCGTGCGGCGATTGCGCCAAGCCTATATTTTGCACCTGCTGTAGTTCAACAGCGAACCTCCAGCATGATTCAACCTCTTGCATGAATGCTGTTTTGAGGGTGTGAATCGTAGCGCGGCGGTACCGCGCCACGATTCACGCAAGAAGTCTATTCAACCTCCAGAATGATTTATCGCATCGAGATGTCCAGACTAATGCTGAATGGGTAGCCGAATCGTGAAACTGGTGAGGGCGTTGGCGCTTTCGACCTGAATCGAGCCTCGTAGATATTCCACCAGCCGCTTGACCAGTGCCAACCCCAGCCCCGTGCCGCCGCGATTCCATCGATCGACACCGGCCACACGATAAAACTTTTCAAACAGACGCGGCAGTTCTTCGGCGGGTAAATCGATTCCTGAATTGCTCACCTGGACGTGTAATATTCCATCCGCAACGTGGGCCGTCAGCGTGATTTGTTCATGGGGCGGGGTGTACTTGCAGGCATTGTGCAGCAGTTCCATCAAGATGCGTTTGAACCCGTTTAGATCGGTGGTGATGGATGGTAAGTTTTGCGGTAGGTTGACTTTCAACTGTTGGTGTTGTTCCTGAATGCGAGCCTCGAATGGTTCAACGATGGATGGAAGCCAATAGTTGAGATCGACGCTTTCCAGTTCGATTGACTGCACGCCTGCTTCTAGCCGCTGCAAATCGAGTAAATCGTTGATCAAAGTCAGTTCCTGTGTGCATTCCTCTTCTAGGATTTGCAGATAGCGTTGCAGGCGTTCGTCTTGAATTTGATGCTGTTTTAGCAGCAATTCGACCATTTGGATCGCCATTTTGATGTTGGTCATGGGCGATCGCAGTTCGTGAGACACAGTGCTAAGAAAGTCGTCTTTGATCTGGTGCAGCTTTTCTAGCTCCGCTACTTGGGCTTGCGCGGTTTGGTAAAGATTCGACTGGCGCAGGGCGATCGCCGTTTGCAGGCTAATTTGTTGCAGCAGCCGCAGTTCCCAGGCTTGCCAGTCGCGGGGCCCTGTGTTTTGATAAATCGCCAGCAGCCCCCAAAGCTGCTCGTCTAGAAAAATGGGGGCGATCGCATAGGCCCGCACCTGAAACCGCTCCAAAATTTCGATGTGACAATCCGTATACCCAGCCTGATAGATATCGCCAACGGCAAAAGTCTCACCGTTGCGATAGCGCCCGCCTTGAGTTTCCTGCAAGTGGGTATCTTCCCAAACCGTCTGCACGCCTTCCGCCACTAGCGGCATCCATGCGTCTCCCACCGACTCGGCGACAAATCGACCGCTCCAGTCGGGTTCAAACTGGTAGATCGTCACCCGATCAACCTGGAGTGTCTGCCGCGTTTCGCCTAGCACAGTTGCCAGAATTTCGTCTAAATCGAGCGAGCGGTGAATATTTTGCACAATCAGCCGCAGCAGCCGCTCTTGCTCGGCCTGTTGCTGCAATGCCTGGGTGCGCTGTTGCACCCGCTGTTCTAGCTCTTGATTAAGTTGTTGCAGGGCGGCTTCGGCCCGCTGTCGCTCTGCCAGCTCTAGCTGGGTCTGGCGATAGAGGTCGGCCTGCTGGAGGGCGATCGCCACTTGGTCGGCCAGATGCTTCAAAAGCTGAATCTCATCCGGTTTCCAGTCTCTTGGGTGGGCGCAGTGATGCGCGATCAGCAGACCCCAAAGATACCCTGGCTGGAGAATCGGCACAATCAGGCTGGCTCGCACCTGAAACTGACGCAAAAACTCGGCGTGGCAAGGCTGAATCGTGCCGTCGTCCACATCGGCGATCGCCCAGGTGCGCCCCTGAGAATAGCGCTCAATGTAGTTTTCATAAAAGCAGGGGTCGTGGATATCTTGCCCCAGCAGCGCTTGCCAGCCAGGGACAACCGACTCCTGCACCACATGACCCTGGTTGTCGGGATTGATTTGAAACAACACCACGCGATCGGCTTGCAAAATCTGGCGCACTTCGGTCACGGTGGCGGATAGGATCTCATCTAAATCGAGCGATCGCCGAATGCGCTCTGTCACCGTCCGCATCAACTGTTCGCGCTCTGCCGTCTGCCGCAGTTGAAGTTCTGCCCGCCGTCGCTCCGCTCGAATCTGCGCTTCTCGCACCTCGCGCCGCACGGCCTCTGGCAGCCGAGTTAGGTTCTCTTTCATCAAATAATCGTGTGCCCCAGCTTTCATCATGGCCACTGCCGCCATCTCGCCAATCGTGCCCGACACGACGATAAATGGCAAATCGACCCCATGCTGCTGAAGAATGCTAAGGGCCGCAGGCGCATCAAACCCTGGCAACCGATAATCTGAAATCACCACATCCCAGTTGCGAGATTCTAGCGCTGCCCGCAATTGGTCGGCCGTCTGCACGCGGTGCCAATCTACACTGAAGCCGTCTTGCCGCAAAGCCCGCAGCACCAGCAGCGCATCGTCTTCAGAATCTTCGACCATTAGCACAACAAGTGGCTCACTCATGCCAGCGAACTCCCAGGTAGACCTTCTGGGGGTGGCTCATTAATCAGCGCCCAATAGAGTCCCAATTGGCGAACTGCTTCTGTAAACTGCTCAAACTCGACGGGCTTTCGCACGTAGCTGTTGGCTCCCAGGTGATAGCTTTCGATAATGTCGCGATCTTCGCTAGAGGAGGTCAAGATCACCACGGGCTGGAGGCGCGTGCGTTCGTTGGCCCGAATCCGGCGCAGCACTTCTAAACCGTCAATTTTGGGCAGCTTTAGATCGAGCAGCACCACGCAGGGCAGCAGATCCAGTCCAAACAGCACGTTTAAGGCTTCTTCCCCATTCCGAGCAATCAGGATCTCATTGGCTAGGTTGCCCCGTCGGAGCGCTCGGAGCGTCAGGCGTTCGTCATCTGGATTGTCTTCGACAAGCAAGATAGGACGCAGAGAGGTCATTGCTCAACTTTTGCCTCAAGCATGGGACGGGGGAGCGTGAAATAGAAGGTGGCTCCTTGCTCAACGGCCGCCTCTGCCCAGATCTGGCCACCGTGGCGATGGATGATGCGCTGGACAGTTGCCAGACCGATGCCTGTGCCTGGAAACTCATTCATATTATGAAGCCGCTGAAACACCCCAAACAGCATAGACGCATAGGCCATGTCAAAGCCTGCGCCGTCATCGCGGACGTAGTAGATGGTTTGTTCGACCTGTTTGATTATGCCAAACTCAATCCGGGCAGTGCGGTGATGGCTGGTGAATTTCCAGGCATTTTGCAGCAGGTTGCTGAGGACGACGCGCATTAGGGTGGGGTCTGCCCACACGACGGCATCGGGTGCGATGATGCATTCTACTTGGCGATCGCCCTCGGCGGCCTGTAGCTCTTGCAGTAGCTCCTGGGCGATCGCACTCAGGTTGACCGAGACCTGGCGCATCTCAGCACGAGACACCCGCGACAAGCTCAGCAGGTCGTCGATCAGCATTCCCATGCGCTGCACGTTGTGCCGAATCCGATTGAAATAATCCCGACCTTCTTCGTCAAACAGGTCGCCATAATCTTCTAATAGCGCTTTGCTAAAGCCATCGATAGCGCGGAGGGGCGATCGCAAATCATGCGATACCGAATAGGCAAACGCTTCTAGCTCCCGGTTCGTGGCTTCGAGCTGGGCCGACTTTTGCAAAATCTCTGCCTCGGCTTGTTTGCTGCGGGTGATGTCATAGTTGATGCCTGTCATGCGGAGGGGGTTGCCCTGGGCATCCCGCTGCACCACCGCATTGGCTTTGATCCACCGCAATTCGCCATCGGTGCGCCAAATGCGAAACTCCACGTCATAGTCTCCCTCGCCGCGAACGGCTGCTTGCAGCGCGGCTTCGGTGGGGGCCAAGTCATCGAGATACACACAGTCGCGCCAATCTTGATAGGTTGCTGCCCGCCCAGATTCCCACATCTGCTGTAGCCCATAGATTTCATACATCCGCTGATCCCAAGTCGCCTCACCCACCATATCCCAATCCCAGGTGCCAATTTCCCCTGCTTTGAGGGCCAGCGTCAGGCGATCGGTCAGCAGGCGGAGCTGTTCTTCGGCGAGCTTGCGCTCAGTAATGTCGAGGACGACACCCGTCAGCTTGCTCAGGTGCCCTGTCGCGTCTAGCACCGCTTCACCTTTGGACTGCACATACCCAATGGAGCCGTCGGCCCGACAAATTCGACATTCAATGTCAAAGGCTTGATTTGTGGCGATGAGCCTTTGCACTTTTTGGGCATGAAACGTGCGATCGCCTGGATGAATCAACTGCTGGAGGTCTGCAAAATCCTTCGGCGTTCCCAGTGCCGGGTCGCGTCGAAAAATATGAAACACCTGATCCGACCAGATGATTGCTTCAGTGTGAACGTCAAATTCCCAACTGCCGATATTGCCGATGCGCTGGGCTTCGCGCAGGTGAGCCTCACTGACTTGCAACCGGGCTTCGATAGCCTTGATTGGCGTAATGTCTACATGGCAGCCCACCATCCGCAGCAACTCGCCCGACTCGCTCCACTCGATGCCCTGCCCCGCGCAGATCACCCAAACAATCGACCCGTCCTTGTGGCGATAGCGCACTTCATTGTAGTACGGCTCTGCACCCCGACTCTGCACATGGCGCTCTAGGCAAGTCTTGGCCTTCTGAAGATCTTCCGGCCAAATATGCTGTTCCCAATTGTCGAGCGTGTTGGGGATTTCGTTTTCTTCATAGCCCAACATTCGCTTTAGCCCCGGACTCCAGTAGTTCGTGCCCTTGCGGATGTCGTAATCCCAATAACCCGCCAGCACCGAGTCGAGGATAGTTTCCAATAGCTTTAGCTCTTGCTGGAGTCGCTCAGCTTGCAGGCGTGATTCTTCTGCTCGCTTGCGCTCGGTGATGTCTTGCCCAATGCCAATGCTGCGGCCATCTGGCAGGGGAATTTGGGCCCAAGCCGTGTCCAACAGGCGACCGTCGCGGGTTTGCAGCCGAAACTCTTGCCAAGTGGAGTCGGCGGCTGCAATGTGGCGAATCACCCGGTCGTACTCTGCGGGATTAGGGTAACACTCTCGTAGCACATCGCGGGTCAGGTGTTCTGCTAGAGTCCAGCCGACGGTTTGCTCAATAGTCCGGTTGACGAATAAAATGTCGCCTGTTTCTGAGTGGACACTGACCATCACCGGGAGGTGGTCAAGGGTGATTTGCAAGAGTTCCTTTTGG
The DNA here is from genome assembly GCA_046719575.1 of Cyanobacteriota bacterium. Classification (GTDB taxonomy): domain Bacteria; phylum Cyanobacteriota; class Cyanobacteriia; order Elainellales; family Elainellaceae; genus Thermoleptolyngbya. The sequence continues at coordinate 11,680 of JBDNCP010000118.1, forward strand.
GCGAGCAACTCGGTTTCGACAAGTTTGCGCTCGCTGATATCGGTCACAAATCCTTCTAACCATTCCAGGTTTCCGGCTTTATCGTAAATTCCCCGACCACGCTCCCAGACCCAGCGTTCCTCACCTGTTTTGGTGTGGATGCGATATTCGCATTCGTAGGGTGTGCGATCGCTCACTGCCTGTTGCACCAAAGCCCAAACCCATTCCGCATCATCAGGATGAATTTCCTGACCGCAGGAGATTGAGTGTTCAACCAGATATTCTTCTTGGCGATGGCCTGTGACTGCTTCCACGCCTGCACTGATAAACATAGGCGTAAAGTCGGGATCATTTTGAACGCGATAGACGTATCCTGGCAAGTTACTAATCAGCGTGGAAAGCTGCCGTTCGCTGGCGGCGAGGGCTTCCTCAGCCCGCTTGCGCTCGGTGATGTCGAGGTTGATGCCGACCAAGCGTTTGGGCTGCCCCACGTCGTCGCGCTGCACCAGGAAGTAGGACTCGACGTCGCGTATAGAGCCATCGGGCCGCACCAGGCGAAATTCGATGCCGCCGATATTCACGTTAGGATCTTGCAGGGCTTGCCAAGATTGGATCTGGCAGTGGGGCAAATCGTCGGGATGCACTAGCGCTTCCCATTCCGAGAAGGGGCGGGCATGGCTAGAAGGCGGCACACCATATATTTCACAAACGCGATCGTCCCAGATGACCTGGTTGCGAGTTGCGTCCCATTCCCATACGCCCAGTTTGGCCGATTGCAGCGCGAGGCTGAGCCGATCGGACAGGTCGCGAAGCTGCTGCTCAGTTTGTTTGCGTTCGGTGATGTCTCTAGAAATGCAAAGGATGGAGGCAATCTTTGCCCCTGCTTCTTCGCCATGCGACTCGTCCCATTCGGGTGCAATGGACATTTCAAAAGTGCGGACTCCTTCTAGCGTTGGAGTCGAGAACTCAATCACCTGCTTTTCTCCAGTTGCCAGCAGGCGGTTTGCTGCGGCTTCCCAAGTGTTCACCATCGTTTCATCCAGGCCCAAGTCGCGGCAGCTTTTGCCCAGAAACACTTCGGCGGGGATGCCTGTGATGTGGGTTAGCGAAGGGCTGACGTAGAGATGTCGTAGGTCTAGGTCAAACCGCTCAATGATGTCGGGCGAGTTTTCGACCAAGTTTTGGAACAGTCGGCGCGATGCTTCGAGCGATTGGGTGCGATCGCGCACTAGCTCTTCCAGATTGGCTTTTGCAAGCTCTAGTTCGGCGGGGCTGGGCAGAGCGATCGCCTTAGGAATTACTGGAACCAGCGTAGCAGCGGTGGTGAGAGACACGATCGCCGTGGCCGACTTGACCCCGCCCGAAATCCAATAGTCGGGATGCCACAGCGTCCAAATCTCCATCACATGCGTCAGCCCGCAACACACGATAAACGCGCCAAAAAGCTGAAACATCCAGGGATAGGGCAAGTCCTGCCGCCGCTGCACAAAGTAGATCAGCGCCAGTGGGATGGAGAAATAGGCCAGCGCCGTCAGCCCATCCGACAGACTGTGCAACCACACCAGTCGGGGGTCCCACAGATAGCAGTGGCCGTGCGGCACAAACGCTAGAACAAGTGAAGGAATATGAAAAACATCGAGTGGGTTATAAAGGTTTGAAAACATCTCTAGCGTCTAATTCACTCGCTCTCATTTTCACCCTAATTCATAAATGTGGCTGTCTTACCATCGGCGATCGCCCTGAATAATGTCCGCCAATATGCGGAATGCCCCCGCGATTGTGACATCACGAGGGCATTTGGAGGGTTGGGCATGGGGTGTGTGAGCCTCGCCGAACGAGGTGGCGGGGTGGTGGGCGCAGTTTGTTGGGCGCAGTTTGTCTAGCTAGGGAAGGGATTCGGCTACGGCGCGGTGGGCGCTGGAAAGCTGGGCCAGCTTGGCGGATACGTCGGGGTTGTACAGCCGCAAATAGTTCCAGTAGTTGGAAAAGACGGCTTCGACGTAGCCCTTCGTTTCGGGGTAGGGAATTTGCTCAACAAAAATATCGGGGTCGCTGTAGCCAAAGCGCTCGATCCACTGGGCGATCGCCCCTGGCCCGGCGTTGTAGCTGGCCACGGCAAATAGCGAGTTGTCGCTATAGGTTTCGTGGGTGTAGTTGAGATACCAAGTGCCCAGCTTGATATTGTCATCGGGGTTTTCCAGGTCATATTGCGGCTGGTTGAGCTTGCTGGCTACCCAGCTTGCGGTTTCCGGCATCAGTTGCATTAGCCCCTTGGCTCCAGCGGAGGAGACGATTTTGCGCTCAAACCGCGACTCCTGACGGATCAGCGCGGTGACCAATAACGGATTGAGCCGCATGGTTTGCGACCATTGCTGAATCGGCTCGGCAAACTGGAACGGAAAGAGCGATCGCCAATAGTCGCCCTGCTGCCGCAACGCCTGGATCTGGGGCTGCACCGCTGGCTCTGTGCGGCGCACCAGGCTAGAGATTTGGAAAATACCCTCCAGGTTGTCGCCCACGCCCAGCCGAATCAGCCCATCGGTGAACTGTTCTTCTATGGTCGGCGTTTTGCGATTGGTAAATTCCGTCTGCCACAGCGCCCAGGCATCTTGATATTGCCCCAGTTGGTAGAGTTCCTTTAGGGTGTCGGAGCCAGCCAGCGGCATCGGGTGCGTGGCGGGCAGCGTCACGGGCGGCAGCTTTTGCCGCACAGTGGTAAAGTCGCCCACATCCCAGCCCAGCATCGTCGCCGAGCGCCACGCATAGTAGGACTCTGGATAGCGGCTGAGAACATATTCATAGGCCTGGGAGGCTTCTTGGGCTTGCCCTAGCCGCTGTGCCCACTTGCCCACCCAGAAGGCGGCTTCGGCGGCGAGGGGGCTATCGGGATTTTCCTGAGCTATTTCTCGTGCCAGGGTCCACGCGCCCTGAATGTCGCCCTGAGCGGCTTTTTCTTCCGCCAGCATCCAGCGCAGTTCGGCGGCAGCATCGGTTTTGCTGTGGCTTTCCAACAGCAGTTGGGCAACCTGGGCCGTCAGCGTTGCCTGGGCTGCGTCGGGCTTGACCAGCTTATATTTCTCTAGCAGCGCATCGCCCGCTCGGTCAGGGTATTGGCTGATCACCTGGTCGAGATAGGTGAGCTTGGTTGCGCGATCGCGCCCTAGCTGGGCCAGGCGCAGCAGCGAGGTAGGGGCTTCGGGCGAGTCGGGAAACTCGGCAACGACGTTGTTATAAGCGGTGATGGCCGTATCGCGGCGGCTGGCTAGCTGTGCGCCCCGTCCTTCTCGGTAGGCGTTGAGCGGGGTGCGGGGTGCTTTGGCGTAGGCTTTGCCCGCTTCGCCATAGCGCTGCTTTTCCCAGTTCAGAAAGGCGATCGCCTCCCAGTCTTCTGGCTTCAGCGTGTCGGCGTAGTCCTTGGTCAGCCGATCCAGGTATTGCCCCACCTCCGGCAGATAGTGCCCATAGCGGGCAATTTGCAGCAGCAGTTCGGGCTGTTTGGGGTCCTGCTTGAGCAGCGTTTGGGCTATTTCGAGCGATCGCGGGTGTGCCGGAAAGCGGGCGATCGCCGTTTGCCAATAGCTGGGGTCGGCTTTGCCCAGTTCATACAGCGCTTCTACCGAGGCTGGATGCTTCGCAAAGCGATTGGCCAGCGCTTTCCAGGTTTCCGTTGCCTGCTCAGCGTCCCCAGCGGCGGCATGGGCCTGGGCCTGCCGCTTGAGGGCGTAGGCCGCCAGCGTCGTGTAATCTTGATCTAGCTTTTCTAAAAAGGGAACCGCAGCGGCAGCCTGGCCCTGCTGAATCAGGTCGCTGGCCAGCAGAAATCTTGCCCGCTTTTGGTCGTCTGACCGCTTGCCCTGGGCCAGCAGTTGCAGTTGGGCAGCCCTCTGTTGGGGCGGCTGCGTCGCCAGAGAAAACACGACTGACTGGGGCGTTTCGCGGACTGTCAGCGCAGTTTCCCCGTCTGCATTCGATGCCGAGTTTGAGGCAGCTTGGGGCCAAAATCGAGCCGCCGCCGCACCCACCAGCAGCACGGTCAATCCCGTCCCGATTGATAAAAATAAGGCTCTTGCTGTTCGCTTCCGTTTCATCTTGCGGAGAATCGCTCTAGGGGTCTTGGCAGGGGGGTGTTTCCGCGCAGTCTTATTTAGCGGATTCTTGTTTAGCGGATTCTTG
>JBDNCP010000119.1:0-15785 GCA_046719575.1 Cyanobacteriota bacterium
TAGCGTTCTGTTTTTGATTCTCTGGCGCATTCCCCATCGCGTTCCAAAGTGCCAGACTGCTCCACAGCAGCGTCGCGCTCCACAGGCTGTAAGGACGTGCTTCCTGGGCATAAGACACGAAAAAAGGCGACAGAGCGAGTAATGTGGTGGCGATCGCCCCAGTTTTTGCAGAATTGAACAACTGGCTGGCGAGTTGCCCGATGAGCGCGAGTGAGATTAGGCTGAAGAGAACAGAGAGCGATCGCATTGCCACCACGCCGCTGCCCCAGAGCTTTGTCCAGAGATGAGCCAGCAGAAAGTATAACGGCGCGTGTTCGGGGCTTTGGGATAGGGCGCGGAGGACTTGAGCCAGCGACAAGTCGGGGGCGGGATGCAGAAATTGCTGGAGTTCGCCTGGGGTGCGGGGAATGCCGTCGCTGAGTTGGGCGGTGACTTCGGCGCGGGTGTAGCCCGAAATGCGAATGGAGGTGGCGACTTCATCTACCCAATAGACGCGATCGCCCAGCCCATACATCCGAAACCCGATGCCTAGCACTACCGCCAGCGTCACAAGCCAGAGCCGGATTTGCTTTTCTGATATCCACTGTCTATCCTTCACGGTCTCGATTCCTTTGCAACAGACGGGCTTTGGGGCTGGCTTCGGGATGGATAAATTCCAGTGGCAGCGGGCGCAGTATAGCGCATCACGAATTGCTGGAGGGTCTGAAAATACAGCGCTCGGTTGGTTCTCCGCAAGTTGCTGTGGCCCGCCTGGGGAATCAGCAGCAGTTCTTTGGGCGGTGGCGCAGCGTCGTAGAGCGCTTGCCCCATGCGGGCGGGCACAACGCGATCGCTTGTCCCGTGAATCACCAACAGCGGCATCTGGAGCGATCGCACTTTCGCCAGAGAGTCAAATTTTTGATGTAGCAGGGCATCGGTGGGCAACAACTGCACAGGCACAAAATGGCTGATCATCTCTCGCATAGAGGTAAACGAGCTTTCGACAACGAGGGCGGCCAGGTCGGGATTATGGGTCGCCAGTTCAAGGGCGATCGCACCTCCGATGGATCTTCCCATAAGGACGATGCGCTGTGGCGGAATGCGACGGGTTTGGGTGAGATAGTCTAGGGCGGCGATCGCGTCGGCATAGACCGACTGTTCGCTGGGAAAGTCGCCCTGGCTCTCGCCATAGCCGCGATAGTCGATGAAAAACGCCGACCAGCCCAACTCGTGAAACTGCGCCGCCAGTCGGGGCTGGTCGCCCAAGTTGCTGCCCGTGCCGTGAAAATAGAGCAGAGTTGGCGCATCGTCCCGGTTCGCGCCAATCCACCAGCCGCGCACCCGCCCGGACTCCACCGGCAAATCGACCGTTTCATAGCGCAGCCCCACCTCGTCCGGCGTGGTGCGAATCTCCGCATCAGGACGAAAAATCAGCCGCGTCTGCCCCACCCACACCAGCCCACAAGCCGCCGCATACAGCGCCACCCCACCGCCCAATAGTCGATAGAGTCTCTCAGTCTTCATCAAACGCATTCTGCCCAACCCCCAGCCCTGATCCCTATCTCCTGCCAGACGTATTATCATCCATAGGTTCGCTGTGGGAAGTGGGGCTTGTGGAGATTCGAGAGTATCGGTTGGTGGCGCTGCCTGGCGAGGGCGTGGGCCCGGAGGTCGTAGCGGCGGCAGTGGCGGTGCTGGCGCATTTAGCGACGCTGCACGGCTTTTCGGTGCGGGTAGAGTCTGGAATGGTGGGGGAACCAGCGGTGCAGCAGTTTGGCGTGGGGTTTCCGGAGGTGACGGCGCAGCTTTGCGACGGGGCAGACGGCATTTTGTTTGGGGCGGTGTCTAAGGCGGGTTTGCTGGAGTTGCGGAAACGGTTTGACCTGTTCGCCAATTTGCGCCCGGTGCGCCCGGTCAAAAGCCTGCGGCATCGCTCGTCGATCAAGTCAGAAAAACTGGACGGCGTGGATATCTTATTTGTGCGGGAACTGGTCAGCGGCATTTACTTTGGCCCGTCGGGGCGAGTAGCGGATGGGCCCGATCCCTACGGCTTTCACACGATGCAGTATGCCGATGCCGAAATTCGGCGGATTGCCCGCGTGGCGCTCCAGCAGGCGCAGCAGCGGCGAAAAACGCTGGCGATCGCCCACAAAGAAAATGCGCTGCCCTGCATTCCCTGGACGCGGCTGGTGCAGGAAGAAGCGGCGGCGTTTCCCGATGTGACGCTGGTGCCGATGCTGGTGGACAATCTGGCAATGCAACTGGTGATGAATCCGCAGCAGTTTGACGTGATTTTGGCGGGCAACCTGTTTGGCGATATTCTCAGCGACCTTGGCGGGGCGATCGCCGGATCGATTGGGCTGCTGGGGTCTGCCAGCCTGAACGCAGATGGTTTCGGCATGTATGAGGCGATCCACGGCACTGCGCCAGATATTGCGGGCAAGGGCATCGCCAACCCGATGGGGACGCTGGCCAGCGTGGAGTTAATGTTGAAGCAGTGGGGCGAGCGGGACGCGGCGGCTCATCTGGCGATCGCCCAAGAGCAACTACTGGAGGCAGGCTATCGCACGGCCGATTTGATCACCTCGCCAGAAGATCAGTTTGTGAATACAAAAGCATTCACTGACAAACTCATTCAACAACTGACGAAGACACAATCCTATGAACGCACCTGAGAATCAGTCCAAGAATCAATATGAGAAGGTTTTAGTCCTGGGAGATGATATCAATACGGATGATATTATCCCAGCAAAGCGAGGAACCAATCTCGACCCGGCGCACCTGAAACGGTACGCGCTAGAACACGTTATTGGAATCGATCAACTCATGAACTATGACGTGATCGAAGCAGGGGCAAACTTCGGCTGTGGCTCCAGTCGAGAGATCGCGGCGATCGCCCTGAAAGCGGCGGGCATTCGCGAAGTGCGGGCACGATCTTTTGCCGACATTTTCTATCGCAACAGCATCAATATTGGTCTGCCGCTCAAGCGATTAGACGAAGCCGAAACGCACCCAATTGTGGTGGACATCACTCGCGCTGGCGGACTGTTTGCCTTTAACCAGCAGCGCTTGCGTGGAGCCGCGAACCTGCCGCCCAGCGACACGCCGCCCCGCCCCATGACGATGGCAGAAAAGCTGCTGGCGCGGGCATCGGGCAATGCGTTTGTGCGGCCCGGTGAGGTGGTGTTTGCCAAGGTCGATCTGGCGATGTCGCATGATGCGATCGCCGCTGGAGTGGCGCAGCTTTTCTATCAGCACTTTGGCGAGGCGGCGAAAATCTGGGAGCGCGATCGCCTAGTGCTGGTGGCGGATCACTTTATCCAAATTAACGACATTCGGACTGATCCCAAAGCGGATGTGCTTTATCAGCAAATGGTGGAGTTTGCCCAGGCGCAGGGCTGTCACTTGCTGGATGTGGTGTCGCCCGGTGAGGCGGCGGGAATTTGCCATGTGCTGCTGCCGGAGCAGGGCTTTATTCAGCCGGGAATGGTGATCGCCGGGACGGATTCCCATAGCTGCACCTATGGCGCGTTTGGCTGCTTTTCCACGGGCATCGGCACGACGGACATGGCCAACCTGCTGGCGACGGGCGACCTGTGGCTGCGGGTGCCGCCGACGCTGCGAATTTGCCTGGAGGGAACGCCCGCGCCGGAGATCAGCGCCAAGGACATCATGCTGTTTTTGCTGGGGCAGTTGGGCTGCGACGGGGCGATCGGGCGGGTGCTGGAGTTTTGCGGCGGGGCGATCGCCCGACTGCCGATGGACGAGCGGATGACGCTGGCCAACATGGCGGTGGAGTGCGGGGCGCTGTGCGGGCTGATCGCACCCGATGCGGTGACTTGGGAGTACTTAGCAGAGCGTCAGGAAGAACGCTTTCATGAACGCTTAAAAGCACAATTAGATGATACATCTATGGCGGAAATGGAGCGGGCGATCGCCAGCGATGCCGATGCCGAATACGAACGCACGTATACGTTTGACCTCAGCGACCTAGAGCCGCAAATCGCCTGCCCGCCCAAGCCCGATCAGGTGGTGGGCATTAGCCAGTTGGGACAGGTTCCCATTACCAAAGCCTTTATCGGCTCCTGCACAGGCGGCAAGCTGCACGACCTGGCCGAAGCCGCCGCCGCACTAAAAGGGCAGAGGGTTTCGCCGCAGGTCAGCTTGTTTGTCGTCCCGGCATCGCAGGCAGTGCTGCAACAGGCAGAGAATCTGGGCTATCTGGAGATTCTGGAACAAGCGGGCGCGACGATTCTCAAGTCGGGCTGCGGGGCTTGCATCAATGCGGGCAAGGGCGTTTTGGACGCAGGCGAGAACGGCATTTATGCGACCAATCGCAACTTTAAGGGGCGCAGTGGCGATCCGACAGGGAATAACTATCTGGCCTCGCCGCGAGTTGTGGCCATTTCCGCGATTCGCGGCTACATCAGCAGTGAGTTAAGGCTTGGGGATTAGAGGATGTTTAAAAAGTATAAATTGTGTCCCGAACCGCCCTCACCCTAGCCCTCTCCCTGAGGAGAGGGAACCGGAACCTGGCTCCCCTTCTCCCTGGGTCTACTGTGTACGCACAAGTCTTCTGACTCAGGATTTGCCTGAGATGATCCCCCCTAGCCCCCCTTAAAAAGGGGGGAACCGGATCGGAAGTCCCCCTTTTTAAGGGGGATTTAGGGGGATCTCAACTCAAACACTCTCTAGGAGATACACCAGATCTTGAACATGGCGAATCGGGTAGCAGCACAGGTTAAAGGTTTGTAGGTTGACTGCAAAAGCGGCAGAAACATGATTGCCGAGTGACATAGGCTGAACCCGCCAGTGTGAATGCGGCGATGATGCGTTTGTGAATGTTGCGAGGCAAACAGAACCATTGGGGGCGATCGCCAATTCTGCCTGCTCTAGTCCGCTCAGCCCCAGCCCGATCGCCTTCAGATATGCTTCTTTGCACGTCCAGAGTTGAAAGAATTGGGCAAGCTGCTCGGCGGGTGGAACCTGTTCAAGAACAGCGCGTTCTCTTTCTGAAAAGAAGGTGCGGGCAAGGGCTGGCACATCCAGCGGGCGATGCTGCTCCAGGTCTACGCCAATCGGGTTGGTCAGAGTAAAAGCATATAGCGCCAGCCCTCCGGCATGAGACAGGTTGAATTGCAGCGGCAGAGTTTCGCCAGACGGCTGGGCAAAGACTGGCTTGCCATAAGGGCCGTAGGAAAAGCGAATGGCAGCCGGAGAAAGACCTGTGTAGCGGCTGAGCAGATGCCGCAGGATGCCCCGACAGGTGATGAACCGCGTGCGATCGCTCGCTTGCCGAAACTTTGCGGCTCTGGCGTGTTCATCAGGTGAAAGGATTTGCTCAAACAATGGCAGGCTTTCTGCACAGGTTTCGACATTCACCAGCCACAGATGAACGTCTGCGGAAGAGAGTATTTTTGACGCTGAAGATGACAGCCAAGTGGGGGCGATCGCCGCTAAATGTGGCAGGCTCGCCCCTGGCCGCAGCCGCACGTGCCCCAGGCAAGTGCAGAGGTCATGTTCGAATTTCGCCGGGTCAAGTTTCACCGAGTCGAGTTTCACGGGGTCGAATGGCTGCTAATTGATGTTCGGTTGGCTTTGACAGGGTGAAAGTTCACTTCACAATACTTGCACAATCCCGAAACCATGTCGATCGAGCGATCGCCCTACCTAACAAAATCTGACTATTGCAGCGTTATAGCCTAGCTTTAGGATAAATTTTTATGGGATTTACCCTAAAGCTAAAGGTTGACAAACCACTAAAACGGCAGCCGCGTCACTGGCACAAAGCTGGCAGCGGTCAGCCTGCCCGCCTGCACACCCGACAACTCCGCAATCACCTCATCCGAGCCATTCAGTAGGACGCGGACCCCGTTGCTAAATTGCTGAATTTGTAGCTCACCAAAGGTCAACCCCCCCGCCAGCCCGATGACATCGGTGCCGATTTTGAAATCTCGAATGAAATCCACGCCGCCGTGCTTGGCCAGGACAAACGTATCGCGGCCCGCGCCGCCAATCATCACATCGCTGCGTCCGCCGCCCACCAGCAGGTCATTGCCCTTGCCGCCCTTCAGGATATTAGCGGCGATCGCCTTCCGAGTTGTCTGAGTCGGCTTCCTAAAACCCCGCAGCAGATCTGCCCTCTCGCCCGCCACCAGCACATCGTCACCCGCCCCGCCGATTAGCCTGTCTGCTCCGCGCCCGCCGATCAGCGTGTCATTTCCGCCGCTGCCGATCAGCCGATCCATGCCGTCGCCGCCCAAGATATAGTCATCGCCGCCCAGCCCCGCAATCAGGTCATTGCCATCCAGACCTTCGATGCGATCGCCCCGCCGCGTTCCGCGAATCCGATCATGACCCAGCGATCCTTTCATTCGATTCAGCTTTTTGAGGCCCTTTGAGGGCAACCCGCTGTTTGGCTTGACCAGCAGATCAAATTCATCCACAGCGCTAACCCCTGACCGATCAGTGGCTCGCACAACGATGCGATAGTTACCCGCATTTCCGCCCGCAGGGGTTCCGCTAAAGGTGCGCGTCATCGGGTCAAAGGTCAGCCAAGCAGGCAGCGGACTGCCGTTGCTCAAACTTGCCGTGTAGGTCAGCACATCGCCTGCGTCTATGTCCACAAACATATCCGCCTCCAGCACCAAGCTAAAGCCCTGACCCGTCACCGCTGTTTGGTTTCCGACTGGCGTTTGCAGCACGGGTGCATCGTTGATGTTCAGCACCGTCAGCGTAAACGTGCCCTCCCCCTGCGCCCCACTGGGATCGGTCGCCACGACCCGCAGCGTAATCGTGCCCACATCCGCATTGGCAGGCGTACCCGAAAATGTTCGAGTCGCTGGCTCAAAGGTCAACCAAGCAGGCAGCGGCGCACCATTTGCTAGGGTTGCAGTATAGGTCAATGAATCTCCGTCTGGATCGACGAAGGCCGTCACTGGAAGCTGAGCCACAAACGGTAGTTTTTCCGTTGCACCACGACGGGGCAGCGGAGAGGACAAAACGGGGGCCCGATTGGCCGCCACCTGCACAGAAATGGTGCCAGTTGGATTGAATACGTCGTCACTGGCTTGAAAGACGAAACTGTCTGGCCCGCTATAGCCAGGATTGGGCGTGTAGGTGTAGGCTCCCGTCGCGGTGTTGGTAATTACGACAGACCCGTGGCTGGGCGCAGTCACAATGCTAAAGCGGATAATGTCGCCGTCTGGATCGGTTGCCATAAGACTGCCGGATTTTGCCGTATTGACCCGTGTATTGAGGCTGCCATCGCTCACGACGGGTGCGCTGTTGGGCGCAACTGTGATGTTGACGAGCGCAGGCGCAGAGTCATCCGTCCCATCGTTTGCCCGAAATGTAAAGCTGTCGAAGCCCGAAAATCCGGCGTTGGGGGTGTAGGTATATTCCCCCGTCAGCGCATTGATGAGAGTGACTGTGCCATTCGTCGGAGCCGAGACAATGCTGAAGCTCAGCGGCTCATTCTCCACGTCCGTCGCCGTCAGGAAACCCGTCTCGGTCTTGCCTGTCCGAGTGTTCAGCGTGGCTGCATTGGCCACGGGCGCATCGTTCACTGGCGTGATGGTAATGGTTACGGTGGCAAGATCAGACTCTTCATACCCATCAAACACGCGGAATGTGAAGCTGTCGAAACCGTTGGCATTGGGGTTGGGTCTGTAGGTGAATGCGCCCGTGCTGGGGTCGAACTCCGTAATGCTTCCCTGGCTTGGCCCACTGGCAATCGCATAGGTCAGCGGATCATTGTCGCCATCTGTGGCAGAGAGCATTCCTAAAAGCGCTTCATCTTCATTCGTGGTCTGGCTACTGCTACTGGCAACTGGGACGTGATTACCAAAGTTGACCACAATACTCACCGTCGCCACATTGGAGAGCGCATTGGGTGCGCCGCTGCCGTCATTCGCCCGGAAGGAGAAGCTGTCGGACCCGACGTGTCCTGGGTTGGGCAAATAGGTAAAGGCCCCGGTGGTGGTGTCAAAGCTGGTTAATGTGCCGTTGGCCGGCCCCGTGACCACGCTGTAGGTTAGTGTGTCGCCATCCACGTCTGCGGCTGCCACGGTTCCACTTTGAGGCTGATTTCTTGTTGTGGTGAGGCTGCTGTCGGTGGCAACGGGTGCGTCGTTCACAGGGGCGATCGCCACTGTTACCGTCGCTGGACTGGAATACACCATCCCATCAAACACCCGGTAGGTAAAGCTATCCGCACCGTTCTCATCCGCGTTTGGCGTGTAGGTAAAGGCTCCGGTTGCCGCATTCGTAATCGTGACACCTTTTGTTGGAGCTGTGACAATCTCATACGTCAGCGTATCCCCATCTACATCCGCGCCAAGCAAAAAGCCCGATATGTCCTCATCCTCGTTGGTATTCACAATTACACCAGCGGCTGTCGGCGCATCGTTCACTGGAGTGACGGTAATCGTGACGGTTGCCGTGCCAGAGTTATTCACGCCATCATTCACGCTAAACGTAAATGAGTCGCCGCCGTTAAAGTTTGCATTTGGTATAAATATGTACGCTCCAGTTGCCGCATCGGTGAGGGTCACCGTGCCATGGGCAGGCTGATTCACAATGCTATAGGTCAGCGCCGCCCCCTCCGGATCTGACCCAGACAGGGTTCCCGAAAAGGCTGTATCTTCATCTGTGGTTAACGTGCCATCATTCGCAACGGGTGGCTGGTTCAGCACTGCGCTCGGCGAAAACGCCACCCCTCGAAAAACTTTGTTTGCCCCGGCCGTCGCTAGGACGGTTAAGGTTGCGTTGATGTTAGCGTTAAAGGCAGCCGTGTCTACAATCCGAACCAGCGAGTTATTTGCTCCATTCCCTCGCGTGGCATACAGTTCCACTGTGTTGCCCACAACTTGACCTGTTAAGCCAGTGAACTGACCAACGAGCCGCTGGCGCAGTGTCCAGGTTGTGCCATCAAAGGAATACTTCCGGATTCCGCCTCCTGATGCATCCGGACTTCGATCTGCAATATAAAGCGTGTCAACTCCGGCAACCGCTGCATCCCGATCCAACAGGACAAATTCAAATGAGTTGCCGCTTGATGTGCCAGGAACCGCTGTAATTGGGAAAGATCCGCTTTCGGGTAATCCAGAGCCAACAGTATTGAGTCCGACATGGGTGGGGCTAGCCGAACTGCCCGAGGTAGTATACAAACGCCCATCGAAGATTCCCACACTCCGGACTGCCCCATCCGCCGTCAGCCGCGTTCCTGTGTCGCCGTAGGGTACATAGTGAATCCCGCCTGTGTCTTTGCTAGATACCCCGGCGACCCAAAAGCTGCTGCCATCTACGGAAGCCACACTCCGAATGCTGTTTCCGCTAAAACTATTGGCCAGAGCGGTTGAGGTATCTACAGTCCCGTTCATGTCAACGCGAGCAATCACTCGGTTGACCGCTGTGCTGGTAGTGCTGGCGATCGCCGGAGTGCCAACACTCGCGTCATAGCCTGCTAAAACCAGGTATCGACCATCTGTTGAGAGACTTAATCCCCCTTCTAAATCTGCTGTGCCACTCAGGGTCAATCGTCGGTTGCTGCCATCAACCGTAGTTGGCATGGCGATGGATTGCAGCAGGCTGCCACTCGTATCGTATACATCCAAAAAAACAGCAGTGGCTGCATTGGTCGGCGGGGCGCTGCCGTCGCCAGTTCGCAGCACGACAATGCTGCCCGCCGGAATCGCAGGCAGAATCCCTTTGTAAGAGTTGAGGGCATCTGCGTTGAAAGGATTGCTTGCTTCGATGCTGCCTGTGGTGTACTCTAGCGCCCAGTCGCCGCCGAGAGCAGCACTGCCTGTGAGGTTCGTTGAGGCTGCGAGATCGGCTCCTGTGAGGGTGGCTAGCTGCTGCACGAACGCGCTGCCCTCGCCACTGGCAACGTTGCAGCCATAGAGCAGGATGTCTGCACCGTCTGTCAGCGCAGCAGACCAGGATTGCAGGAACGTGCTGTAGTGTGCCAGGGTGTTGCGATTCAGCACTGTGGAGCCGAGATGGAGGCTGCCTGTGCTGCCGTGAGACACAATGTGGACGCTGCTGATGCCGCTGCGACCTGCTAAATAATTAGTGATTTGCAGAATTCCATCTTGCTCAGCGTTGAGAATATAAACGTCGGTGTCGGCATGAATGCCTTCAATTAGAGTCTGGTAATTTGGCGTAGCAGCATCGATAAAAACGATAGTGGACTGGCTGGTCATGGAAGGCATAGCTGGACTGAGGTAGATGGATAGATGCACAAAAGTAGATGTGCTGAAATAGGGCACAAAAGCTGGCACAAAACTGGCACAAAAATTAAGGGGCGATCGCCCCAAATGAGTTAGTCCAATAGTTCTGAATCCTAAATTATTCGGGCACTCTACATCTGAAGCCGCTATAAGTTCCTAAGACCGAGAACTACAAAAAATCCATTAAAAGCACAGCTTTTTGAGTCCTCGACAGCTTGTCAAATATAAACTCAAACCGCTTAGAAGCCAAAGCCTAAGGTCTGTTTTGGGGGGATTATCTGGCTTCCCATTTCTAAATTCACTGCCTTAATGCATAGTGCTTCTAATAACTAATAACATTGACACTGGGATACGTCGGTCTCAAATCTTGGGGCAACAGTCTACAGGCAGCCTAAAATTGCTTTTGTAAACAAAGTATTCCCCACATTGCAGAACATTAAACGAATCCAGCTACAAATTTTCAGCAAATTTACGTCCGAAGTTCACAGACTCATAGAATGCTAAAAATAGCAAAAGTTGTAGAGGCTAAAAGTAATGGCTGCTGACCAAGATTCCGCAATATTGCTGAATTTTTAGGCAGGTTAAGCGACTAGTCCGTAAAGTTTCTGAGCCATCTTTGTCAGTACTCTCTCGCAAAACTGCCCTTAACAGACCTCTAGGCTCATTGCCTACATGGAGATCTGAGTAGAATCCAGGAACTTTGAACTTTGGCTCACAAACGCCTGTAGCACCTTGATCTGGGCGCTGGTTGGGGCGGCGATCGCCTGCAACTGCTGAACGTAGCGCAACGCCTCCCACACCTCTAGCTGGTGATAGCGACACAAATACGCGGCGCACACGAGGGGCGATCGCTCTATTCCTCGCCGACAGTGGACATAGACTGGACGCTGGCGACGGAGGTGTTGATGCAGAAGTTCTGTGGCCACGTCAAAGTGTTGAACCTGAAGCGGAACCAAGTAGGATTGATTTGGCAGAATATATCGCTGACAGTGAAATTTTTCTGCAATTTTTTGTGGGAGTTGCCCTTCTGCTTCGGCACAGAGTGACAGCACCACCTCCACGTTGGCAGCGGTGAGGATGCTAGCGTAGTCTGGTTTTGGGAGGGAGCCAAGGGCCAGACGGTTGGGCAAAATCCAGCAAATCTGAGTTTGGCGGATGAGCGTGTTGGAGGGTTGGATAGCACGGTAGGGCGATCGCCCCGGTTTTAAGACTAGCCCCTGCCGCGATCGCAGCGTTTTCAAAATTCCCTCACCCATCGTGGATTCCTCTCCATCAGCGCCGATTCTAGTTCAACCTTCAAGACTACCGACTCACGATCAGGAACCGTTTTCTGCCCCCAAAACAAACTCGCATGGTTCACGTTTCTCACTTTCTGACCGCTTATCTCGTGCTTTCGGCGATCGCCTTCACCATTTACCTATCCATTTTTCTAAAAGACTCCTCGACCCCCAAAACTGACCATCTATCCTGGCTCGTGCTGATCATTGCCACGCTGCTCTCGCCCATTTCGCTGCCAATCTCGTTGCTGAAGTGGCTAAAATCGCTCCGCCCACCAGCCGAATAGCCCCTCCTAGTACGGATTGCGGGCAACCTCCTGCGCTAAAAAAATCCTGGACAAGAGCTTGCTTCACTCTCACCCAGGATTCAAAACTGCACAACAGATATCCGTACCTCTGCACAACAGATGTCACAGATATCAAATCTAATGACAGCCAGAACTCAATCTATGCCGCAGGCTGCGTTTTAGACGCTTGGCTGCGCTTTTTCTTGGCGCTGCGGGCCCAGCGAGTGAGATGCCAGATATAGATAAACAAGAAGCCTGCAATTAATGCACTCAGATTCCACTTGGCAGAGCTTTCCATCAGGCGATTACGGCGGCTTGCCTTTTCAATTTCAACCTGCTCCTGCATCCGCTCCTTAAACTGAGACAACTGGCTCAGCATTTGCTCCTTGGGTGCTTTGGCCGCATCTCCCTCCAGCGTCACGCCCTGGCTTTCCAAAAAGCCTTTGATTTGCTCCGCGCTGGCATCATTGATTTGCTTCTCAAAAGCAGCCACCTGCTCAAGCTGTTGACTAAACTGGTTGCTAATCAGGTTCATGCTCTGGTCATTTAGCCGCAGCGTATTCGTCACGCCCAGCGGAACCAAAAGCAGCAAGAAAATGCCAAACAGCATCGATACCCAGGAGAGGAACTTGAGAACAGGACGCTCCCACTTGCTACGAAACTGCATTTCACCAAAAAAGATGAGCGCCGCTGCCAATAGTGGAACAGGAACTCGCTCTACAATTGCACCCATTGTTTCAAATTCCCAGACAGGATTGGTGAATCGCGGCGGGAACAGAATCGTGAACAGGTCAAGTGCCGTTAGAACCAACAATCCATACCCGGCCCAACGCATAATTACCGGAGAGAAGGGCTTGCTCACGGGCGAGGGAGTGGGAGATTCGGGCTGAGCTTGAGTCATGAGAGATCCTCCAATAAGGTGTATATCAATAACTGAGTGAAATCGGATAGGGAAACGGGGAGACAAGCAGCGTCTTTGCTGACTTCAAGAAATCGAAGTAGGAAATCGAAGCAGGAAATTTGAAAGTCTAGGGAGTTGGAAACTGAGGTTGCCACCAGGCCTGCCAGTCTGTCCATGCGGCTTTGAGCCAGGGATAGACCTGATCTGCTGGGGTATTTTGGAGCGGAGCCGACATCACCGTCCACAGACAGCGCCCATCCCGCAGCGTTTCTCGGCCCAGGAGGACGGGCAAGGCCCGCTCTGGGCGCAAGTCGAGGGCGTAGCGGTTTTGCATGAACTGCGCTTCGGTAACAGTGCTAGTGCCGCGAGGGTTAATGCAACTGGTGAGATGGGCGTGGGTTTCATCGGCGTAGATGCTGTAGAAGCCGCCCAATTCATCTTGCTGAATGGTGGTGGGAAAGGCAACAGTTGGGGTTGATTTGCCGTACTTCAGCAGTAAATTGCGGACGCTGGGGTCGGTGTTGACCAAGTATCGGATTTCTACGGTGAGGGCGCGATCGCCCTGCGTATAGCCATAGCGCTTGCCCGACACCATTTCGGTCTGCGCCTTTTCGGGAATTGGCAGCGCTTCTGTGGACTGTGCCTGCCAGCCAGGGAGTGGCACCTGCTCAGGAAAGGTAAACTCGGCCTTCGTCTGCTCTGCGGACGGAGGAAACAGGAGCAAGCGCCCCAGCACCAGCACCACGCCCCCCAAGGTCAACGCCAGCAGCAGCAGCCGGATATATTTCGCAACCAGGTTTTCGGCTGAGTTTGCAGATAAGTTTGCAGTCATGAACGGGTTATCAGCGGGTTATCAGCGGGTTATCAGCGGGTTATCACAAAAGAGACTATGGCTCTTGCCACTCAAGCGGATCATCCAGCGGATCATCCAGAAGCATTCTGTCCAGAAGCACTTCGTCCTCCGTTGGGTCGTCGCTGACCTCTGCCAAGGCCGCCCAGCGTTCCGCAGTCTCCTGCCAGCGCAACAGCAACCAGCACACGCCGCCAAACATCAGCACGGCAATCATAGAAAAGATCAGCGACCCGGTGCCTTCGTGCCAGTATTCAAACGCCTCCGGCTGAGAAGACGCGACCAGATAGGCCATCAAAGACACCCGCACCCCGTTGACTGCAAACGCAATCCATACTGCCAGCACAACTGCCAGGCCGCGACGCAGCCAGTTCAAAGGAAACATCACCACAAATAAACCTGCTAGCGACAGCAGGTAAGTGATGCTCTCAATGCCAGAGCAGCCAGGATAGACCTCGACCGAGCCGGTTGGCAGGTGAATATTGACCCCGTCGCGCACCACTTCAAACCCGCCATACCAGAGCAGCGCCGTCGAAAATTTCGCCGTCCACAGGGTTGGGTCAAATAGCGGCGGAATGAATGCCTTCGGCGCACCCAGACAAAACAGCAACAACAACTCTTGTCGATACTGCCCTAGTCCACGAAAACCAGAGGATAGGAGTGCTAATCCCAGGCCAGCAGTTAGCGGCGCTAGCAGCAAAAATGCTTCACCCGGAGTCGCCAGACTCCGCAATAGCACGAACGCAATCAGCATTACTCCAACCCCGCTCGCGAGAATGCTGCTATCAAATCGCAGCGTATGCTGACGATCGCCCAACAGTGAAGCCAGCGCTGCAAAAAACAGAATGCTGCTGCCCAACAGATCGACGTTATCAGCCCGCCAAACCAGCGTCAGGTGAATTGCAGCCAGCCCAGCGGCGATCGCCAGCAGCCAAAACCGAAACTCGGTGACTTGTGTGAAGTTCAAAGACGGAAACGTTTTCATACAAACTGTCAGAGGAGGTTCAAATTCGGTCTGCGAGGGTTCGCATTCAAACGTTGAACCGTACAAGGCTAGTGTGCCCAAGTGCGATCGCTTCCTAACAGACGCAATATTTTGCGGGAATGAGCGTGATCAACTGGCGGAAAAAATCTCATTCATTGTGCCTACATTCCCCTATCGAAGGATCGCAAACGTGAGGATGACGAATCTAAAAACCGAACGGACTGGTGAAAAATACGGTCATGGAAGGTCTATGATTCCGCTGCCCTGATTCAGGCCCTAGCCGCAAAGGATCAACTCTCCCTCTAGTCTGTAAGTCTCTCAGGAAAAGGCGTGCGACTCTTTCCGCCAGTTCATCTTTCACTGGCTCAGCAAGTGATTTCTTTGGGCAAAGTATTTAACTCATTAAAACCACACAAAACCCATACGATATCAAGGCAAAGGAGCGGAAATCCATCCCTTTGCAGAGCGGAAACTCGTACGTAATCTCCCTCTGTTTGTCCGGCTTTTGCGAATGTTATTACCGAATATAGATAGTCATCGACTCTGCGAATCAGTGACTTGTTTTGAGCTTTGGATGACGATGCTCTAGGTAACTATCGAGCGAAAGACCTCAGGAATGGAGCGTGCTGGATGGACAGCGTTAAGATTCTGAACGTGCAAATTGATAACCTGTCAATGCAGGAACTACTGGAAAGGCTAACCAGCGGCGTTGTTTATACCCCCAATGTGGATCACCTGGTCAAGTTGCAAAGCGATCCATCTTTCTTTAAGGTCTACAATGACGCAGACTACCGGGTTTGCGACAGCAAGATCCTAATGTATGTGTCTCGTTTTCTGGGGTCGCCCATCCGTGAGAAAATTTCGGGTTCTGACTTGTTCCCTGCCTTTTACGAGTATCACAAGGACAACCCAGACATTCGCATTTTCCTGCTGGGGGCCAAAGAAGGTGTTGCGGCTGCGGCGCAGAAGCGTATTAACGCAAAAGTCGGGCGGGAAATTGTAGTTGCAACCCACTCGCCGTCCTTCGGGTTTGAAAAAGACGAAGCCGAGTGCGATCGCATTCTGGCTATGATTCGAGAATCAGGGGCGACCGTTTTGGCTGTAGGAGTCGGCGCACCGAAGCAGGAGCTATTCATCCACAAGTACAAAGACCAACTGCCCAATATCAAAATCTTCTTGGCGATTGGCGCAACGATTGACTTTGAGGCTGGAAACGTCAAGCGATCGCCCAAGTGGATCAGCGAGGCAGGGTTGGAATGGCTCTATCGCCT
>JBDNCP010000012.1:0-49576 GCA_046719575.1 Cyanobacteriota bacterium
ATTGTTGCCGAAAAATTCAAGTCGAAAAACTTAGGGCTTACGCAGTTGGACTATTTCTCGCGGGCTGCACCCGCGAGAAATAGTCCGAAATCCAAAAAATTCATCGCAGGTGCGTAAGTCCTGAAACTCAAGTCGAAAAACATGGTGGTAGCCTAGATGTGCCATCTCAGGGTGGGGCTAAGGACTGGAGGGTTGCATCCGGCAATGAGGGCCAGGTAGCGCGTTGTGGCGGTTTAGCGCGGGTTATTCTACCCTTGGTGCGTTTGGGAGCGGGGGACAGTAGATTGAAAACAGAACCCTTTGATTTCATGTCATGACGGCTTCTGCCCTCAACCAAGATACAATCGCAGCGATCGCCACAGCAATTGTTCCCGCTCAGGGCAGCGTGGGGATTGTGCGGCTGTCTGGAACCGAGGCAGTGGCGATCGCCCGTAGCCTGTTTCACGCGCCAGGACGACAGGCATGGGAGAGTCACCGCATTCTCTATGGCTATGTGCGCCAGCCTCGCAGCCAGACAGTGATTGATGAAGCGCTGCTGTTGCTGATGCTGGCTCCGCGCTCCTACACTCGCGAAGACGTGGTGGAGTTTCACTGTCATGGCGGCATGATGGCAGTGCAGCAGGTGTTGCAGGCTTGTCTGGACTGTGGAGCGCGGCTGGCAGAGCCGGGAGAATTTACGCTGCGAGCCTTTCTCAACGGGCGGATTGACCTGACCCAGGCCGAGAGCATTGCCGATCTAGTCGGAGCGCGATCGCCCCAGGCGGCCCAATCTGCCCTCGCCGGACTGCAAGGTAAGCTTGCCCAGCCGATTCGCCAGCTTCGGGCCACCTGCCTCGACATTCTGGCCGAAGTCGAAGCCCGAATTGACTTTGAAGACGACCTGCCCCCGCTCGATGAAAACCGGATCAAAACCCAACTGGCGCAGGTTCTTGCCGAAGTAACGACCATTCTCGACACGGCAGACCGGGGGGAACTGCTGCGAAGCGGGCTGAAGGTGGCGATCGTTGGTCGTCCGAATGTCGGCAAGTCCAGTCTGCTAAACGCCTGGAGCCGGAGCGATCGCGCCATTGTGACTGAGCTTCCGGGGACGACGCGCGATGTGGTGGAGTCGCAGTTGGTCGTCGGCGGTATCCCTGTCCAGGTTCTCGATACAGCGGGTATCCGCGATGCCGAAGATCGGGTTGAGCAAATCGGTGTCGAGCGATCGCGCCAAGCAGCCCAAGCAGCCGATCTGGTGCTGCTGACTATCGACGCTGCCCAGGGCTGGACTGATGCAGACCAGGCGATTTACGAGCAAGTCAAGGAGCGGCCGCTGATCCTGGTGGTGAATAAGGTTGATCTGGTATCGAGGTCTGGCGAGGTGACCCAGCGGGGGAGCAATCAGGATGCCCTGGCCGGTCTACCCGCCTTGCCCACTGTTTACACCGCTGCGGCCCAAAACCAGGGCATCGAAGCACTGGAGCAAGCGATTCTGACCATTGCCCACGCGGGCAAACTCACGGCTGCGAACCTCGACCTGGCGATCAACCAGCGCCAATCTGCTGCGCTCACCCGCGCCAAAACTGCGCTTCAGCATGTGCAAGAGACTATTGCTCAGCAACTTCCGCTCGATTTTTGGAGCATCGACCTGCGGAGCGCCATCCAGGCTCTCGGCGAAATCACGGGCGAAGAGGTGACCGAATCTGTCCTCGATCGCATTTTTAGCCGATTTTGTATTGGCAAATGAGCCGCAAGGGAAAATTTCCTGGAGTCGAGCCTTGATAGCGATTTGCGGCTGTGAACTCGTCAGGACACATATCAATTCTCTTGAGGGGCGCTGCGAATGAAACGACCGGAGAGCGTTTCATTCGCCAGACGGGCAATCCAAAATGGCAAATCCAAAATGGCAAATCCAAAATCGCAAATCCAAAATCGAGAATTGACATTACTGTCCTTGCATCTGCTGCATGATGTGCTGCTGGAGCATTTGCTGTTGCAGGAGATGCTGCTGGAGCATGGGCTGTTGCAGCCGCTGCTGTGCCAATTGCTGCTGTGCTAATTGCTGCTGTGCCAGTTGGTACTGTGCGATCTGCTGGGGGGTCAGCGCTTGCTGTGGAACCTGCTGCGGAATGGGTTGTGGGGCGATCGCCTGGATGGGTTGCACGACGGGCTGGGTGTCGGGTGCAGCGGACGGGTCTGCGGGCTGGGTGGGCTGGGTGGCAGCTTGGGCGATCGCTGCTTCTAGGTCAGTCTTGATCTGTTCCACACGCGGCTGATACAGCGCTAGCAAACGCTCTGCCTCAAACGCGGCGCTGGTGTTGGGCGGCACCTGCTGCAACCGATCAATGCCTGCTTCCCAGGTGGCGACCACCGCTTCGGCCAGGTCGGGCCGCTTTTGGCGGATGGCGTGTTGCTGCCGCTCCCAGGCCAACTTTAGCAACTGTTTGGCTTCGCTGAGCCGCTGCCCGGCCGCCTCTTCTTGCTGAAGGCGGGTTTGCGCCAGAGCAAGCCGATCGCGATAGTCCTGGAGTTTGGCGGTTGCTGTGGCATAAAACGGGCTGGACACGGGCACGGTTTCAAGCTGCTGAATGGCAGCTTCCCACTGGTTGCGAATCCACTGCCAGGTTTGCAGACTGAGAACCGGGGCCTCGCTGGCCTGGGTAGCGGCGATCGCCCACTGCTCTGCCTGCCTCAGCCTGCTCAGCACCTCGTTTTCTTGCTGATATTGCTGGTGCAGTTTGCTGGAGGTTTGCCGATGGCGCGACCAGATGGGCACGGTTTCCAGCAGGTCGATTGCTCCGGTGAGGTACTGCTGGGCGGCGGCCAGGTCAGGACTGGCGGGAGCCTGCGTCGCCACTGTAAAAGACTTGCTGCCCAGAGATTCTGCCGTTTGGAGCTGCGGGCACGCGCCGAGGGTGCAGGGCTGCGTCAGCACGTAGCTGCCCAGGGCCAGTCCCAAGGCTCCCACGCCCGCCAGCAGCAGGCGATGGTCTGCGCCTAAATCGGCGATCGCCTGAGGGGTTTGGGCAGATTTGGACAATTCTGAAGCTGCTAAAGAATCGTCTAAAGAAACTTCTGAGACAATCGCCTGACGCGATTTCTGAAGAGATTTTAGAGATTCTGGGGCAACGGTTTGCACCGGGCGACTGGTGGCTCGTGGCGGCATGGGCTGAGCCTTGGCACGGGCAGGCGGTGCGGTTGGTGCTGGTTTGGGAATGGGAATGGTAGCGGGTGGGGCGATCGCCCCAGTTCCCCCAGTGGCACTGGCGGCAAGCCCCGACAACACAGGCTTGGGCAGGGGCTGGTTGAGCAAGAACTGTCGGCGCACATAGGGCTTGGGCTGACCGACAATCCGCAGGTACAGCCCCACCTGCTGAATCGAGCGAATCTGGAGGGCGTGGATGTGGGCTTCGAGCAGTTGCAACACCTGGCGCGGATTCAGCGACATATCGGCGCGGTGATTGCCCACGACTAGCAGTCGATCGCCTTGGAGGGCGCAGCGCACGGCAACCGCTAATTGGCGCTGCCGGAAAAAAGCCTCCAGGGTGCGTCCTAGCTCCTCCACAGAGAGGGATAGCTCGGTTATGGAGGAGTCAGTCGTGCGATCGCCGGGGGAAAGTGTCGCCTGCATAGTCGCCTGCTTGGAGTGGTCTGCGGTTGATCCTGAGGGGAAACCTTGCGGTTTTTGGGAAACGCGGTTTTTGGGAAACTGGCCGGGGAATCATATCGGAGTTTCCACCCGCCGCCAGGGTTTATACAGATATTCTTCCCAGCGATCGCGCCTCCGGATCATTCACGGATCAGGATCTTTGGAGACTGGTGCAGCAAGACCAATTAATTTAATTTGGGATTTAAGCTGTTTGAAAAGTCCTGCTTTGAGTGAGTTTGGCGACTAAAGTCGCTACTACAAGCGCAGAAGCACCAAGAAACCTCCCTAATTTATTTAGGTTCCTTGAGGTTCGTAGTGATGGTTTTAACCATCTTTACCCTTTTCAAACACTCTCTTAGATTAAACTTCTTGCATGAATGCTGTTTTGAGGGCGTGAATCGTGGCGCGGTGCCGCCGCGCCACGATTCACGCAAGAAGTCTATTGGCGATTTTGGATTGCCGATCCAGGAGCGCTGTGAGATTGTTTTTTTACCTACAGAGCCATTCTCTCGATCTAAAACCCAAAATCCAAAATCCAAAACCCAAAATTCTCACGGCTAGGTTGCTGCCCCATCCGAGGCAACTGTGAGCCGCCAGCCTGGTTTCACGACTTGGCGCGATCGGGCGATCGCCAGGCAGTCGTCCGGCAGGTCTTCCGTGATTACTGACCCAGCGGCGATCGTCACATCGGCTCCCACGGTCACAGGCGCAACCAGGACGCTGTTTGACCCGGTTTTGGTGCGATCGCCAATCACCGTCGGATGCTTCTTTACGCCGTCATAGTTGGCGGTGATTGTTCCTGCGCCAATATTGACTTTCGTACCCAGCGTTGCATCACCCAAGTAAGATAAGTGTGCGACATTCGTGCGATCGCCCAGTGTAGAATTTTTTAGCTCCACAAAGTTGCCAATGCGACAGCCGTTACCGACTTGCACATGGCCCCGCAGGTGCGCGTAGGGGCCAATGCGGGTGTCGGCCTGCACAGTGCTGTCTGACACAACGGAATAGAGTACCGTGACGCGATCGCCCAGCGTGCTGTTTTCAATCAAGCTGCCGGGACCAATGCGGCTGCCTGCGCCGATCACCGTCTTGCCACGCAAGTGACACTGCGGTTCAATAACGACATCTGGGCCGAGCGTCACCGTGTCATCAATTGTGATACTCGCAGGGTCAATCAGCGTTACGCCCCGAATCATCCAAGCGTTCTTCACTCGTGTTTGCAAAATGTCATAGGCAGTAGACAATTGCCGCCGATCGTTAATCCCCAAAATTTCCTGATAATCCTCCACGTCCACCGCCATCACGGGCGACATCATACTCACCACGTCGGTCAGATAATACTCCTGCTGATCGTTTTCGGCTGTTAGCTTGGGCAGGGACTCCGCCAAGTCTGCCCAGCGAAAGCAATAGACTCCAGCGTTGATGCGGCGGTTTTGCTTCTGAGCGGCTGTACAGTCCCGGTCTTCCACAATTTGCGTGACGCGGTTGCTGCCATCACAAAACACTCGCCCGTAGCCTTTGGGTTCCGGCAGGTGCGCCGTGAGCAGGGTGGCGGCGTTGCCCGCTGAGCGATGTGTATCCAGCAAGTGTTTCAGCGTTTCAGGGCGCAGCAGCGGCACGTCGCCATTCAGCACTAGCACATCGCCTGCAAACCCGTTGAGGTGGGGAATGATTTGTTGCACGGCATGGCCCGTGCCCAACTGTTCCCGCTGCTCCACAAACTCCACCCCCGGAACGGCGCTGAGAGCGTCCCGCACGCGATCGCCCCCATAGCCCACAATCACCAACTGGCGATCGGGCTGCACGGCTGCCAAGCTGTCTAACACTCGCTCAACGAGCGATCGCCCACCCAAATCATGCAGCACCTTCGGAAGGTCTGACTTCATTCGTGTTCCCCGGCCCGCTGCCAAAATTGCTACCGCTAACATGCCGCCTAGTTTTCTGTAATGTCTGCTTACAATTTCTGCCCACCAGCTCTGTTTGTGGAATCTCTGCCTGTAATCCCTGCAATTGAGCTGTTATCGGCTTGAATCCAGCGTTTCAATCCCACAGTTGGGAGTATACATCGGGTTCGCCCTGAAAATATTGATCGAGTAGCCGATGAAACACTGAACCAGCGGGCGATATTTGGGCGAACAGCGTGGCGCAGGATCGTAACTTCAGGTCATCGGGTGAGCCAAAAATCTCGTAAGCTGATCGCCCGTTCACCTGAAGCACTGCCTCGGCGCATTCGATCAGCCGAGCGCCCAAGACGGGATGTTGCAGGTATGCCTGCGCTTCGGCAAGGCTTTTGATAGCGTAGTGCTGAGACATGGCGCTGAAGCCTAAGCCCGCGCGTTGCGGAAAGATGTACCACATCCAGTGCGATCGCTTTTTGCCCTGCCGAATTTCCGCCAGCGCCCGCGCATAATCGGACGTTTGCGCCTTCACAAAACGATTCAGATCAAACAGGTCGTCTTGCTCTGCCATAATTCACGTTAGCCACAACACTCAGACTTTACACCGACTGCGCCCCCGCCTTTTCATGAAGTTTATTTGCACGCGCCTGATCCTTGCTTTGCTGCTGCTGTTGGGGCTGGGGCTGCGGTTTTGGGGGCTGGACTTGAAGCCGATGTGGCTAGACGAGGTGATTACGGCGATCGCCGCGATGGGTCGGCAATACAGCGAGATTCCGACGGGTCAATTTTTCCAAATTTCGCAACTAGACGAGTTTTTCACGGTGCAGCCGGGGCTGAGCTGTGGGGACATTACGCAGCGGCTAATCGCGACGTCGCCCCATCCGCCGCTATTTTTTTGCCTGATGTATGGCTGGATGAATGCGCTGCATCCGGGCGAAAACTGGGTCTGGGCGCTGCGATCGCTGCCAGCGCTGTTTGGTGTGGGGGCGATCGCTGCTGTGTATGCGCTAAACCGGGTCGCCTTTTCGGCCGCGGCGGGGTTGGCGGGGGCAGCGGCGATGGCGGTGTCGCCGTTTGGCGTGTACTTATCCCAAGAGGCGCGGCACTATACGTTGCCTGTGCTGCTGATCACGCTGGGGCTGCTGGGGCTGGTGCAAATGCAGCAAGATTTGCAGTGGCATCGGTTTCGCCCGTGGGTGTGGCTGGGCTGGGCGGCGATCGCCGGACTGGGACTCTACGTTCATTATTTTTGCCTGCTGGCGCTGGTGGCTCAGGTGGGGGCGCTGCTGGGCTGGATGCTGCTCAACCGGGGGCAAATTTCGCGCTGGGGCTGGGGGGCACTGGGGCTGGCGATCGCCGCTGTTTTTCTGCTTTACCTGCCCTGGCTGCCTGTTTTTTGGGAGCATATGAACCGTCCCGAAACCGAGTGGCTGGGGCTGTCGCACGGCATTTTGGGCAAGCTGTCGCCGCTGCTGCAAACAGTGGTCGGCTGGGTGCTGATGGTAGTGATGATGCCCGCAGAAAAGCAGCCACGGGCGATCGCCATTCCGTCGGCGCTGTTTATGCTGGGCTATGCGGCGTGGCTGGGGCGGCTGCTGTGGCGCAGCGGGCGAAACCTGTGGGGCAAACTGCCGCAACAGCCCGCGTTGACCTTGCTGGCGGGGTTTCTGGCGCTGGTGCTGCTGGAGTTTGCCGTCATCGTCTACGGACTCAACAAAGACATTACCCTAGCGCCGCGCTACAACTTTGTGTACTTTCCGGCGGTCTGTGCGCTGGTGGGGCTGCTGCTAGGGCATTTGCCCAAAGGGACGAATGCTCGGCGCGTGTGGGCGATCGCCCTCGTCGTTGGCACGGTCAGCAGCTTGGTCGTCGCCAGCGGTCTGGGTTTCTACAAAAGCTTCAACCCGCTAAAAGCTGCCAGCGAAATGTATTCCGACGATCCTGCAACACCCACCAGCATCGTCGTCAGCGCCCCCAGCGCCCAGGAAATCGCCCTCGGACTCAGCTTTGGGCTAGAAATTCGCCGCCGCATGGTGCAGGATGCCTCTGCTACACCGATTCGCCTGGGCTTTTTGACACAGCCTGCGCGGGACGCAGATTTCTGGGAAGCCCTGGCAAATATGCCCCAGCCCCAAGAATTGCCGCTGAATCTCTGGGTGGTCGGGTCTTCTCAAATGCCCAAACGGAGCTTTCCGAAGCAAGTCCGTCTGCGCCGTCCGCCTAGCGGCCAACCCCGACGCATTCAGTGTGCGATCGCCCCCGACGAAACCCACCACGCCGCCAACTATCCCTATCAGGGCTATAGTTGCCAGTCGGGGATAGGGCGTGTTTCCCTTGCTCCTATTCCCCGTCTTCTGCACTCAGACTCGGCGGCAGCAGTGGCAGACGGATTGTAAAGGTGGTGGACTGGTGATCGCCCGACACTAATAAACTGCCGTGGATTTGCTCGGCTCGTCGCCGCGCCAACGCCAGCCCCAGCCCCGTGCCGCCATACTTCCACGGGTCGCTGTTGGGAATGCGGTAGAACTTCTCAAAGATGCGATCGCGCTCCTGTTCGGGGATGGTGATGCCTGTGTTGGTAATGTGGATGGCGCAGTGGGGGGGGAGGGAGCTTGGGTGTGGGTGAGACTCTGCTTCGTCACCTTCCAGGCTGGCAGAGACGTAGATGGATTCGCCGGATGGCGTGTACTTGCAGGCGTTTTGGAGCAATTCGGTAAAGATCTGCTCTAGGTAAGAAAAATCGGTGGTGACGATTAGCGGCTTGGTGGGCAGGTGAAAGTTCAGGCTTTGCTGCTGGCTACGGGCGCGGCTGACGAAGGGTTCGGCGACGTGCAACATCCAAGGCTGGAGTTCCAGCGTAGTCAGCAGCAGCGGCTCGGTGTTGGCGGTGAGGCGCGACAGCTCAAGTAGGTCGTTGATTAACTGCGTTTCGCGATCGCACTCGCTTTGCAAAATCTTGAAATATTGACTGATCTGCGGGTCGTCGAACACGCCCTTGCGCCGCAGCAAAATCTCCAGCATTTCTGCGGACATCTTGATGCTGGACATGGGCGATCGCAGCTCGTGAGACACCGTATTGAGAAAGTCGTCTTTCAAACGGTTTAGCCGGGCTAGCTCATCGACTTGGCGCTGGGCGCTCTGATAGAGCCGCGACTGGCGGAGGGCGATCGCGCATTGATTGGCCACCTGCTGCACCAGCCGGAGTTCCAGTTCTCGAAACGCCTCCTGGCAGGGCTTAAAGAGCCACAAACTGCCCAAAACTCGCTGATCGTGCAAGATCGGGCAAACCAGCAGCGCCATCGGCTGCTCAGTCAGATGGGCGGTGGCATCGGTATTAGGAGAATCAGTCTCGTGATGACCAGTCTCGCCAGTCCCAGGGTCAGTCCCAGGGGCAGTCTCAGGGGCAGCGCTGAGGCTGGGTAGTTTTCCCAGGCGGCACACCTGCACAAACTGCCCAGCCAGAACGGCCTGATGCACCTCTACCCAATCGCTCAGCGGCACCACGAGTCCCTGATTAGAGGCCATCTGGGCGCTGCTGCGATATTCATAGCAGATGGTCAGCCTTTGCGTCGTCAGGTCATACATCCCAGCCTGACAGCGCTCTACGTCCAGCCCTAGACCCAGTTCGGTCACGGCCGTTTGCAGGATCTGGTGTTCGTCTAGGCTATCGCGCACTTTGTCGGTAATCCGCTTGAGCCGTGCCTCCAGATCAATTGCCTGCTGCAACTGGGTGGTGCGCCGCTGCACCTGCGTTTCTAGGGTGGCGTTGAGCAGCTGCACTTGATGAAACAGTTCGGACTGCTGGATGGCGATCGCCAATTGATCGGCCACCGCCTGCGCGACCTCTGCTTCCCAATCCTGCCACGGGTCGAGCGACAACTCCCGCGTTAGGCTGAGGCTGCCCCACACAGCTTCCCCAATCTTCAGTGGCACCAGCATCCATCGTGCGGGCATCTCCGCCGCCAGACGTTGATTAAAATCTCCGCCGGCCTGGCGATTGTCATCCAATCGCACGAGCTGCCCCTGAGCCAGTTGCGCTGCCAAGGGGTTGTCTTGGTGGGGAATGCGGATTCCGGGGCGATGGGGGGCTGGCGATCCTGGCGGCACATACTCTGCCCGAAGCAGCCAGCACGCTTCAGACGCGAGGTACTTAACGATCGCCACGCGGCTGAGGTGAAGCAGGGCGGCCGTTTCGCGCACGGCTGTTTCAAAAATTGTGGGCAAATCCAGAGATCGACGAATCGCCTGGATCACCTGATTTAGCATTTGCTCTCGCTGCGATCGCTGCTTGAGTTCTAGCTCTAGCTGCTTGCGCTCTGTAATATCCTGCGTTGTGCCATAGAGCTTGACGACGCACCCCGATGCATCGACTTCAACTTGACCCCGCGACTCTAGATAGGCCATCGAGCCGTCGGGTCGGCACAGGCGCAGATCGAGGATATAGGGATGGCCATGGGCGATCGCATCTGACACCGCCGCATCCAGCCGCGTCCGATCCTCAGGCACAAATTTTTGCAGCAGGTCTGAATAGCTAGGTTCTCCCTGCGCCCTCTCCACTCCGTGGATTGCATACATCTGTTCAGACCAAGTAATCCGCCTCGTTGCTAGGTCAAGCTCCCAGTTGCCAATTTGGGCAACAGCCTGCGCTGTTTTCAACCGCGTTTGACTTTGCCAGAGTGCCTCTTCGGCCTGTTTGAAATGGGTGATGTCGGTGTGTTTGGGAGGCTGGTTGTCAAGCGTCTCTATGCCGCCCTCCTCTGCCGAAGCGTGGGCTTGTGGGGGTAGCGGATTCGGTAAACCATACGGCTGGGGCAAAGAAAAGGGGCGATCGCTCACGGGTTTAAAGGGTTTGGCG
The DNA here is from genome assembly GCA_046719575.1 of Cyanobacteriota bacterium. Lineage (GTDB taxonomy): Bacteria > Cyanobacteriota > Cyanobacteriia > Elainellales > Elainellaceae > Thermoleptolyngbya. The sequence continues at coordinate 10,382 of JBDNCP010000012.1, forward strand.
AGCAGTCTGCAACAGTCTGTAAAACACCTATGCTTAAGGGAAATTTAAGCCTGATTACGTGCCACAATATCATTCTTGATGCAGTCCGCTTTTGTTCTTGCTGCACCGTTTGGTAGTGGGCATTTAGAAAGTCGTCTGGGGAATCTTGATTACAGTCCCAACAGACGAATCCAGACCTTCTCTCTCGGCTTGGCGAAACCCGACCGCAGCATCTCCATTAATCACCAAGCGATATCAATCGAGCAATACCAACTCAGTAATATAGCAGCCCCAAATCAGTTATGAAACTTTTATGAAACTTTTAGGTTGCAAGGGGTGAACTCCGCCAGGGAGCGCATCTCACAAACTATTTGGGATTGCTATGCGAACCAAGTGCTATTGAAGTGATGCCAGACTGATATCAGTCGGTAATATAGCATCTTTGGTTAATATCGCTCTAGCAGTAGCCGCACCTCTTCTGCCAATTCTAGATTGCCCAGCGCACTCCACTCGGCGCGGCGCACTGCCAGAAATGCTCGTGCCAAGTCAGGCCCCAGCGCATTGAGCAACACGGGGGACTGGCTGAGATGGGCGATCGCCGCTTCCAGGTTGGCAGGCAGGCGATCGATCTGGTGAGACTGCCGCTCTGCCTCGGTCAGCGTGGCTGGGTCTACGGCAACGGGTTCGCCCGGTTCTCGCCGCTGCTGAATGCCGTCTAGCCCCGCAGCAAGAACCGTACCCAGCGCCAGGTAGGGATTTGCCGAAGCATCCACCGTTTTTAGCTCAAGATGGGTCGGACTGGGCGGCTTGGGATTGCTGGGCACGCGCACGGCGGCTTCTCGATTGTCTATGCCCCAGGCGCGAAAGGCTCCGCTCCAGCTTTGGGGCTGGAGGCGGCGATAGGAGTTGGGGCTGGGCGTGGTCAACGCCATCAGCGCCGGAAGATGGTGCAAAAGGCCGCCGATAAAGTGGCGGGCGATCGCCGAGAGGGTTCCGGGCCGTCCTGCCTCTGGCAACACATTCACGCCATCGCGCCACAGGCTGAGATGCAGGTGGCAACCGCTCCCCGCCTGGTCAGCGAAAATCTTGGGCAAAAATGAAGCCCGCAGCCCGTGTCGCAGCGCCACGCCCCGTACTGTTTCTCGCAAGGCAATCTGCGAGTCGGCGGCCCGCAGTGCATCCCCGTAGCGAACGGCAATTTCGTGCTGTCCGGGCCCCGACTCTGGATAATAGCGCTCCACCAAAATGCCCTGCGCCACCAGCGCGTCGGCAATGTCGTCAATCACAGACTGATTCAAATCCATCGCCAGGGTCGCGGCAAAGGGCGTGTGATCCGCTGGGTGAATCTGTCCCGCCGCATCCAGCCGCAGCAAATAAAACTCAGACTCAAACGCCGCCATTGCCCGCAGCCCTGCTTCCTGCTCCAGACGAGCCAGCATTCGCTTGAGGAAACTACGCGGACATAGGCTCCAGGGCTGCCCACCCCACTGCCCACCCAACTGCATATCAGCCATCACACGGGCATGGCCCGGCGCATAAGGCAGGGGAGTCAGGGTTTCCCAGTCGGGGACTAGCCAGGCCTCGCCGACGGGCCCCAGTCCGCTGTCGGCTGCCACGCCATCCACCATCACGGGGACTGCTTGCTGCGCCATCGAGATGCCAATTCCCCAGTCTCGATGCTCGTCTAGAAACTGGCGGTGAAAGGCTTTGCCGCGAATGACGTTGCCGTTGTCGCACCACAGCAGGCGCACAAAGCGGGTGTTGTGCTGGGTCAATCGAATAGACAGGGAATCCGAATCGGTCATATTGCTGGTGATAAATGCTGGTGATAAATGCTGGTGATAGGTGTTGTGATCAATATTGCGATCGCCCTTTATTGCGATCGCCCTTTCTGGGTTAGAGGTAGCAGAAATTTCTGCATAGAGTTCCATTGAAGCAAGATTAAAGCTTCAATAAAGCCTCTGTGAAGTCTGTGGAGGAGACTGAAGGCAGCCTTAATATGCAAGAGGGAAAGCATCTCAGTAATTACACGGAATCATGCGTGCGTGGTTTCAGTCTTAACCCGCTAAGTTTCTTCTCATTTTTTCCGGTTCCAGTGGCGTTTGAGTGTCTAGGTTATTGTCTGAAACTTTAGGTTTGGTTTGCGAATTTTAGTTTTCAAGTCTCAAGTGCCATAGGGTACGAGTTGGTTTTTAAGGCCAGGTCTGCTGCATGGCAGGCAACTTTGCGTTTCTGGTCTCTGCTGCGAAGTTCATGCTGCACTTCGCAGTTGAATCTGAATTTTTGTTCAACCCGGAGATTACCTCTCGACTCGTGTTTGCTATGGATAGCCAAACCTCACTTTCATCTGCCAATATTTCTCCAGTCCGCTCCTCCGATTTTCTAGAAATCGTCCTGGGGAGTGGCAATGACACGATCTTTACGCCTACTGAACACTCAGAGCGAACTCTCTATCGGGGTGGTTTGGGCATCGATCGGATTAACCTGGTGTTCACATCCGAGCAGCTTCAGGCCATCATCGACGGTGGCCAGTTGGCCGCTTTGAAAAGCTACCTTAGCAATCCGACAAACCAGCGGCTAGAGTTGGTGTCGCTGCTGAATTTTGCGGCTGAAGGCTTTGAGATAGCCGCTTTGTATATTCAGGACACGAGTAACCCAGAGTTGGGCGATCGCCTCGTGCCCATTTCCACAGATGCGCTGCTCAACGCAGAGGCTATTGTCATTGGCCAGCCCGTCGAAGTAGCAGGGGCGATCGTCTCTCCAGAGAGGCCAGTAGAAGATCAGCCCATAGATGACCAGCCCATAGATGACCAGCCGGTCATCGATCATCAGCCAGCCGATGAGCCAATAGATGACTCAATCATCCCGGCGATCGCAACCTTTGCTCAACCGATTGCTCTATCATCAGCCCCCGGTTCATCAGACAGCACAACCGAAAAGCCCAGACTGGTTGGCGCTCCCAACGTCAACACGCTGTTTATCGGGACGGATCGCGCCTACGTGATCGAAGCCAATAGCGGCAATGACTATATTTATTCCAGCAATTCTGACGATCTGATTTACCTGGGCACCATCGGGTCTGTAGACAATAATCGGGTGTGGGCAGGCGCAGGCAACGACACGATCGTTCTGAGTAGTGGCGCAGATACAATCTACGGCGAAGACGGCGACGACCTGTTTTTATTCAATGTGCCGGATTATGCAGACGGCGGTGCCCTGGATGGCGACACCATCTATGGCGGCGCAGGCACCGACACCATCCGCAACGACACCCCCGGAGCCGATATCTTCCTCTGGCAAATCAACAACTTCTACCAGTTTCCTACCTCTACCTGGATTTACGGTGTGGAAGTGTTTGATGGCAATGGCGGTACGGTCATTGGACGCGATACGATCACCAACTATCTTGATTTCTCGGTTTTTGAATCGGTCATTAACGTCCCCTTAATTCGGCTGGGGGATAGTCACGACTTGGTTAATGCCTCGACGTTTGCCACAGGCGTAGAAATCCACGGACTTGGCGGCAATGACTATCTTATCGGCGGCGCAGGTGATGACACACTGGTCGGCGGCTCCGGCGATAATTTGCTCACAGGCGGCCCCGGTCGAGACACATTTCACCTGAGTGCGCCTGGACAGGGTATAAACCAAATCACAGACTTTACGCCAGGTGTGGATCGCCTGCGAATTGCTGCTTCAGACTTTGGCAATTTCCAGGGCGCTGGGCCATTGCAGGCAACCCGATTTGCGATTGGCGTAGCAGCCCGGACTCCCCTCCATCGAATTATCTACAACCCATTGAACGGAGACTTGCTGTATGACGCAAATGGCGCTGGTGATGGGGTAGACCCTGTGCAAATCGCAATTCTGCCGAGAAACTTGTCGCTGAGCCGCACTGATATTTTGGTGATGTAGCTTGTTGGTGATGTAGCTTGTTGATGTAGCGGGCGGAGTCACTGGCTAAGGTGAAGCCGCTTTACCTTTGGACTCAGGAAGCGCCCAGACGAATCAGGCGGCCGTTCGGCGCGTCGGTAAGGACATACAGGTAGCCGTCAGGGCCCTGGCGCACGTCCCGCACCCGTTGTCCAATGGGAATTGCAGACTCACTGATGACCCGCCCTATTTCGTCTACTTCAATCTGGCGCACATCTTGCGATACCAAGCCACCTGCAAACAACTTCCCTTGCCACTCTGGGAAGCGATCGCCCCGATAAATCGCCAACCCTGAGGGAGCAACTGCTGGAGTCCAGACCAGCCTTGGATCGACCATACCCGGCCGCGACTGTTCCGATGAAATAACACCGCCGGAGTATTCGCGGCTAAAGGTGACCACCGGCCAGCCATAGTTTTCGCCGGGGGCAATCAGATTTAGCTCATCGCCGCCGAGAGAGCCATGTTCTGTAGACCATACACGCTGCGTCACCGGGTCAAACGCCAGTCCTTGTATGTTGCGATGTCCATAGCTCCAAATGCTGGGTTCAGCGTTTGCAGTATTGACAAAGGGATTGTTGGCAGGGACAGATCCATCGTCGTTGAGCCGCACAATTTTTCCAAGATGCACATTCAGGTTTTGCGCCTGGTTGCGGATCAGGTCGCCATCAAGCTGCACGGGCGGGTTGCCGCCGTCGCCGATCGACACCAGCAGCGTATTGTCGGGTAGCCAGGCCAAGCGAGATCCAAAGTGCTGCCCCTGTGTCTTGGTGCGGTTCACTTCAAACAGCACGGTCCAGTTGGTCAGGCGCGTTCCGTCAAACTGGGCGCGGGCGACGCGGGTCTGGTTCGCGTTTGCTGCGCCGTGGGCATAGGTGAAATAGACCCAGCGGTTTTCGGCAAACTGCGGATGCAGCGAGATGTCCAGCAATCCGCCCTGTCCGACTGCCAGCACTGGAGGAACGCCGGAAATCGGTGTTGGATCTAGCCGCCCGTTGCGAATGATCCGCAGCCGTCCGGGGCGCTCGGTCACCAGCATATCGCCATTGGGCAGCCACGCAATGCCCCAGGGATGCTCCAGGTTTTCGGCAATAGTGGTTTGCTGAATGCCCTGCTGCTGGGCGATCGCCCCACTCAAGACTGGCGTAATGGCAATACTAGTCTCAGTGGCAGCAGACGCGACACTCGGCGCAGCCGCCCCAGAATCGGGCGTGCCAGGAGATGCGCCGGGGGAAGAAACCGCAGGGGGCGAGGCTTCGGACGGCGAGGCAGACTCAGACTGCACCTGGGTCGATGCAGCACAGCTCATCAAAGAAACCAAAGCCGTCAAATATCCTGCGGCTTTCACAAAGCGGGGGGTCAGAATCGCCATAGGAAATCAAGTTGCCGGATGACTGCATAAAAAAACGACCCGCTGAAATCATTGGTCGTCAGTGGGTTTGGAGGCTACATAGCGGGCGATCGCCCAGTGCCACTACAGCTTGATTATAGCGATGGACTCCAGGAACCTAAATCTACCGGGATGCGTAGAACCACGGGCAAAAACCTAGCCCGGCAAAAAGCCCCCCACTAGACAGTGAGAGGCTTCTTGACTACCTTTTGACTACTTTTCTGACTAATTGAATCTGCCTACTCTAGCCAAATCGACTAGAAGTTGACGCAATCAAGAAGGCGGCGTAGGTCAGGATGTAGCCCACCGTGAAGTGTGCCAGACCCACCAAACGAGCCTGAACGATCGACAGCGCCACGGGCTTGTCCTTCCAGCGCACCAGGTTTGCAAGCGGCGTGCGCTCGTGGGCCCAGACGATGGTTTCGATCAGCTCTTGCCAGTAACCACGCCAGCTAATCAGGAACATGAAGCCCGTTGCCCAAACCAGGTGTCCGAATAGGAACATCCAGGCCCAAACTGCCAGGTTATTCATGCCGTAGGGGTTGTAGCCGTTGATTAGCTGAGCCGAGTTGAGCCACAGATAATCGCGCAGCCAGCCCATGATCGTCGGCGAGCTTTCGTTGAACTGAGCCACGTTGCCTTGCCACACGCCCAGGTGCTTCCAGTGCCAGTAGAAGGTGACCCAACCAATGGTGTTGAGCATCCAGAACATGGCGAGATAGAAAGCGTCCCAAGCGGAGATGTCGCAGGTGCCGCCACGGCCGGGGCCGTCGCAGGGGAAGCTGTAGCCAAAGTCTTTCTTGTCGGGCATCAGCTTCGAGCCGCGAGCATCCAGCGCGCCTTTCACAAGGATCAGCGTGGTGGTGTGCAGACCGAGGGCGATCGCATGGTGAACCAGGAAATCGCCAGGGCCAATGGTCAGGAACAGAGAGTTTGCGCCGCTGTTGATGGCATCTAGCCAGCCGGGTAGCCACACGTTGCCGTGGTTGGGCCAGGCTGTCGCTGCAATGCTGTCAGGGTTCGACAGCAGCGTGTTAAAGCCATACAGGGCCTTACCCGAAGATGCCTGAACGAACTGAGCAAACACAGGCTCCACCAGGATTTGCTTTTCGGGCGTGCCGAAAGCCTGCATCACGTCGTTGTGGACATACAGACCCAGCGTATGGAAACCAAGGAACAGCGACACCCAGCTCAGGTGAGAGATAATCGCTTCCTTGTGTTGCAGTACCCGATCCAGCACGTTGCCCTTGTTCTGAGCGGGGTCATAGTCCCGCACCAAGAAGATTGCGCCGTGTGCAAACGCGCCCACCATGATGAAGCCAGCAATGTACTGGTGGTGGGTGTAGAGCGCTGCCATCGTCGTGTAATCCTTCGCAATGAAGGCATAGGGCGGCATCGCATACATATGCTGCGCCACTAGCGACGTAATTACGCCTAGAGACGCTAGCGCCAGCGCCAGTTGGAAGTGCAGCGAGTTGTTCAAGGTTTCATACAAGCCCTGGTGGGGCAAGTTGAACTGACCTTCGCTGCTCTTGCTCAGCAGACCAGCCTTGGAGTTCAACATCTCTCTGATGTTGTGCCCAATGCCAAAGTTGGTGCGGTACATGTGGCCGGCAATGATGAAAATCACGGCGATCGCCAGATGGTGATGCGCGATATCCGTCAGCCACAGCGCCTCAGTCTGGGGATGGAAACCACCCAGGAACGTCAGAATCGCTGTACCAGCGCCTTCGCCAGAGCTAAACACATGGTTCAGCCCATCAGGATTTTCTGCATATACGCCCCAGTTGCCCGTAAAGAAGGGCAGCAGACCAGCGGGGTGCGGCTTCACCGACAGGAAGTTGTCCCAGCCCACATGAATCCCGCGAGATTCGGGAATCGCCACGTGAACCAGGTGACCCGTCCAGGCCAGCGAGCTAACGCCAAACAGACCCGCTAGGTGGTGATTCAGGCGAGACTCAGCATTCTTGAACCAAGACAGCGACGGACGGAACTTGGGTTGCAGGTGCAGCCAGCCAGCAAACAGGAAGACCGAAGCCAGCAGCAGCAGGAAAACCGCGCCCGTGTAGAGTTCGCCGTTTGTCCGCATACCAATCGTGTACCACCAGTGATATACGCCAGAGAAGGCAATGTTCACCGGCCCAGAAGCACCGCCCTGGGTGAAGGCATCGACGGCCGCTTTACCGAAATGAGGGTCCCAAATCGCATGGGCGATGGGTTTTACATGCAATGGGTCTTTAATCCACTGCTCGAAGTTGCCTTGCCAGGCGACGTGGAAGAGATTGCCCGATGTCCACAAAAAGATGATTGCCAAATGGCCGAAGTGAGAAGCAAAAATCTTCTGATAAAGATTCTCCTCCGTCATGCCATCGTGGCTTTCGAAGTCGTGGGCGGTGGCAATCCCATACCAGATCCGCCGAGTGGTCGGATCTTGCGCCAAATCCTGGCTGAATTTTGGGAATTTAGTTGCCATAAGTCCTGATTGACAGACTCAGTTAACAATCAGCAGTTTTGCTATTTAGCCATCAGTCTACCCGACTCAAGCGGTGGAACCCTGGGCATCTCGCTACAGAACAACATCAGTTTTCATCAAAGAAACCAATGCGACCCATCACTCGATGCCCAACATTCACCGTCCTTGTCTAATAGCCCAGAGAAATCAGCGCTTTGGACGCGCCTAGCCAACAGCAATAATTCGAGCCAGGAAGAAGGCCCAAGTCGTCGCGATCCCTCCGAGGAGGTAGTGAGCCACCCCAACCGCACGACCCTGAATAATGCTCAGAGCGCGAGGCTGGATTGCCGGAGCAACCCGAAGCTTGCTGTGGGCCCAAACGATGGATTCGATCAGTTCTTGCCAGTAGCCGCGACCGCTGAACAAGAACATCAGGCTAAACGCCCAGATGAAGTGGGCACCCAGGAAGATCAGACCGTAGGCCGACAGTGCCGAGCCGTAGGAGCCAATCACCTGAGAGGCTTGCGCCCAGAGGAAGTCGCGCAACCAGCCGTTGATGGTGATGGCGCTCTGAGCGAAGTTGCCGTTCGTAATGTGCGTCACTGAGCCGTCTGGTGCGACCGTGCCCCACACGTCCGACTGCATCTTCCAACTGAAGTGGAAAATCACAATCGACAAGGAGTTGTACATCCAGAACAGACCGAGGAATACATGATCCCAACCGGACACTTGGCAGGTGCCGCCACGACCCGGCCCATCGCAGGGGAAGCGGAAACCAAGGTTGGCCTTGTCGGGAATCAGGCGAGAACTGCGAGAGAAGAGTACGCCCTTCAGCAGAATCAGTACCGTCACGTGAATGGTGAAGGCGTGGATATGGTGAACCATGAAGTCTGCCGTGCCTAGGGCGATCGGCATCATGGCGACCTTGCCACCTACAGCCACTAGGTCACCACCGAAAGCGATGCTAGTAGGGCCGATGGCATTGGGTGCCGTCGCTCCGGGGGCTGCCGTGTGTAGACCTTGAATCCACTGAGCAAACACAGGCTGAAGCTTGATGGCGGTGTCCGAGAACATGTCTTGAGGACGGCCAAGTGCCCGCATGGTGTCGTTGTGGATGTAGAGTCCAAAGCTGTGGAAGCCCAGGAAAATACAAACCCAGTTCAGGTGGGAGATGATGGCATCACGATGACGCAGCACCCGATCCAGCAGGTTGTTAACGTTCTGAGCAGGGTCATAATCGCGCACGAAGAAGATCGCGGCGTGAGCGCCTGCCCCCACTACCAAGAAGCCGCCAATCCACATATGGTGGGTGAACAGCGAGAGCTGGGTGGGGTAGTCCGTTGCCAAGTAGGGATAGGGTGGCATGGCGTACATGTGCTGCGCCACGATGATGGAGAGGGACCCCATCATGGCCAAGTTGATGGCCAGTTGGGCGTGCCAGGAAGTCGTGAGGATCTCGTAGAGACCTTTGTGACCTTCACCTGTGAAGGGCCCTTTGTGACCCTCCAGGATTTCCTTCATGCTGTGACCGATGCCCCAGTTGGTGCGGTACATATGACCCGCGATGATGAACAGAACGGCGATCGCCAAATGGTGATGAGCCGTATCGCTGAGCCACAGCCCACCCGTGACCGGGTTTAGTCCGCCTTTGAACGTGAGGAAATCCGCATACTCACCCCAGTTGAGGGTAAAGAAGGGAGTCAGGCCCTTCGAGAAACTGGGATACAGATCCGCCATCAGGCTGGAGTTCAGGATGAACTCATGCGGCAGCGGAATATCCTTCACAGCCACGCCCGAATCGAGCAACTGGTTAATGGGCAGAGATACATGAATTTGGTGACCAGCCCAGCCCAAGGAACCCAGACCCAGCAGACCTGCCAGGTGGTGATTCATCATGGATTCCACGTTTTGGAACCACTCCAGCTTGGGAGCGGCCTTGTGGTAATGGAACCAGCCAGCAAACAGCATCAAGCCTGCCATCACCAGCGCACCAATGGCGGTGCAATAGAGCTGGAAGCTATTGGTAAAGCCGGAGGCGCGCCACAGTTGGAACAGTCCAGAGGTGATCTGGATGCCTTGGAAGCCGCCGCCAACATCTGCATTCAAAATCTCTTGACCGACAATTGGCCAGACCACCTGGGCACTAGGCTTGATGCCTGTGGGGTTGGTCAGCCAGGCTTCATAGTTTGAAAACTTAGCGCCGTGGAAATACATCCCGCTCAGCCAGATAAAGATCACTGCGAGGTGACCAAAGTGAGCGCTGAAGATTTTACGGGAGATATCCTCTAAGTCGCTGGTATGACTATCAAAATCGTGAGCGTCCGCATGAAGGTTCCAAATCCAAGTGGTGGTTTTGGGGCCCTTCGCCAAGGTGCGGTCGAAGTGTCCCGGCTTGGCCCATAGCTCAAAAGAGGTAGGAACCGGGTCTTTGTCAACCGTCACCTTGACTTTCGCTTCTCGCTCCCGTGGGGTAGTTGTCATTAGAGACTCTCCTCTCTCTAGACAAGGAACGAAAATTAATCCAAACCCAGATGCCGCTTTCGCAGCAAACCTCCCTCCTCACCACCGGTCGCCGATGATGATAGCTAGGCATATTAAGACCCAGGGGGAGCGTGTAAACCGCTTTGCAGCAAATGCTTTGGCAGCAAGGCTTTCAAGCAGTTGGGGAAGTGGGGGAGGAACGTCGCGATCGCCCCTGGCAAGGGCCAAAACGGCGACAGGACGTAACCTGGGTAGGTTTCTTAGAGATTATAGTGCTGTGATCCGCCCAAGTTTCACGGCTATTAACAATAATTCAAGATGGGAAAACTTTGATTGATCCTGCGTTTCACGAGCAGAGGGACGCAAAAGATGTCCCGTTTGTGACCGAATATTTACAAATCGAAATGATTAATCATAAACCAATCCTAAGCATAGAAAAATCAGAGGGAAACACTGCAAAAGAATTCAAAAGTAGCGTGGGACACGATCGCCCAATTCCTCTAGGTGTCAGGCTTTCATTTTTTGCTGAGTCATGTATAAGACATAAGAATTGATGCCATAAAAAATCCTCGATCTTGTATGATTGGCGATTGCCCGATCCCTACAGAAGTCTTCGCTCGTAAAATAGACATAACCTTGGGCGCATTTCTATCCTTCCTCTAGGAGTGTGAGGAATTTAGGAATTTTAGGAATTTCCACGGAAAGAGTGCCTGTATCCTCAATTGCTAATTGCTACCGCCTTTTACTCGCACTTTCGCTACGGATTTGACACCTATAAGCGGGAGCAGGCGCTCTACCCAGCGGGATGCAGGTGAGATGTAGATGGAATGCAGGCAGGAGCTATCCAGCGATTTTTGAATAGGCGTTCCCAGAGGCGAGGACTAGCGGAATTTGCTCTGGGAGAGAGTGGAAGCGGTATAGTTCCCTATGGATAGACTCGATTCAATTTGTTCGTAGGGAACGCTTTGACCCGTGGCAGCTAAACGCAGGCTGGCGTTCCTGGAATGGCGATCGCACAGGAGTAAAGCGTGTGGAGATGCGGCAGATACGGCAATGGGGCAAACAATTGTTGAGCTTGGGCTTGGTTGCAGTGCTGGCGCTGGGCGCTGTCGCCTGTAGTCGGGAGTCTGCGGGCAAGGGCGATCGCCCCTCTGCTAGTCTCAATAGCCCCCGCCCTAGCACTATTTCTGAAGTGCCGCCGCCAGCCTTGCTCCAAGAACTGCGACCATTTTTGGAAAACTATCAGCCGCAGGTGAAAATCCTCAGCCCGCGCCCAGACGAGGTGCTGCAAGACGACAAGGTTTCCGTCAAGGTGCAGGTCAACGATTTGCCCTTATTTAAAGACAAAACGCTGGGGCTGGGGCCGCATGTCCATGTGATTTTAGATAACTCGCCCTATAAAGCGCTGTACGACGCTTCAGAGCCAATCGTGTTCGAGAACCTGGAGCCGGGGACGCATACTGTGAGGGCGATCGCCTCTCGCCCCTGGCACGAACTGTTCAAAAACGACGGAGCCTTTGCCCAGGTTACCTTCCACGTCTACGCCAAAACGCCAGACAATCGCCCCATCCGCAACCAGCCGCTGCTCACCTACAGCCGTCCCGTGGGTGGCTACGGCGCAGAACCCGTGATGCTGGACTTTTTCTTGACTAATGTGCCGCTGCACCTGATCGCCCAGTCCAGCGAAGACGACGACATTCCCGACTGGCGGATTCGCGCAACGGTCAACGGCGAAAGCTTCCTGATCGACCAGTGGCAGCCAATCTATCTTAAAGGGCTGAAACCGGGCAAAAACTGGGTGCAGCTAGAGTTGCTAAACGAAGACGGGGAGCCAATTCCAAATGCCTTTAACAATACGGTTCGGGTCATCACCTATGAGCCTGGCGGCACAGACACGCTGGCCAAACTGGTGCGCGGCGATCTGACGCTGGACGAAGCCCGTGCCATCGTTGACCCCAATTACAAACCTGCACCAAAGCCGCTGCCGACACCCGTTGTGAAGGAATCGCCAACGCCGACACCCACGCCAACGCTGAATCCCACGCCAACACCATCGCCTGCGGTGCCGCCTGTGCAGGAATCGCCCGCGCCCGCGCCCACCGAAATCACGCCAGCGCCTGTGCCTGCACCTAAGGCAGTTCCTGCAAAACCAGCCGTTTCCCCTGTCCCCGAACCAAAATCTGAAGCCTCAAAATCTGAAACCTCAAAGGCGGCAGAACCAAAAGCAGAAAAACTCGAAAAACCCGAAAAACCCGAAACGATCGCACCCCAAAAGTCCGATTCTGCCGAGTCCAACGGGTTGGAACCTGAAAAATCAGTGACCCCTAAGGCGATCGCCCCTGAGCCTTCGCCCAGCCCGCGCCGATCGCCCTCTGTGGTCGAGCCAGTGCCCCCAGCGCCGACCCCAGCGCCAGCCGCCGAACCCAGCCCCGTACCTATCCGCCCAGCGCGATCGCCCAAGGTAAAGAAGGCCCAGGAAGCCGCGCCCCCATCGCCGCCCGCAGACACCCCAACGGCGACCCCCAGCCCTGTTCCTGCCCGCCCAACGCCTACACCAGCACCAGTGCCCATTGTGCCAATGCAGGAGCCGAGCGCTGCCTCAGAACCCCTGCCTGAGCCACTGCCTAAGCCCGCCGTCCAGCCTGTCCCAACGCCCTCTGTGCTGCGGGAGCTAGAAGAGCAGGTGCAAGAGCAAGTGCAGGAGCAGGTGCAAGAGCCGCCTTCGCCTTCCATTGCGCCCCGCGTCAGTCCGCCTGCTCGTCCAAAGCCCAAGAGCTATCTCGACAGCCTGCGCGATCGCCTGCGGGAGTTTCGGTCTTCAGCCAGCACCAAGGTCGAAGCGCTGCAAGACTCACTCCAGTCGGGTGCAAAAGACTTGCAAGAGTCGCTCCAATCAGGTGTGAAAGACCTACAGGAGTCCGCTCAGTCAAAACCTTCTCAGTCAAAACCTGCTCAGTCAAAACCTGCTGCATCGCCTAGTGCCCGGCCTAGCCCACCGCCCGAATTGGATCGCGCGACGACTCAACCTGCGCCATTCTCAGAGCAACCTGTGCCCTTGGAGCCAGTGAATCTAGCTCCAGTAGAGCGATCGCCCCTGCCGGATTTAGTTGCGCCCACTGCGGCCGAGCGCGTCCCATTTGGGGAATAGCATTGCCACAAAAATTCAAAAATTTTCTAAAACTCCCGTTTGTCAAGGTGTTCGGACTCGTTTTTGGGCGAGTCCGTTGCTTTGCTAATGCAAATAGTTTGCAAAAAGATCCACCAAGCGGCTATTCTGAATGTAGGAGCTATTGACTTTTATTTTCAATAGCGTACTGCTTAGAGCATTTCTTGGCTCTGTTGCCAGCCAGCCTGTGGAGCGCCGCTCTAGATTCACGAAACTCCTGAAAGCCAAAGGGCTTATCCGTTCCGTTGGCTTCCGAGAGCAGCGCTGCGCCTGGTGTCTCCTCTTGCGAATCTTTACTGACCTGCTGCTGCTCGATTGATGAACTCGACTACACCGCTTACCGCCGAAGCCGCGGCCAACTCCGACGCTTCAAGACTGCCAGCGATCGCTATATCTCGGGGCGATCGCTGGCAAGTCTACCACCGACTCCGAGATCTCGATATTCCGGCATACTGTTTTCCAGATGGTACAATTCGGGCCGATGTTTCTACGCCCCTCGCCGCCCTCCAACTCAGGAGTGTGATTTATCAAATCACCGCCTCTCGCAAAGATTTAGTTGCACTGTTAGACCGCTGCTGGCGCATCAAAGGGTAATTCAGAGGTTAATGTATGGGCCACAAGAGCGAAAAAACGCCGTTTCAGGTCGAAGGTCGATTTTTGGGACTGGTGGTGAAAGACGGCTATAAAATCAAGGGCTTGCGTCTGGCAACGGCGGCCGGTGAGCTATACATCAAGCTGTCGAAAGAAGCGCGGGCGAGTTGCCAGCGGGTGTTAGTGCCGGGTGAGTGGCTTCTGGTCAGCGGCTATCAGCAGTTGGACTATGACAAGGAAGTGGTCAAGTTCAAGGCAGAGCAGATCCGCGTTGCCTCACCCAGCGCTGATCCGGCAGGCTCTGAGCGATCGCCCTCCCAGGATTCACCTGCTCTTCCCACGGTTCCTGCAGCCCAGCCTGCGGCTCCTGTACCCAGCGCCAGCACCACGATCCTGTTTTGCCAAAAGTCTGACTGCTGCAAGCGCGGCGGTTGGGCTGTTACCGAAGCAATTCAGCAAGCGCTGGGCGATCGCCAGCTTGAGGGGCAGGTGAAGCTCAAAGGAACGGGCTGTATGAAACAGTGCAAAGCCGGGCCCAACGTCATTATTAACAAGACGCGCTACAGCCGAATCCGCCCAGAAGATGTGCCGCAAATTATCGATCGCCACTTCCCAGCAACGGCGAACCCATCGACTCTGGCGATCGCCGATCCGGGCTATCGTTAATTCACTGCTGCTGCGTCAGTTCTGTTGCTCAGAGTTGTCGAGAGGGGTGCTGCTCAATGGGTCGCCCCCTCTCTGTTGTTTGATGTTATTTGACATGTTTGGTGTCTGAATGTTTGAGGTTTGCATGTTTAATGTCTGACCTCCATCAGACTCTCAGCATTCTCTTATCTTTCTCTTATGGCGCTTTTAACCGGCCATCATTTCACTGTCATCCAGTCCATCCATCATGAATAGCAGATTGAATGCCTGAAGACCCCGCATAGGAACGCAAGCCAGAATGTAATCCTGATTGCTTTTGTTCTGACCGATGCAGGCACTCTACTTCAGCCGAGCTGCGTTGTGATGTTGATTTTGGAGATGACTTGAGATGAATACGCTGGAACACAAAAAGCTAGAAAGTCGAAATCTTTGGATGGGTGCTGCCTTGGCACTCGTCGCTGGATTGACCCTCGCCCCAAGCGCGATCGCCCTACCTGAAGCCGGACGCGCTTCCTCCTCTGCCTCGATGCTGGTCGCTCAAGCCCTGACCAGCACGACTGCAACGGTCGTAGATACCGACGCTCGTGAAGATACCGTCCGCCTGAGACTTTCGGATGGCAGCATTCGCATGTTTTCTCTGTCTGCCCAAGAGCAGCGCCAGCTTGGGCTGGATCGGGGGGTCGAGGTAATGCTGACCATGAGCGGCAATCGCATCATCACCATGACCCGGATGATTTCTTCTTCGCCAGAAACTAGCACGACTGCAACTGTGGTGGATGCTGACCCTCGCGAAGACACGGTGCGGCTGAGACTAGCAGACGGCAGCATCCGCATGTTCTCGCTGGCTGCTCAAAAGCAAAGTCAACTGGGCCTGGCCCCTGGCGCAGAAGTGATGCTGACCATGAGCGGCGATCGCATTGTCACCATGATGCGAATGGTTTCGGTGCAGCCCGCAGAACGGGTTGAAGCAACTGTGGTTGAACTCACCCCCAGACTCGATCGCATCCGAGTCCGCCTGGCCGATGGCTCTGTTCGTCTTCTCTCTCTCTCGGTGCAAGATCAAACTCGCCTGGGGCTGCGGAATGGCTCAGCGGTGACTTTGACCACTCGCGGCAACCGGATCGAGACAATGACTTCTAATAACCAGGTTGCAACTGTCACCGACTCAGGTCAATCCTGAAGATTGCCCCCAGCGTCTCTCTCTTTGGGAGCGCGAGGAATTTCCTAAGGAATTGCCCAGGTGTGTCTCTGGTCGGGTGTCTGTCCAATTCACAGCTGCGTTATGGATCAAGCGCTTTGCTCTTGACCTCTGTAATCGCCTCTGTCGTAGCCCGTGATCGATTGTTTGCTTAACTTCCGCAAGTCGTTGTACAGCCTTTTTGTACAGCGATTTTTTTTGCTGTTGGGAAATCCCCCCCTTGGCTCTGATCCGAGACACTGCCTTTCAGGGTAATGAATTGGCATGATATACTACAGTTGTATTACGATAGGGCCAGTTCTTTTAGGAGGCTTTACTAAGGAGGCCCTACCAAAATGCACACCGTGAACCGCACATCGACCACTGAAATGGAAGTGACCAGCATCCGGCTAGAGCGATCGCTCAAGGAGCGACTCAAGGAAATTGCCGGAAGCCAGGGCTATCAGGCGTTGATTCGGGAGGTGTTGTGGCGCTACGTGCAGCAAAAGAGCGGCGAAGCGCCGTCCCTCCTGTCGCGTGATGAGATTCAGTCCAGCGTGGCGGCGATCGCCCACCAAGAAACCCACTGCGCCCTCACAGGCACCTTGATCAAGCCCCGCCAAAAAATGCTGCTGGGGCTGACGCTTCAGGGAGACATGGTGCCCCTTAGTGTGGGAAGCTTGGACTCTTAGCCAACAGTCGGGCTAATCCTTGGTCGGGCTAATCACTGGGCAAAGAACTTTACCGATGGCTCCCCGCACGCGAAAACAATTTGGGCAACACTGGCTCCGCAGCGATCGCACGCTTCAGGACATTGTGAACGCTGCCAACCTGTCGGAGGGCGATCGCGTTTTGGAAATCGGCCCCGGCACGGGCATCCTGACGCGCCGCCTCTTGCCCCTGGCCGCTGCGGTGGTGGCGGTAGAAATTGACCGCGACCTGTGTACGCTGCTGACCAAGCAACTGGGGGAAACGCCGAATTTCTTGCTGCTGCAAGGCGATTTTCTGGCGCTCGATCTGGACACGCTGCTAGCCAATTTTCCCCAGTTTCAGCAGCCCAACAAGGTCGTCGCCAATATTCCTTACAACATCACTGGGCCGATTTTGGAGCGACTGCTGGGCACTATTGCCGCCCCCAATCCCCGTCCGTTTGACTCGATGGTGTTGCTGCTGCAAAAGGAAGTGGGCGATCGCCTCTGTGCCAGTCCCAGCAGCAAGGCCTACGGGGCGCTGTCGGTGCGGGTGCAGTATCTCGCCCAGTGCGATCGCATTTGCCACGTCCCTGCCAGCGCCTTTCAGCCGCCGCCCAAGGTTGATTCCGTCGTCGTGCGCCTGACCCCGCGCCCGTTTGCTCCCGCCGCCGCCGACCCTAGGTATTTGGACAAGCTGGTGAGGCTGGGCTTTGCCACCCGCCGCAAAATGCTCCGCAACACGCTGCAACCTGCCGTAGATAAGGATGAGTTGATGCCTTTGTTGGAGCGGCTGGGGCTAAATCCCCAGGCCCGTGCCGAAGACCTCAGCGTGGCGGATTGGGTAGCAGTCAGCAACGGGCTAGGGGCGCTAGAGAGCGCAGAGGAGGAGGTTTAGCAAAAAACAGCCCGACTCATCATCGGGCTGCCAGTGAGTATCAATGTCTAGATAGCTTGGGTCCAAATGGTTTGGATCTAGATAGCTTGGGTCTAGATCGGTTGATTGAAATGATTGAAAATGAACCCCAGGGAAAATGAACCCCAGGGGCGATCGATCGCCCCTTAGCAAGCTGAGCCAGCCTACTGGCGGCCTACTGGTTCTGCATCTAGATCTTCCACAGCGGGGCGCTCTAGGGCGATCGCCGGAACGACGATGGCAAAAGGCTTTTCTTCTACAAAGCTTTCTTCGGCAACGGCTTCAGCAGGGACACTGGGCGCAGCCACGGGCTGGAGCTTGCGGGCGCGGTAAGCCTTGAGGGCAAAGGCTCCCCCTGCGAGGGCGGCGATCGCCGCAATGCCGCCACCCAGCAGGCTCATCCGGTTCACATCGGGCGACTGGCTGAGGGTGTCAACGGGTGTGGAAGGGGTATCTGTCAGGGTAGTCGTCGGATTGGCTTTGGCAAAGCCGCAGGGCGAGGCAGCCGCAGGCAGAGACAAAATCGCAGTTCCAGCCAGCGCTACGGCAGAAGCTGCCGATAGCACAGACAGTTTTAGGCTACGGTTTAGGCTGGCATTCAAGCTCATGCTATTCCTCCAAGGGGGTTAAAGGCGTTGAGTATCGTAACCAGGTCGGAAATTTTGGAAATTACAGAACAGTTTACGGAAGTTGAAAAATTTTGCAATTTATCTCCTGGCTTTTAATCATTTGGCACTCAGATCGAGACCGCCAAAGGCTTCCTGTCTGGTGTAGGCTTCCTGTGTGGTGTAGAAAAACTGGTATGGCAAACTGATAGGGCGATCGCCCCTCTCCAATTCCGATGACTCGAACAATCCTGCTCACATCGTTTGACACCTGGAAGCCCGAACAGCCCTCCAACTCATCGGATGACCTGCTGGAAGCGCTGCTGCAATGCGACTTCGCATTTCTCGACTCGCTCCACCTGCTGCGGCGGTTGCCTGTAGATTTTGAGCAAGCGCCGAAACTGGCGATCGCCCACATTCATCAGCTTCAGCCCGATCTCGTTGTCTGCTGCGGCATGGCAGAAACGCGCGATCGCCTCAATTTGGAAATGCAAGCGGTCAAGGGCGATTCGCAAAGCGATCCCAACGGGAATCGCATCCTCAAAACGCCGCTCGACTTGCCCCGCCTCGCTGCCGACCTACCCCACACCGACCTCAGCTACGATGCCGGCCAATTTGTCTGCAATGCGCTCTATTTCTCTCTGCTAGAACAGACCCAGGCAGTCCAGCGCCCCTGCCTGTTTGTCCACATTCCCGTTCTCACCGCTGCCAACCGCCTGCCCATTTTGCAGGACTTTTGCCAGCTTCTTCATCGCCTCATTCATCTCTAAATTTCTGTATCTCTAAATTTCTGCATCTCTAAATTTCTGCATCTCTAAATTTCTGCATCTCTAAATTTCAAATTTCTGTATCTCCAGTTCTGAGTTAAGCCGTGCTATTTTTTCTTCTACCACTCGCGCCTCCAGTCCTCGCCCAAGCGCCCGCCCCCACGCCTACGCCGCAAGAAATGGTCGTGCCGCGCCAGGTGCGTCCCCTACCAGGGCAACTCGACGACACGCTCCAGTTCAATAGCAACAGCCCAGAACTGGTGGGTTCAGAGGGTATCTTGCTATCGACCTTTCCACCCGCGGGCAAGCAGCACCCAGCAGCGCATTTGGACGTGGCGCTGGCAGGACGGTTTGACGTGTTTGCCCATCATGTGTTTCGGGCGGTGTCGCCGGATAACCTCACCAGCCTGTATCTGGGCATTGTGCTGCACAATCCGGGGACGCAGCCCGTCACGGTGGATGTGATCAGCGCCGCCAGCTACCTGAGCCAGCCCGACGCGCCCTTTGTGCCTCTACCAGGGTGGCTAGAGAATCCCGATGGCAGCGTATTTGCGGGGCCGGGTAGCCGCGTCATGAGCGATGTGCTGCGGGGGCGACGCAGTGAAGTCTTTCCCGATCGCCTGGTGATTCCGCCCGGTGAATATCGCCTCTTGTTGAATGCGCCGATTCCGGTGGAGACGCTCGATCCGCCGCTGAATGGGCGATCGACCCTGGCGCGGCTGCGGAGCAATGGCCCTGTGTATGTTGCTAGTTTGGCCCTGTTTGCCCGCCGCGATGCCAATGGAGAAGAGCAAGCGCCGACGCTGGAGGACTGGGTAAACCTGCTGGAAACAGGAGACGTGGCGACTCCGCGCGATCGCCCCCCCACGCCCCCTGGCGAACCGGGCGCAGTTATCTATGGTCGCGTGGCGGGTGTGGCGCGGGGTTCTCGCTGGGCCGCGCGCATCACAGACGAACCCGACGGCCCGCACCTCAGCATTCCGCCTGCGGGCGCGGGCGTGTCCTATCCACTCAGCAGCTTGGTCGCTGGACGGCTGGGCACCGGCCAGATTCAGACTGCGCCGCTGATCGTGCGCTATGACGACACCGCCTACGCCGCCCACGGCAACTATGCGGTGGAATATGACCTGGCGCTGCCGCTGCACAACCCGACTCAGCAGGTGCAGCGCGTGGCGATCGCCCTCCAAACGCCCATCAAAGAAGACACTCTCAGCCAGAACGGGCTGCGCTTTTTTGACCCATTGCCGATGCAGACCTTCTTTCGCGGCACAGTGCGGGTGCGCTTTTTGGACAGCCGTGGGCTAAACCGCACGCGCTATGTGCATCTGGTGCAGCGACGGGGCGATCGCAGCGCGCCTCTGGCTGTGGTAGACCTGCCGCCCGGTGGCCGCCGCCTCGTGCAAGTGACGTTCCTCTACCCGCCCGACGCAACCCCGCCGCAAGTGCTGACATTGCAAACGCTTAGTGATTAGTGAGAGCGAAATCAATACAAGACATTAAGCTTTTCCCCAACATTGATTTAATTTAGTAAAATTGAATACAGAAAGTAAGTTTGAAATAGTCATCACTGTTTCCGAAATTGCTTGCTGAAACGTTGTATCTAGGTGTATCCAACGGTATACCAAGCATCCAGCGCGAACATCCAGCCTCATAGAGCCTCATAGTCAGTTCCTAAGAGCTTGGATTTCATACAGCCTGTTTAGGCAGCATCATTCCTTAGATGCCATTCGTCAGAATTGCGATCGCGGTTGCCTAGAGTTCTCGCATCGAAAAGCGATCGCGCTATCTACACCCACCTGCTTTCGCTATACAAGCTTTCTGCTGATTTGAAGGACGTTTCCGGCATGGGTTGTCTCAACTGCGCCTTTCAGCAGATTCCCAAAACTATTCAGAGAAAAACTAGGAGAAAAAAATGCCTACCGATCTTTCCACTGGCCTCGCTGTCATTGCCATCGTCTGCATCGCTTCGGCTGCTCTGTCGCCCGTGTTGATGTGGATTCTGCCCGATCGCACTCGCGTCGAAAAGGCATAGAAATGTGGAGGGCGAAATATAGAGGGGTCTGAAGCTGGAATTTGAGTGTCAAACATCGGGGCAACCCCGATGCCAACCTCATCCGAAGCGTCGCCCCTCAGCTCTACCCTTGTTCTTAAATTATTCTTTATTCTTACTTTATTCTTAAGTCCCTAGACTCTTCGGAATCTGGGGATTTTTTTGTCCTGTCATGCCTTCACTCCCGCTGCCCCAGCATCTCCATCGCCATGCTCAGGCTCGTCTTCATGCGGTTAAACGCAGCCGCCAGCTTGCCGATTTCGTCGTTGGATTTTTGCTGAAAGTCTGCTTCCATGTTGCCTAGGCTGATTTCGTTGGCGACGGTTGCCATGCCCTTGATCGGGTTGATGACGGCGCGGCGCAGTAGCCAGTTCAGCAGCGACATCACCAGCAAAAACGCCCCCGTGACAATGCCCATGAACAGCAGAAAGGCGCGGCGGGCGCTGTTGATCACGCCGCTAGCGGGCACAGAAATCATTTGTGCGCCGACGATTTCGTTGAGCTGCCAGCCAAAGCCGTTTTCTCGGCCGTAGGTGGTAAGCTGGCTGCGGGGCGCGGCTTCGGGCGTGCTGTGGCAGCGCAGGCAGCTTTCTCTGGTAATAGCAATGGGTTTGGCGGTGTAGTAGAGCCGTCCCGCGGGCGACTGGCGATAGCCGGATAGTTCCTTTAAGTTGGCATCGCTGCGAAATTGCTCGACGACGGAGGCTTCAAAGGTGTCGGCTTTGTCCCGCAAGTTGGTGGGGTTGAGCGTGGCCTCTTTGTAGAAAAAGTCTCTGTATTCGGGGCTTTGGCGCAGGTTTTCAAACACTTCGCGGGCGGAATAGCCTGGCACGGTTTGCGGCAAAAATTCGGATTCTGTTTCTAGCCGGGGGGCGAGTTCTGGATTGATCTGCTCGGAGGTGTAGTCCCGAACGGCAAGCATGGTTTGCATCAGAATATTGGCTTTGCCGACTACGGTTTGTTCTGCATCGCGGTTTAAGATGCGCGAAAAGGCAAGACCGCTGAGGGCGATCGCCACTAGAAACACCAGCAGCAGCAGCAGGTTGAACTTTCGACTCAGGTTAAGGCTTTGCAACATTTGAAAAACCTGGAATCTCTCTATATTGCTTGATTCCAATGATATGTTTCGGATCAGAAAATTCTGTCTTTTCGCCGGATTGCCTTAATGAACACCCTCTCTCGTCGCACCCTCCTGCGCCTGTCGAGTCGGGCATTGCTGACCCAGAGCCTCTTTGGGCTGCTCTCGGCTTGCGATAGTCAGGATCGTTCCACCGCGACCAAGTTAGATAAGCTGACCGTGGGCGTAGTCGCCTACGGCGAAGGTGTGAAGTCCATCGACCAATATCAGCCGTTTTTAGACTATTTGCAGACCCAGACCAAGATGCTGGCAGAACTAGAGCCAGCCTACAACGAGGTAAAAGCTGTTGAGCAACTCCAGCGGCAGGCGTGGTCTTTGGCCTTTGCGCCGCCCGGTCTGGCGGCGATCGCCCTCTCTCGTGCCCAATATTTGCCGCTGTTTCCGCTAGAAGGCGTGAATAACCTTAGCTCCGTCCTGGTGGTGCGCGACGACAGCCCAATTCAAGAACTCAGCGATGTGAACAAACGAGTGGTGGCGCTGGGGCAGCCCGGTTCCGCCACGGGCTACTATGTGCCGCTGTATGAACTGTATGGCACTACGCCATCGGAAGTGCGAATCGCCGCTACGCCTGCCACGGTGATGGAGTGGGTGGCGAATCAGGAGGCCGACCTGGGCGCACTGGCAAAGGATGAGTTTGACCAACTGCGGCCACAGTTTAGCCCCACCACCTTCCGCATCGTGCGAGCCAGTCGCCGCATTCCCTCTGGCTCTGTGCTGATCAGCCCCGCCATCGACCGCAACCAGCAGGAAGTGATCCAAAAGGCAATGAGCGAGGTGTTGCCGACCATTGCTCAGCAGGTCGGCTATATTCCCAACGCTGCGCCGCCCGACTACAAAACGCTGATCGAGTTCATCGATAAGGTAAATCCGATCGAGGCGCATATTCATGAAACGCCCGCTCGACTTTATGAGTAACTCGGAATGACTCGACGAATAACTCGACTCTACGAAGACGTGGAAAACAATGGAGCATCTGTGAATTGGCAAACGGGAGCGATCGCCATCGAGATTGGGCTTATGCCCCACCAAATCGGTGCGCGGGCAGCCCTGTGTGATGCGGGTCAAAGTTCTTCTATGGTGACTTCTATGGTGACTTCTATGGTGACTTCGTAGGCGGGTTTTTCGGTCTGGATGCCAGCGTTGTTAATCAGAATGTCGAGGCTGCCCAGTTTTTTCAATTGTGGTGGCGTGTGGTGGCGATGATCTGGCGAATGTCGTCTTCTTTGGACATGTCGCCCTGCACCAAGAGCGATCGCACGCCGCACGCTTCAACCCCATTTTCCTGAACCCCCCTTAAGCTAACCTTTTCAGCTTGCTAAGGGGGTTGTGCTGGCTAACTTGTGGGGTCTACCGCGTAAATGTCTCTCCCGCGACCCAGCGCAAACCGCAGCGAGTGGGGCGCATCTTTGGACGACAGTGTGAAAAAGACCAGCAGGGCGATCGCCGTCAGCACTGCCGACAAGCCAAAAATTGCCCGAAAGCCGACCTGATCGGACACTGCCCCCAGCAGCGGCCCCGCCATCGCAATGCCCACATCAAATCCCACCATGCACAGGCTAAACATCCGCCCCCGCTCGTTGGGCAAGGCGCGATCAGCCATCAGCGCCGCCATCATCGGAATCAAGATACCCGCGCCCGCCCCTTCCAAAAACCCGCCAAGCAAGAACGTGAGTGGACTATTCGCCTGCCACAGCACCCCCATCGAGAGGGTATACAGCACCAGGCTAAAGCTGATGAACGGCCCGCGGCCGTAGCGATCAGACGCACGACCTACAGGCAGGCGAATCGTGAAGCTGGCGATCGCCGCCGCCGTATACAACAGCCCCACGTTAAACGCCACGCCCGACTCGGCCACCAGCAGCGGCACAAACGTCGTCAATGCTCCAAACGACAGTCCCACCAGCAGCAGCACCAGCGCGGGGGTCCGCACGGCGGGATGGGCCAACTGCAACCAAAAATTTTCGCGGCGGCTGCGTCGATCGTCTGGGCGTTTTTCGATGCGCGGCTCCCGTATCGGCAGCAGCAGCGCCAACCCTAACAGACCCAGCGTTCCCGATGCTAGAAAGGTCGCCTGATAGCCCCAGGCAGCTTGCAGAAACCCGCCCATCGCCGGGCCCAGCCCCATGCCAATTGGGTTTACCAGGCTCATGTAGCCGATCAACTCGCCCCGGTGCTGCGGCGGCGACAAATCCACCACCAGCGCACTATAGGCTAGGGCAAAGGCGGCAATGCTCAGCCCGTGGAAGGCCCGCACCGCCGCCAGTTGCAAAATCGACTCGGTAAAAATGTACATAAACGGGGCGATCGCCACCACTGCCATGCCCAGCAGCAGCGTTACCTTGCGGCCGCGATAATCCGCCAGTCGCGCCACCTGTGGTCGCGACCCCAACAGCCCGATTGCAAAGCAACCCATTACCAGACCTACGACCTGCCCATTTGCGCCAACTGACTGAACATACAGCGGCAAGATCGGCAGCAGCGATGCCAGCGCTGCCCAAAAGAGTAACCCTGCGCCAAATAGCAACCCCAAATTCCGCCGATCGGACGGGCGAAGCATCGAGAAAACTTTCAAAACGAGAACCCCTCAGCGATGGCGGCTCAGACTCGACGAATGAGCCTTTCCTCTTCATCATAAGGCTACAATTCTTAAGATTTGGTAGATTGCTGAGGCCGGGTGTTGAGCGTTGGGAACGGCTCGCTAGCGTGGCTAGACCGAAATCGGTGTAGAGAGTTGACGAATGCAGCCATCGCCAATCGCATCTTCTAGCAACGACAGCAACATGCGATCGCGCTGCGACAAGTTTCCTTCGGCAACCAGATTGGCAATTCGAGCTTGCATCGCAGGCGACAGTTCACCAAACTCCAGCGCTGTGCGAACGCAGAACTCCAAATCGTTTGTCGTAGAGACACTCCAGTCCAACATGGCTGCACGATTTTCAAGAAAACATGAAGGATGGGCGATCGCCCTCTCGGTTTCCAGGAGATTACTCCCTAAAAGACTGTGGAAAAAGACTGTGGAATATGAAGACTGTGGAACTCTCCTACGTGAATCAACGGAAACCAGAGTGAAGTAGAGCAATTGCTAACGTATTTAGTCCGCAAGATCAATGATTATTTCCCGATTATTTCCCTTGATAC
Source organism: Cyanobacteriota bacterium (assembly GCA_046719575.1). Classification (GTDB taxonomy): domain Bacteria; phylum Cyanobacteriota; class Cyanobacteriia; order Elainellales; family Elainellaceae; genus Thermoleptolyngbya. The sequence goes on from JBDNCP010000012.1 coordinate 35,496, forward strand.
GCTTAATCTTCAATGAAGTTTGGGGTTCGATCAAGGGGGCATGACCCTATTTTCACGGAGATGCTACCTTCTGACCTGCTTGAGCGGTCGAGCCACCAAGGGGCGATCGCCCCCCTATGAAAAAAACTGCCACCCTGCAAACCGGAATAAGGAAAACTGTCGGAAAACTTTATCATACAAAACTGCGCTGGCAGGTCAGCGGATCTTTTTCGGTACACATCAGGGCGATTTGGTGGGAGCGAGTGCCGTCTAAAACGCGCTGAAGCCCCTGCTGAAACTGCGGCGTGGCGGCAATTTTTTCGTAAGTGTAAATTTACCGCTGGCGGCTAGAAGCCGCACCTACACAGGCGAAACCTGCCTACGCGGGTTTTGGGTAAGGGTGGAGAGTCGGCGAAGGCCGACTGCGTTGATGGAGCAGCGGTTTCAACCGCCTGGTGCCCAAGTGCTACCCAAGTTTTGTCAGTCAATCAGGAGGAGTGCCAGAAAAGTATCTAGGCTATAGTTAGAGTGCCCAATGGTATACAGCGGCATAGGATTGATGCTTGTTGGGCTAACTAGGCTTTGGCGCTACAAGGCGCTACAAGGCGTTACAAGGCGCTACAAGGCGCTACACATAGCGGACGGCGGTGCCGCTGACGGCGACCATCAGCATACTGCCGCCGTTGCTGATGCCAATGGTTTCATAGTCGATGTCGATAGCGATGATGGCGTTTGCGCCGAGCCGCTCGGCTTGTTCTACCATTTCGCGCATGGCGGTGTCTTTGGCTTCGCGGAGCGATCGCTCATAGCCCGCCGATCGCCCGCCCACAATGTCTCGAATGCCTGCAAAGAAGTCTTTAAAGATATTTGCGCCCAAAATCGCCTCGCCGCTGACAATGCCGAGGTGATCGACAATCTGGAGGTCGCCAATCTGGCTGGCGGTGGTGAGCAGGATGCCGGATTTCGGAGCCATTGGGGTTTCCTCCAGTTGCAGTTTGCAGAAATTAAGCTCAAGGCGCAGGGCGCACGCCGAGATAGAGTTCGCTGACACGGGGATTGTTCAGCAGTTCCGGGCCGGGCCCTTCGATGCGATCGCGCCCCGTATCTAGCACATAGCCCCGATGCGCCATTGCCAGCGCCTTGCGAGCGTTTTGTTCTACCAGCATAATCGCCATGCCCATCTGGTTGATCTGCCGGATGCGCTCAAACACGTCGTTTACCAAAATCGGCGACAGTGCTGCCGACGGCTCATCCAAAATCAGCAGTTCTGGGTCGAGCATCAGCGCCCGCCCCATCGCCAGCATTTGTCGCTCTCCACCCGATAGCGTTCCCGCCCGCTGCCGCCGCCGCTCAGCCAGCCGGGGAAATGCGTCAAAAATCTTTTGCTTTAGAGTTTGCACCGAGCCAGAGCGAGTGAACGCGCCCATCTCCAGATTTTCCTCAATCGTCAGCGACGGGAACACGTTGGCGATTTGGGGCACATAGCACATCCCACGCCGCACAATTTGGTCAGATTTCAGGCCGGTAATGTCTTCGTTGCGAAAGTGAATCCGACCGCGATGGGGCGTTAGCAGACCAAAAATCGTTTTCGCCAGGGTCGATTTGCCCGCGCCGTTGGGCCCTACGACCACTACAATTTCGCCAGGATACACACGAAAGTTTACGCCCTGGAGAATATCAAGATCTTGAATATAGCCTGCATAAACCGATTCGACGGTGAGCAGGGGAGCCGTGGTCATGGGGATGATGGGGTGAGGGGTTGTTGCGCTGCAACGCTGGCAAAGGGCGCATCAGGGAACATCAAGGGGACATCAGGGGGTTTCCTGGAGGTCGGGCCTTTCTTCGGGGATGATGGCTCCTTCGACAGGGCACACTTGCAGGCAAATGCCGCAGTCGATGCAGGTGGTGAAATCAATCCAGTACCAGTCCGTTCCCTTGTTGTTTTTGCTGGGGCCGGGGTGGATGCAGGCGACGGGGCAGGCATCTACGCAGTCGGCAACGCCCTCGCAGACGTGGGTCACAATGGTATGCGGCACAGTGTTTTCCTCTCAGACAGATAGCAGCAGACAGATAGCAGGCAGTAAGGATTGGGGTCAGCATTGAGCGCTGCTTTGGCAAACTGCCAGGGTGATGATCTCGCTTTGGCTGGGCAGAGACTCTCTCCCAGGTCATGAAAGCCAGATCTGGCAAGGTTTTACAGCACTATTCTACAGGTTATTTCTCCGGCTGTTTTCAGGGCGATCGCCCAGCCAGCGGCTCAATTTCGGGTGTGCCGTCGGCGGCGATCCAGGCGATGTGACCAATGCGGCGATCGCCTGCATAACGGCGGGTAGCATCCAGGCTGTCGCGTGGCACCAAGTCTACCTCTACGCGCACGAGATGAGCCGAGTCGCGGATGGTCTGGGCATAGGCAAAGGCAGCGGCGATCGCCTCTGGGGTCTTGGGCACGACGAGCCAATCGCTGGGCGGCGTTTGGGCGGGCAGTTGTCCCGTGGGCAGCAAGACTTGATGCAGGTCTTCGATGTTGAAGGTGAAGCCGATGCCCGGACAGGTCTGCTGCTGGGGATGATAGAGCGACAAGAGCTGGTCATAGCGGCCGCCCTGCCCCAGCACGCGCTGTCCGCTGTCGCCGCTGCTGACGACTTCAAACACAATGCCTGTGTAATAGTCAAAGGTCTGCACCAGACTGAGATCTAGCACCAGGTTGGGCGGTGAGCGGTGTTCCCGGCCAAAGCTGTCGTGCAGCAGTTCCAGCAGAGACTTAAGCGCGTTCACGGCATCGCGCTGCTGGGCATCTAGATCCAGCGCCGACACGCGCTGAATCACGTCTGCTGGGCGACCCCGCAGGTCTAGCAGCAGCAGCGCCCGCTCTCGCAGATCTGGACTGAGGGGCAACGATTCAAGCTGGAGTCGATCGAGATAGGCGATCGCCCGTCGCACCGATTCGCGCACCGAGTCTGGAAAAACCGAGAGGAGCGATCGCGTCAGCCCTGCCTCACCCAGGATTAAATGCCAATCCGTCAAGCCCAAGTTGGCAATGCAGTCGCTCAGCAGCAGCAGCACTTCGGCATCCGCCGCGCTCCCGTCTGCCCCCAGCAACTCCACCCCTGCCTGATAGAACTCGTGCTGGCTGCCCAGGCCGCTGCGGGGCGATCGCCGAAACACGTTAGCGTTGTAATAGAGCCGCTGCGGGTAGGTCATGTCAGACAGGCGGGTGGCGGCGGCCCGAGCAATAGAAGCCGTCAGCTCTGGGCGCAGCCCCAGCTCTTCTTCGTCACGATTCTGTACCGAAATCACGGTCGATCGCTGCACCGCGCCGCCTGCCATCAGCGTGTCAATCCGTTCCAGCGTCGAGGTGATGATGCGGTGATAGCCCCAGCGGTGAAAGACCTGCTGCACCCGCTCCTCGATCCAGCGCTTCTGAGCCACGTCCAGCGGAAACAGATCCCTGGCTCCTGTGGGGGGTTGATACACCATTAATAGGTTATTAATACGTTTGTAATGAGTTTACGGTGGTCTGGACAGTTGGGTTGGATACCGTTTGCTGCCTATTTCTTCTTACCACCAAACAGACCAAACAACCCACCGCCCGACTCAGGCTTGCCCTTGGAATCTGGCTTGCCCTTGGGGGCTGGCTTGCCCGGTGTGGGCTTTGCGGTCTTGGGGTCAGCTTTTGCAGCTTGGGCACTCGCAGCAGCAAAGGTAGGGTCTACTCGGCGCAACCCCTCTTCTGCTGCGGCATCTTTTGGATTTAGCTCCAGCGCCTTGCGGAAGTGAATCTTGGCCATCGTCGGCTGGTTTGCCCGCAGATATACCGCCCCCAGTCGGCTGTGAATATTGCCGTTTTTCGGCGCAATCTGGAGTGCATCCCGTAACTCCTTGACCGCGCTGGGGTAGTCCTGCTTAGATTCAAACTCTTGGGCCCGCCGCAGATAGGATGCCAGCACCGATTCTCGACTGGGCGGCGCTGAAGGTGGTCGCGTTGGAGACGGCGGAGATGTAGGGCGGGCAACCGGAGCAGCGGTTGAATCTCCAGCCGAAGTGCTGCTCGCTGCCGCAGGTCTTGCCTGACTGGTGGCGGTTGGCGCAGGAAACTCGCCTTTGCCGGCCTTCCGCATTAGGTAAACCAGATTTAGTTCGCTAATTTGCCCAGTGATTTCTTCGGTTTTATCCAAATGGGTGTATTGCTCGTCTGCCAGCCGCTTCACCGCCTGCCGATAGGCGCTGTCTATCTCGCCGTAGGCGCTAGCCAAGCTGCGGGCCGCGTCGCTCTGCAACGAAATCGTTTCCTGCTGGTTCAGCGCCTGCTGTCCCTTTAGCTTCAGCACGATTAGATGCTCGTTAAATTTCTTCTCTTTGGACAGTTCCTCATAGGCCGGATTGACCAGCTTGGACAAAAACTCTGCTGCCCGCTTGCGATCGCCCTCTGACTCGCGAGCAGAACTGTCTGGGTGGAGGCGCTGCGCCAGCCGCAGATATTTTTTGCGAATGTCTTTAGGATCAGCATCGACTGGCACACCCAGCACCGCGTGATAGTCTGAGCAGCCCAAGCCAAATAAGCCCGATTCGAGGTTAAACGACATCAGCGCTTCTCAACTCATTCCCTAGCCAAAGTTCCCTCTAGTGTAGCTGCATTGCTCTCTAGGTGGGTCATGGTTTACCAGATGTTTGCAAGGAAATGGCTAAGCCTGCCAGGTGGCCGGGTCAAATTCGGGTAGGGGCTGAATGGTTTGCAAAGCCTGACTGAGGGCAGTGTGAATCCGTCCGTTGGTTGCCAAAATTCGCCCGGTGGCAAAGTCAAAGGGGCTACCGTCATAGGCCGTGACCTGCCCCCCTGCTTCTTCCACTAGCACAATGCCCGCTGCTAGATCCCACGGACTCAGCCCCCGCTCCCAGTAGCCATCCAGCCGCCCGCAGGCGACATAGGCCAGATCGACCGAGGCCGAACCGCCCCGACGCACACCTTGAGTCAGGTGGGTGAGTTGACAAAACTCGGCATAGTTGGTGTCAATCGTTTCGCGGCGATCGTAGGCAAAGCCCGTGACCAGGAGGCTTTTCGAGAGTTCTGCGGTGTGGGAAACCCGAATCGGCTGGCGATCGCACGTTGCCCCCAGCCCCTTCGCTGCCCGAAAGAGTTCCTTAAAAAACGGGCAATAGACCACACCGACCTGCGGCTGTCCCTCGATCAGCAGCCCAATCGACACCGAATACATCGGGTATTGATGGGCATAGTTGGTCGTCCCGTCCAGCGGGTCGATCGCCCAGAGAAACTCGCTCTCACTCAGACCGACGTTTCCCGACTCCTCCGCCAGAATGCCGTGGGTGGGAAAGTGCCGTTTCAAAATCTCCAACACCACCGCCTCCGAAGCCTTGTCCGCTTCAGTCAGCAGGTCACCGGGTCGCCCCTTTTCCTGCACCGAACTGAGCTTGCCCCAGTAGCTCTGGAGGACGGCTCCGGCGGCGAGAGCAGCTTCGGTGGCGATGTCGAGGAAGGATTGGAGGTCGGGCATTTGGGTGGGTGGGTGGGTGGTGGGGTGGGGACGAGGGACAGAAAAAACAAAAAACAGAACTTCTTCGCTCTTCATTCTTCGCTCTTCGTTCTTCGCTCTTCGCTCTTCGCTTTTCTCTCTTCCCCTCTAATCTTCCTCTAGCGGCAGGGCGCGGCGCACTTTTCCTTTGCCGAAGTAGCGACCAAACTGGAGTTCGTAGACCTCATCTTCGTCCTGGGTTTCTACTTCTAGGTCGGTGAGGGGATAGCTGACGCAGAGGAGCGCATAGCCCTGGGCGCGGAGTTCGGGCGAGAGGCCCATCGCTTCGGGCTGGTAGATGTCGCCCGATCGCACGCGGACGGCGCAGGTGGTGCAGGCTCCGTTGCGGCAGGCGAAGGGCAGGCGCACGCCCTGCTGTTCGGCAGTGTGCAGGATGTAGCGATCTTCGGGCACTTCGACCGTGTGCTGGGTTCCGGTTTGTCGATTGCAGATATGAACGGTGTGGGAACGAGGCATAGTGAGGTTAGGGGTGGAACGCAAGTGCCTTGGAGATCATACGGCGATCGCCCCCTTCTTGCCAAAGATTTCGAGTGGAGGCTGGGGCGCAGCGACCAACAATCAGGCAGTTGGAATGGCTCGGATGAGAGAGTTCAGATGAGAGGGTTTGGATTCTTTAGGATTAACCAGCGCCGAGGTCTGGTAACATAGAGATTCTGTGGATGAATTCTCCATTCATCGCCAGCGGCCTGCGGGCTGAAATCTGCTGAAGGTCTACTAATTCAGCAGGCGTTTGGAGAGATGGCCGAGTGGTTGAAGGCGCAGCACTGGAAATGCTGTTTAGGGGTAACTCTAACGAGGGTTCGAATCCCTCTCTCTCCGTTCTCTATGACCAATTCCTCAGACCAATCCCTGAATGGCTGCGGGAGCGATCGCTCTAAGAATCTGCTTAGAGCCTTGCATGAGTTCAGCGCTACTTCGCCGCAGGCGCGGTTTTGTTCTGTATCCGCATCCGCTCAAAGCTCAGCCCCAATACGCCCAGAGTGACCACCAAAATGCCAATCCACTGCACGGGCTGAAGCTGGGTGCGATCGCTCGGCGTGATCAAATAGGCCAGCAGCGCCGTCAGCACCGGGCCGCTGGCGGAGATAATCGAGGCGCGGGCAGCCCCCAACAGGCGCACCCCCAAGTTGTTGAGCAGATAGCCCAGCAGCGTCAGCGTGCCCAGCACCAGCCCGCCCAGCAGTAGCCCCAGCAGGTGATCTGGCGGCTCCTCCACGCCTATCAGCAAAAGCATAATATTTGCCAGCACAAAGATGGTGAAGAACTGCACCACGCTGACGGGAACCGGATGCAGCTTTTTGCCAAAGCTGATTTGCATTGTAATCAGATACAACGCGAAGAAGATGCCCGACAAAATAGCGAAGAAAATGCCATTGGTGGAAACGTTGGTCGCCTGCATGAGTCTGGGCAGCGCCGTCAACACCACGCCCGACAAAATTCCAAACAACACCGCCCATCGCAGCGGCGTGGGGCGATCGCGGAACAGCAGCCATGCTAGCGGCACCAGGATCAGCGGATACATAAACAAAATCGTCACCGCTACCCCCGGCCCCGTTGCAGCGATCGCAATGTAGATCAGCACCTGCGACAAAAACAGACAGGCTCCGCTGCCCACGACATAGGCTTGCAGTGAGCGATCGCGGCTCAAGGCAAAGCCGCGAATATCTCGCCAGGCGTTGGGATAGAGCCAGCGGGCGATCGCCACCATCACAGGCACCACCACCACCATCCGCAGCCACAGCACCAGCAGCGAGTCATTAAAGCTATCCAGCGTAATCGAGCGCGGCAGGCTAAATAGCCCAAAAATGCTGGTCTGTCCGCCGATAACGCCCACCACCACGTTGTGCAACGACAGGGCAAGCGTGGACAGCAAAATCAGCACCAGCCCGACCTGCGGCTGGGCCAGATTGGGCAAGCCGCCTGCGGCAAGACCCGACGCGGGGGATTTGCGGAGCGATCCCTTTGGAAATCGCTCGGCAGACCGTCCAGAGAGTCGTCGGGGCGTTCTGCCCTGTTGCCATACCCAGTAGGCCAGCCCGGTCGCTAGCGTCAGCAGCAGCAGCGGCGTGGTTCCCACCGACAGCCCTGCGCCGCCGCCCAGCAGCGCCGCAATCAGCTTGCCCAACATGGCCACCCCCGCCAGAATCAGCAGCCCCGCCAGCACGATGCCAGCTAGCGTCGAAACGCTCCACGGACTCGATGAAACCGTAACCGTCGGCTTGGAACGGGGAGGGGGCGCAATCGGGAGAGGAACGTCATCAGGGGAGCCATCCGGCGGCATTGGCGGCTCCGCTCCTCGCCCAAGATACCCATTTGTGTGGGTTGCACCGGGTGTATGGGTTGCACCGGGTGTATGGGTTGCACCGGGTGTATGGGTTGCACCTGTCAATCCGGAACCCGCCGTTGAGCTAGTGCTGGACGACAAAGGCGGATTGAATAAATTTGGCTCTGGCGACCCCGGACGAGTGGGGGGCGAAACGGGTTCAGACGGTGTTGTGAAATGGGAGCCGGGCTGACTCGACACCCCAGTTCCCACGGTCTGAAGCTGCTGATTTAGACGGCTGACTAGGGCTTCGAGCAGCGCCTCGCCCTGTCGCTCCAGCGTTTGCATTCGGTCGATCTGCTGCGACAGTCCGCTGTGATACACGTTCAGGTCGCTTTGCAGCGAGGCGAGGGTCTGGCTCAGCGTGGCATCGAGCAGAGACAGGGCTTGCTGTGAGTTGGCAGACTGGGCGGCGGGCGGCAGGTTGGGCGCGGCAGCCTCGCCCGGAAGCTGGCTAAGGCGCTGGGCCAGCAGATTGTAGAGATAGCCTGCCATCGTCTGGGCCAACTGCTTGGCCCAGAGCTTTTGCTGGGCAATCTGCTGCTGAGTCAGGAAAATCTGATGCTGGCTTTGTAGGGCTTGCTGCTGGCTTTGCAGTTTTTCAATTTCATTTTGCAGGCGCGATCGCTCTGCCTGGAGCCGCGAAATATCCTGACTCAAACTGGACACCACATCCTGCTGGAGCGATCGCAAATCCTGCGTCACGTCTTGCAAAATCTGTTCTACCCCTTTGGAATTGGGCGTTCCGTTTCCAGGGTTGGTTTCGGTGTTTGACATTTCGCTGCCCTGATCAGGCTGATGTTCCAATTCCCCCATCGGTTTGCGACCCCAGGCTTGGTAAGATGGCGGCTACGATGCACTGCCCTGCTCTCAGAGGTTAGCCCAAATTTTACGAAAGTGCTGTAAAAAAGGCGATCGCTCTGGATGAATGCGGGATGAATTCGGCCTGATTGAGTGTACCCGCAGCGGGGCGATCGCGCACCAAAATCTGAGAAAATCATCCCCTGGTCTTAAAATTTCTACCTCCCATGCTGCCCAAAATCATCGTCCTCGACGACGACCCCACCGGGTCGCAAACGGTACATTCCTGTCTGCTGCTGATGCGGTGGGATGTAGACACGCTAAGGCTGGGGCTGGCGGACGAGTCGCCCATTTTCTTTGTGCTAACCAACACACGCGCCCTCACGCCAGAACAAGCCGACCGGGTGACGCGGGAGGTGTGTCGCAATTTGAAGCAGGCGATCGCCCTAGAAGGCATTCAAGATTTCCTCATTGTCAGCCGCTCCGACTCGACCCTGCGTGGGCATTACCCAGTGGAAACCGATGCGATCGCCGAAGAACTGGGCCCCTTCGATGCCCACTTCCTTACGCCCGCTTTTTTTGAGGGCGGTCGGTTTACCCGCGACAGTGTTCACTATTTGATCGTCAACGGCGTGCCCACGCCCGTCCACGAAACGGAATTTGCCCGCGATTCGGTATTTGCCTATCGCCACAGCTATTTACCCGACTACGTTGCAGAAAAGACCCAGGGGCGGATTGCTGCCGATCAGGTCGAGCGGTTTTTGCTGGCGGATGTGCGGGCGGGTGTGGCGGCGCGGCTGCGGGCGCTGAGCGGCAATGTCTGCGGCGTGGTGGATGCCGAAACCCAGGAAGACTTGAACCGCTTTGCCGCAGACGTGCTGGCGGCCGCATCCCAGGGCAAGCGCTTCCTATTTCGCAGCGCAGCCAGTTTGCTAACGGCGCTGGCCCATCTGCCGCCCCAGCCCGTCGCCCCGGCCGACATGGCGACTTATGTGCGCGACGGCAAACCCGGCGCGGTGATCGTCGGCTCCCATGTGAAAAAAACAACGGAGCAGCTTGAGGTCTTGTTGCAAGCGCCGGGGGTGGTGCCCGTTGAAGTAGACGTGGCCAACCTGCTGCCCGATTCCCCAATTCCCCGCGACAAGCTGCTGGGCGACCTGCTGCAACAGGTTCACGCAGCCCACACCGCAGGACACACGCCCGTCGTGTTTACCAGTCGCCAAGAGTTGACCTTTGCCGACGCGCAGACCCGTCTGGACTTTGGCATGGCCGTGTCTCGCCTGCTGATGGACATTGTGCGGGGGCTACCCGCTGACATAGGCTTTCTGATTAGCAAAGGTGGCATCACCTCCAACGACACGCTGAGCGATGGCCTTGCGCTCACCAGCGCCCGTCTGCTGGGCCAGATTCTCCCTGGCGTATCAGTTGTTCGCACGCCGCCCGACCATCCCCAGTTTCCCAACCTGCCCGTGGTGCTGTTTCCCGGCAACGTGGGCGATCGCACGTCTGTCGCCGCAGCCTATCAGCGGCTCGCTCAACGCGCCTAATGCTTAACCAGTGAGCCAAAATCCAAAATCCAAAATCACAAATCCAAAATCCAAAATCCAAAATCCAAAATCACAAATCCAAAATCCAAAATCGCAACTCTAAAATCGAGAATGGCATCTCCCAAAATTCTCATTGGCGTGGGCGGCGGCATCGCGGCCTACAAGGTATGTGAGGTTGTGTCTACCCTGGCAAAGTCTGGCGCGGCGGTGCGCGTGGTGCTAACGGCGAGCGCACAGCAGTTTGTTACGCCGCTCACCTTTGCTACCTTATCTCGCCACGCCGCCTATACCGATGCTGACTTTTGGCAGCCCAGCCACGGGCGACCGCTGCATATTGAACTGGGCGAATGGGCTGACGTGATGCTGGTTGCGCCGCTGACGGCCAACACCTTGGGCAAGCTGGCCTACGGGCTGGCGGATAACTTACTCACCAACACGGTGCTGGCTTCTACTTGTCCGGTGCTGCTGGCTCCGGCGATGAATACGGATATGTGGGAACAGCAGTCTGTGCAGCGCAACTGGCGCTTGGTGCAAGAAGATCCGCGATTTCACACGGCGGGGCCAGCGGCAGGGCGGCTGGCGTGCGATCGCCAGGGGGCGGGGCGCATGGCCGAACCCGCCGATTTGGTGGCTCATCTAGAATCGCTGCAACATCTGTTGCAACACACTGGGGGACGGCGCGATCTGGCAGGCAAGCGGGTGCTGATCAACACAGGCGGCACGCGGGAATTTCTCGACCCGGTACGGTTTCTTGGCAATCCCTCAACCGGAAAAATGGGGCTGGCGCTGGCCCAGGCGGCTCAGCATCGGGGGGCAACGGTAACGCTGGTTCACGGGCCGATGAGCGCAGACCTGCTGAACCTAGACGCGGGCAATCGCCGCATTGCCGTCACCAGTGCCGCCGAAATGCACCAGGTCATGCTGCACGAACTCCCCACCGCCGACTGGATTTTCCTGGCTGCCGCTGTTGCCGACGTGCAGCCCGCCACGACCCATCCCCACAAGCTGCCCAAGGCCGACCTGCCCCCGTCCCTGCCGTTGGTTCCCGCACCCGACATCGCCGCCGACCTGGGCCAGCGCAAACAGCCCCACCAGCGGCTCATTGGGTTTGCAGCCCAAACGGGCGACATCGTGACCCCAGCCCTAGAAAAACTGGAGCGCAAGCGGCTAGATGCGATCGCCGCAAACCCCATCGACCTGCCAGATAGCGGCTTTGGCAGCGACCAAAATCAGGCCGTGTTTCTAGACAAAACAGGCAGAAAAATGGCGATCGCCCCATGCAGCAAACTCCAGATGGCCCATCAGCTTTACGACTTTGTGCAAGCGATGGTGTAGCAGTTAAGATACCTACAAGATATCCATCAGATATCAATGCTTCTCCGCGACACGGTAAATGAAAGCTGCGAGAAGCCCCACAAACGCCTGAGACGCAATCCCAAATCGCAAATCCAAACTCTAAAATCCAAATCCAAACCTGAAAATTGGGCGATCATGCTTGGCGATCGCCCGTTCTATGGTGTACTATATTGCGCCATAGCTGCATTCGTGCAGCTTGCCTTCCCCCGAAATCTTGGTCGTTTAGTCACTTACGGCGCTGGCAGGTGCTACCAACACCCACCAACGCCTGACCCCTCGACAGTCCAGGCTGTCTCAGGGCTGCGTCCATTGTAGGCCGCCCTGTCATCAGCGCTTCACGTCCGTGGGCGGCCAATATTTCGGGGTTTCCTACCCACTCGTTTCCTGGAGGAAACCCCAAATGCTCACCATTCAATACACCTGGTCGTCTCCCTTCTCGGAGGCGACCCAGTTCTCGCTGCCCCCGCTCACCTGCGAACTGCCGCGCCGTCGCCGCCTGCGCCTCTATCTCGTCGGCTCCCCCGCCGACACCCAGCAGGAGGTCGATCGGCTGCACCTGCTCCACTACGCCGAACGCTTCGAGTGGAGCCGCGCCGTCTCCATCGCCGAAAATGGCATCCTCATCCAGCCCGACGCAGGCGACGTGCTGCGCTATTTGCAGCGCAATCGATAAGATAAGCTAGCCGATTTTGGGTTTTGGACTTTGGCAAAAAACCGCTGAAATCCAAAACCCAAAATTCTTCCCTGCCAGAGACAAGTGGATAGACTGCATACTTCATGACTCATCCGTGCGTCTCTGTGAGGAATCTGAAATTATGCGGAATCATTCTTGCTATTTGGTCTGAGCGGCGTATTATGCAGAAACAATCTGCATAAGCGGCAAATTCAGGGTGTTATGCCGAATCGTTCTGCCTATCTGCCCGTACTGGGATCTTAGGCGGAAAAATTCAGTCTAATAATAGTTAGACCGCTGAGTTATCTGTTGGACACGTAGACTAGAGTTACCTGTTAGGCGCAAAAACCACCACTTTTACAATCCGAAAGCTTAAAGAGTTGAAGTGTTTATATGAACCCAGCTTTGCGATCGCCTAAAATTCCAGTTCTTGGTCCTTATGAAGCACAATGCTTCTCAAAATACTTTAAAGGCATTGATTCACTTATAGCCAAGAGGTTTCTATTTGGATTTTTACCGAACGAAGAACATATCACATCAATTTTATGTGAGCTACTTGATGAGCGTGGCTCACAGCTACATCCATTACCATATAGTCTGTTAAATTTAAATAATGACCTCAAGAAAAATGGTGGGCTTCTTCAAGCCGATGTCTCTATAGCAACAACTGACTATGATAGGTATCAGGAACGCCATTTTACTCAATCAGATCTTGGAATTGTTCTTGAATATCGAGATAACATAGAGCCTAATAATAGTTTTATTAATGGTGTTCTTCTACAAGCTAAAAAGCTATTTCCAGCTAAGTATGCTAACTATGATTTAAGCTCAGCTTATGAGTCCTTCGATGTAGAACAACATGAACGACTTGAAAAGCTAAATGAGTTATATGTAGAGAAAGGTTGTGGAAATGAGTGCATAAAGTATCTGATGTACAACCCATCTTTGGAAGGTATCCCAAAGCATGAACAGCAAAAAATATTGCATCAGCAAATGAAACTGGATGCGAATTCAATCTTTGATTTCACTGTCGGTTTACAAAGATATAGAGAACTGCTTGAAGGGGAACAATCTTCAATCTTGCAATTAGGATGTCTTTTTACCTCAATTAAAACGATACATGATTTAGCTACAAAGGCAGCTAGATCTAGCAAAACAAAACAGACGTTATACCAGTTTACGTTGGGTTCACTTGTTGAATCTATAAACGTATATGAGAGTTCTTTGTCTTCGTTTTTTGTTTTTGATCTCATGATGCAAGGAGTAGGCTGCTCATGCCAAGAGTTTATTAAGTTAGTTCGTTATGGCAAAAAAACAGGTATGGCAAACGAGCTAAGAGTTTTGCCACCAAAATATTCTATAAAACTAAGGATTACTGCTGGTACAGAAGGTGAACAGTAGCCTTCCAGGTTTACGCGGTCTAACATAGGCCCTGAGGGAGACGGAGTCAATAGTCAACCGTGAAAAAGTGCTGAGTAAATTGATGCACAGACTCTAAACGCAGCAGACCATAAGCCAGCCTAAAGCTGGCTAAATTGCATTCAATGTTTCATTCCTAAATACGTTCCATTCGTTGAACTGTCATTTGTCTTTTAGCGTGACTTAAGCCGTAGAATTGCCGCACTCACCTGCTGTAGTAGTCATTTCAACTGGGCTTTGGACTAACATCGCTGCTAGCGGCGACCTCTTCCGCTGGAGCGCCGCCAGATAGCGGTCTTCATCATAAGGCACTCGGTCTTGCCAGCAGCGCCAGAGAATCCGTCCCCACTTATACGCCAGAGCGCGAATTGCTTTGGGATGACTTTTGCCGGATCGCCGCTGCTGCTGATAGAACGCCTTCGCCCACAACGAGT
>JBDNCP010000120.1:0-15631 GCA_046719575.1 Cyanobacteriota bacterium
GACGTATTTTTGATTCCTTGTCTTGGTTGCTCATTTTATTTTTGAATATTTTAACTTTTAAGGATCGTTACGAAAGAGATGCTAAATAGGCAATGCCGCCCGCCAGCAGTAAAAACAGAAGTGCCGCGCTGATCGCTATGCGAATCCCAAGAATGATGGTTTTGATCAAAATTCCTAAAATCATTGTGATCAGGATAATGATCAAGATGATTAATGGCAGATTGCTTGTTATTAAGTCTTGCATTGTTAAATAAGAATTAAAATAAAGTTTTGCTATACCAAAAGTATAGCTTTTTCTTATTAAAGATTCAAGTCTTTTTGAGGATTAAAAAATACTTTTTTATATCAAATTAAATTGTGTTTTACTTCAAGTGATTTGAAGACGTGCAATTTGAGGTGGAATTGTCCAAAGTTAAAGCTGATCAAATCAAAATGCTTAATAACACCAGCTTTGCCAAACCCTCTTTGACAAGAGCGATCACCCCCAGTAGAGCAGCCCTTTTTGGGTTGTTTGTGGGTGCGGTATCCACCCATTTGACGAGTAGACAACGTTGGGCGATCGCTTTGATTGGCTTAGGGACGCGCTGATAATTCCACTGGAAACTCCTGAATCTGGAGGCACTTAGGGAATCGGTTGAAATTGCTGTTGTGGCGATCGCCTGTTGGGGCAAGCCAGTGCCTGCCCTGATCTTCAGCGCAATTCCGCAGAAACGATAGATCAGAAAACGATTCAGGATTGAGGCAGTAGGGGTTGGTGCCAAGCTGCTTCACAAACAGGGCAGGTGATGTCTGCACTTTTTGGCACTGCCATTCCGATCGCTGCTGCACAACGCTGTAGAGCCAATCAAGGCAGCACGATGCGTTGCCAAAGTTGCCGCCCATAACGATCCACTTTACGTAAGGAAACCAGGGCGTGAAGTTTACAGCACTCAGAGCAGGTTCATAGCTGACCCAAACAAAGCAGCCACTATTCGCGAGATTGCGGGCGCTTTCAAGTCGCTCATCAGCGCGGCGCTGATTCTCCACCGTAATGCCAAACCAGACATTACTGGGGATCTCGTGAGACTCGCTCCACTCCTGTACGGCCCGCAGCATTACGTCAGGGTGCTTTGTCAAGAGCTGGATCGTTTGACTGGGAGCGGCGGCGGCGGCTCCCAGTACTTTAAGCTGCCAATCACGCGGTACCCACGAACCAAACAGATCCGTCATTGAGCAGACAAAGCGCTTTTTGGGCGATCGCACCCTCGCCCACCGCTGCACGATCGACTCGTCAAAAATCAAATTTTTGGGCACGCCTCCTGTGTAGGGCAGATGCGACGCAAATTTGAAAAAACCGGATTGGTTGATTCGCTCAGCGTAGCACTCGCCGCAGCCTTCTGAAGTTTTGCGGCACCAGTGTCCGCCATGCGAACCATCCTTGTTGCGGATGTAAATCGGATTGTCGGTTTCGTCAGTCCACTGGATTTTTGTCGGCAAAATAATCTCCTCTGCTGCTGTCTGGGTCTGGCACGATTAATCCGTTAAATGCTCGCGCCAAGCTTTGTGCTGCTGACAGGGTTTCGTCAGGAATGCGAACGTAGCGTTTCTGCTCGCCGCTCTTCAGGATCACCAAATAGCCCCGCAGTTCTGGAATACAAACCACTGAAATCGCTGATTTCCCCACCACCATCAGGGCACCCGCTAGATCTGTGATCTGGACGTTGCGACACTGCGCTGGAGGATAGGGGCACTCTGTCGCTAGATAAATAATGTTGCTGTTAATGTGGTAAGTCAGCATCAGCGTTTTACTGGGGCAATCGCCCCACTGTGGTCAGTCCTGCTCAGCAAGTTGCTGGGTTGCGTCTTGAGAGCAGATTTTTAATTTCAGTTGCTTCTAATTTGGATCGGCATAACTAAGTATTGATGCTTACCCGCTCCAATCGGCCCTATCACCACAGGCGACGTGGGAGAATTCATCTGGATCTGGACTTCCTGCGAGTTCATCGCTTTTAACCCCTCCAGCAGATAGCGCACATTCAAGGCGATCACCAAATTTCCCGTAACCCGGAACGGCATAGACTCATAGCCGCTGCCCACGTCTGGCGCGTCCACCGTGATCTCAACTTTTTCCTCGCTAAACGCTAGTTTGATGATGTTGTTTTTCTTGTCCGCCAGCACAGCGATCCGCTCCAGCGCCGCCATCAATTGACAGCGATCGCCTGTCGCAACAACAGCAAATCGATTGGGAATAAGTTGGCGGTAGTTAGGATATTCGCCCTCCAGCAGGCGGCTTGTCAGCATTCCGTCGCGCCAGCGGAATACGATCTGATGCCGATCTAGCGACACCGCGATCGCCTCATCATCGCCAACCGCTTGGCCCAGGTCGCGCAGCGCCTTCGCCGGAATCGTCACGGCGATTTCGGGTGATTCTTCTGCTGGGTCTTCCACTTCGGGTTCCGCCAGGGCAATCGTCCTGACGGACAGCCGATGTCCATCGGTCGCGGCAAACTCCAGCTCACCCGCCCGATATTGAAACCGCACCCCTGTCAACACTTGCTTGGTTTCGTCCGTGCTGGTGAACGGGGCAGAACTGCCGATGCCCTGGAGGAGCATTTCTCTTGGGAGAGTTGCTTCCTGCTCGGTGGCGTTTGGCAACTCCGGATAGTCGCCTGGGGCTAACCCCCGGATTTCGTAATTGCCCACGCCTTTGATCTGCACAGTCAGATCCTTCAGCTTGATCAGCAGATCACCTTCTGGCAGGTGCGCCACGATATCGCCCAACAGCTTGGAAGGCAGCGTGATACTGCCCGACTCGACAACCTGGGCGATCGCCTCCGTCTTGATTCCGATGCTGAGGTCGAACCCCGTGAACGAAACCTTTTGAGTCTCGCTGTCTGCCTCAATCAGCACATTCGCCAACACCGGATGCGATGGCTTGGACGGAATCGCCCGATCCGCGATCGCCAATCGGCTCCGACACTCCGTGACCGAAATCGAAAATTCCATCTTCCCCAATAACCGTAAGTTTAAGATCCGGCATTAAACACCACAGCCAAATTGCGTTCTGCATGGCAGCGGATCTGCTGCTAAAGGCTCGTATTCGCAAGAAGTCGCTGTTGATCTCAGCGTGCAAAACCTATTTGCTCATAGCGTTAAATTAATAACATTAAAGCATGATTTTATCATGTGTTGCGCGGTTCAAAATCGTGAATATACTCTGTCAAAAGCGGCGGCTCGGTACGGATTTCTCCATCAATCAACCCAACAAACGCAATGCGAAACCGCAGGCTGAATAGATTGCCTTCACGCTGCAACATATCGTTTGACTGGATTGGCATCCGCAACCGCATGATTGCGGTAGTTCCGAAGGCGGGAACCCCCAGACTGCCCTGCTGCTCGACGCGAGATACGAGGGATTGGGCGATCGCCCTGGCGTCTTCAAACGTGTGAGCCAACACTTCAATCTCGACGGGTTGGTCGTATTGTCGAGCGGCTTGCCACTCCACCGCGCGATCGCCCGGCATCCTGACCCAGTCGGTTGCGTTAATTCGATGATGGTTCTCCCCTGGCAGCAGCCGCAGCAGTACGACCGGCACCTCGTCAATCTGAAAGATGCCGGTGACGTGCTCCACGTCGGGGCTATAGCGAAACTGGAGCTGCACCATACCGGGGGCGATCGCTTCGACTAATTCAATCCGGCCAGGATTCGCCATGAGGGTGCCGTCCAAAAGCCGTAAGCCCGGACTAAGGGCTTGCACGTCAGACATTTGGGCAGGGTTGAGCCGGGCGGGGATCGGCAGCGTCGTACCATCCACCGTCGCGAGGTTGCGGGTCAGCAGCACGGGTGCACCGCACCAAGGGCGCAGTACCCAATTAATTAGGTACGCCAGGAAATCGCCTGCCACCTCGTAGCCTAGCCGCAGGGATCGTACTTGGGGCGATCGCCCGTCTGCATCCCTTGTTAGCCGAATGCGGAGTTGAATCGCCCCCACCCATCCAGGCAAGAGCGATCGCAGTTCCTCTGGGCTAAGGTAGATCAGGGCGGTGTCAGTGGCATCGATCGTAAAATCGGTGGTGTCGATCGTATAGCCTGTGCTGTCAGCGGTCAGCAGCACGGTTTCATCCCCCACGCCATCTGCCCGCAGGATCGCCACCGTGATGCCCTGTTCGGCTGGTTCCAGCGAAAAACCCACGTACCTCATCGCCATTGTGGGGGCGATCGCCGGAGTCAAGAACCACCCGTTCGCGACTCCATCCGCCAGCGCCAGCACCCCGTCGCGCCGCACGATTCCGTCTGCCGCTGGGATGTGGCAATGCGGACTGCCGAGTTCCTGCGTCGCGATGATCAGCATTTCTGAATTCTCACTCCCTTGAATGGAAACTCCTGCCAGACCGTAGAGCTATCGGGCGGCAACACCAAACAGCTTTTGATCTCGGTCGCCTTTTTGCGCGGCGTGACGCTAGTGCCGTACCAGCCTTGCGACTCCAGGAAAAATCCCAGCGCGGGGATGCCGTTCACAAAAAACAAGCACCAGTTTTCTGGTGGTGGCAGCGCCGCTGGAGCCTGTCGCCAGGGTGATGTTGTTTCGCCAAGTTCAACCGATTGCGTCGCTTCCATCAGATCGTTCCAAATTTGCGAAAGTCTGGCAGAACGTTATGCTCCAGGCAGCTCCAGAGATGTAGGCAGCGGTCGTGATCCGAGACGTGCTCCTCCATCTTGGGAAACACCTGGATCGCCCAGCGGTCGGGGAAAAACGTCTCTTTGATGAAGACCAGATCCGCGTAGGTCGGCATCTTGCTGTCCAGCCGCGTAAAGCTGACGTGCTGCCAGCATTGGTTATCGTCTTCGATCCGCACGGAGCTAAAGACGTTGAACAAAATGCGATCGCCCTTCCCAATGCCTTTGCCCGCAAGGGTTCGCACCACCCGATAGGCAGCGCCCGTGGGGGTGGCGCTGAGCAGCCGAGCATTGCCGATGGGGCTAGGGAACGGAATACCTAAGTCTTTCATGCGGGCAGCCGTGGCGATCGCCAACTCCTGCGCCTGCCGCTCCATTTGGCTCAAGTCCAGCCCGCTGGCTTGCTGCATTCTTTCCAGCACGGCGGCAGATTTCAGCAGCGCAAATTCAGATTTTTTCATCGTTACCTCCGGCGAAACATCACCCAACTTTCATCCACCCGCATCGCCAGCATGGTTTTGCCAGGCTCCCGCACCACCACGACGCCGATGCGGTGCGTCATCCAGAAGGTTTTGAGGATGTCGTGCAGGTCAGGCTGTCCGTGGGGTTTGTCAAAATCGGTTTTGGTGTTAGACAGGATCAGCAGAATACTGTTTTGCCCGGTCAGCCCAGGCATCAGCGTTAGTCCGCAGTGCCGCTGGATAAATGCGCGAGGGCGATCGCCCAAAAGCTTGATTGTTGTTTGGAGCAAGATTACGTCTAGTGGGTCGGGCGCGTCGTCTTGGCTCCAGCGCCACCGCAACCATGCCCACCATCGCTGCCAACAGATTACTTTTTTCACAGCCTGCTAATCCAATTTGATATCAAAATAATACGCCGCTCTCCAAAAATTCTCTGCCACCTGCGGATAACGTTATCCGCAGGTAACTACGGTTCTGGAGTCCAAGGGGCGTTGTCCCGATAGTCCAGCAAAGCTTGAAATCGGGGGGCTTCAGCGTTGGGCTGCTCCTGATATTCCAGCGCACCCCACAGACCCGGATGCCCCATCGGAAACGCAAAAGTAAATTGGTTAGGGTAGCTACCGGTTTCGATCCCGATGAGTTCTAAAAACTCTCGGTAAATGTTCCGCATTCTGGGCGATCGATGCACTTGGCGGTACAGATCTAAAATTGTCTCTTTGAGGTCTGCTGGCATCTTCTCTGAAACCAAATGCGTGTTGAGCTCATAGGTCAGCAGCTTCTTGCCAGGATAAGGGCCAAGCGCTACCTTATGGTTCCGAATCCGCGTTCTGACAACAGTGCGGATCTCATTGACAAAATCATTCAGAATTTGGTCGGGTGTCATGGCAGCAATCGCCGCTGCGTTAGTGGTGCGGGCGTAAAAGCTGGGATCAATATAGGGGGCGATCGCCACCGCATCAACATTTTGGTGTCCGTCTTGCCAGGACAGCGGGGTCGTAGCCGTGAAGGTATTGGCGGCCTGTGCGCCAAATACTCGCACAACGCGGTTCGCCAGAGCCATTGGCCCATAGACATCTTTCCAGATATTGAAACATTCAACCGCGCGCTGTCCATAGAACCGAATTTGCCGAGTAAAGGACGAACTGCCAGGAACGCCAAGCAGGTCGGCCTGTTCCGCACAATAGTGAGCCTGCGGAAACAGGTTATTCCAGCATTCATTGCTGTATTCCAAATACAGCTTGATCTCAGGATCTAGTGTGTCGCGAAACAAAGCCGCCATGCTGGCAACGTAGTTGTTATCAGCCCGATGTGGAATGCAGACCCAGCCCGCCTTGCCAGTTGCGTTCATCAAGGCGATCATTTCTTCCCAGCACACGCCTCCTAGTTGTTCTGGATAGGCTGCTTGGTTGTAGTAGGCGGGGGTGCGGCGTGCCGACCAGGATGAGGTCTGCACCTTGTTGGTCATACCCCAGTCCATGAAGCGAAAGCCTGCAAACGGCGCGATGCGATCCAGGTAAGCAGGGTTGAACCGCTGAGTCTGGTAGGTTGCCTCCATCCCTGGCATAATCATCCGGATGTTGCGGGGATAGTTTGCTGGATTAACTGACATCAGGCTGATCCAAACATTTGTGCGACCCGCAATGGTACGCACCACCATGCGGCCGGGCTGATTGCTGACTTGGGTGGCGCTGCCAAGGTCTACCGCAAAGGTTCCATCGCCTTCCCACAGCAAAATGTAGTCACCTTGAGGGTAAGTGCTAACGCTGTTAAAGATGCCAAGCGTCGCTTTGTTGGTACTGGCGAGTGATCGCACATAGCCGTTTTCGTCCAGATCTAGCGGCCCACCATTGTTCCATCCACCAGACTTAAGATTGTGAATCCAGG
Source organism: Cyanobacteriota bacterium (assembly GCA_046719575.1). GTDB lineage: Bacteria > Cyanobacteriota > Cyanobacteriia > Elainellales > Elainellaceae > Thermoleptolyngbya. The sequence goes on from JBDNCP010000120.1 coordinate 7,003, forward strand.
TTCCTGATGTTTTGAATACATCTGTAAATGGGTGGGATGTTGCGGACGATACCGCAAAATCAAGATTTGTCCAGATACTGCGATCGGTAATTTCGGGTAGCGCATGCTCTACCGTGCCGGATAATCGTGCTGCACCCTGGATGCTGGGCAGTTTGATCTGTCCAGCCGCCATGCTCCTCAAAACGATTGCTTCCAAACGGTATGTATTAATTTTCGGCATGATGGCGCGGCAAGATTGATATAAAAATATCATTTGGACTAAGATAGTTAAATTAGAAGCGAAAAGCTTTTACAAAGCCCCAGCGGGTATGCAGTTTGCCCGCTGGGGCTTTGTATGCAGCCACAATTTCAAAAAACTCAAATTGAGGCGCAGGTGCAGGCAGCTGGCAAGATGCTGTCTCGCCAAAACGCCACCAAGCTGACGAATGCCTTCCGGGCGATCGCCGCTGTTCTGATTAACGCGGGCTTGACCGATGCCGAAAGCCTTAAGCAGCTGATGGAAGATTCGGTGGAGACTGCCGAAGAGGACGCCAAGCTACCCGCCGCTGAGAACACCAGCACCGAAATCACAGCAGAACGGTTTGCCTCCCAGGTGCAGCGCGTCACATGGCATGACCGCTTCAAAAGCACCCTCAAAATTTTTGCGCAGCGCTTTTCCGACGCGCACAACCTGTCGGATGCGGAATATCAGCAGGAATATGGCAACGATGAGACGCGCCAGCAAGCCATCAGCTCAATCGTGGCTGACCTGTCCACGATCCTGGCGGAACTGTCGCGAACTCACCCCGGCCCCGCCGAAAATATGCGCGATCGCTGGCAAGGCTACGAGTCACCTTACAACCCCTTTATGCTGAGCGCCGAATCTGGCGAAGCAACACCTATCAATAAAGTGACACTGGCGTTTCAATGCGAAGCCGCTGCCGAAGAGATCGCGGCTGCCAAGCGCGGCCGTCGCCGCGCCCCCAAAAATCGCACTCCCATCACAGGAGTTTTGTTTCGCGTGGACGAGCCGTCGGAGGCAATTCCTGCAAAAGGTCCAAGCATGCCGCTTTACGTGCCAAGAGAAGTTGCCGCCAGCATTATTAACACAGTGGCGGGGCTGCCGCTGGATGCCCACGACAACCTGAGCCAGCATGCTGACGAAGAAATCGCAGGCGTGATGCTCTCGGCTGAGCTGAAGGATCAGGATTTTGTTGTGCATGGCTACCTTTGGCCTGGCTCCAAATCCAGCAAGGTTAGCAAAATTGTCGCCAATCAGGAACGCCTTGGCATGAGCATGACAGCGGATGCCTGGGGGCACGAAGCCGAAGTAGACGGGCAAAAAGTCTTTTGGGTGGACGACATCGAACTAGGCGGGGCAAACATCCTGTTTAGCGATTGCGCGACCTACCAAAAGACGCGCCTGATCGTTGCGGAAAAACAAGAGCCTGGCAACCGAGACCCTAGCGCGATCGCTGCCGCCACCAACTCCCCTGACCCCACATTCATCAACCAACCGGAAGACAAAGAAATGGATGAACTACAGAAACAGCTCGCTGCCTTAACCGCAACCGTGACGGATGCGGTTAGCAAACTCCAAGCGGAAATCGCGGCCCAAGGTGCCAAGGTTGACGCAATTGAAGCTGACCGCAAAGCCGAGAAAGAGGCGATCGCCGCTGCTCGCCTCCAAGAAACTGAAGCTGAGCGAACCGCTGCGCTTGTCAAAACCATCACGGAAGCGGTTACGACTGCGGTGCAAGCCTCTGTGCAGTCCACCGCGACTGAAGCGGTCAACAGCGCGATGGCACGCTTTGTAAATCCCAGCCGCCAACCGCAGCGCATCACGACTCCCTTGCTGGCGGGCGCAGCGCAACAAACCTCTGTCTCGGCAGAGGCAATGACGCTCCAGCTCCAAATTGCACAACTCAGCGGAGAATTGAAAGCCAGCCGCAGCATGTCAGAGCAGATCCGCTTGCTAGACGAAAAACGTGCGCTTGAACAGCAACTCCTGATGATTCAGCCTGCCTAGGTTTTGCTCTGATTTACCCACCCAACCTATCGCAACACACCACAGGAGTTTCAAAATGGTCACGTTATTCGCGCATCCCCGCGAAATCGCACTAGAGACAGGCGGGTTTCACGCTGAGATCGCTGCCGCCGCTCAAAACTTGGATGGCTTTACTGTCCGGGAAGACTACATGGCGGTGATTGGAGAATACATCCGCAAAAAACTGATCCTCTGGCCTCTGCTGCCCAAAGAGCCTGCCGAATCAGACCTGGTGCGCGAGATACTTGAAGGACCCGAACCTAACGCGGGTTTTTTCAACAAAACCAGCATGAACCCACCAGAAAATGCGACCAACTCGCCGATTCCCAACGATCTCTCGGACACAGGGCAGCAGGTCAAAGCAGTAGGCGGGGTCATTAACATTGGGCACTACAGTCGATCTCTATGGGCACAGCAGGGACGGCCCTACGGCACCAATGTTGATCAACTGACTGCCAAAACCGAGCGGTTATTGTCTAGTACCGCCAAGATTTTGGAGCGCACTATTGTAACAGGTAACGCCACGGAAAACCCGCTTGAGTTCAACGGGTTTCAGCAACAGATGGCGGCAGGGCAGACCCGCATGGCTGACATCACGGATGGCGACTCTGTTGTGAAAAAATTGCGGAGCGTTGTGCGACTGGCCATCAGCAATGAAAACATTCTCCAGGGCATCACCCACATTATTTGCTCTCCGTTGGGCTTGCAACTCATTGAGGAAGAAATTGAAACCAAGCTGGATTACGTTAATCTGGACGAAGTAACGCCTGGACTGCGCGTTCCTGGCATTATTACACAGGGTGATCAGCAGGGACGCCCAACCCCTATCATCACGTCGCCATACATTTTGGATGAAGATGGCGGCACTAACCCTGACATAGTAGATTTCTGGCTAGTTGATATGAATCAGTTGGTGTGGAAGGGCGTTCGCCCAGCGGGCGGCGCAACATCTGGAGCGGACTCTTTCAATCCACAGGTGTTTGAGCTAACCAACACAGCAGCACCATACTTGGTGGAAAAGCGCATTTGCATTGCATACGGTACGCTATATGCTAAAAACCGAGGGCGCGGTATTTGGCGATTGCGTGTCACGGTGCCAACCGGAACGGTTGGTTCTATCTAGGTTTGCCCGATCGCTACCGCAACCAAAAGGGTGGCGATCGCCACCCTTTTGTCATTTTTAAGCTTGGTAGGAGGCTATATGGTGCTGGTAAAACCGACAGCGCGATGGTTAGGGAAAACGCAGCGCATCCCACGGGGGCGCAAAATTGAACGCAACGGAACAAACGGCGCAATTGACGTGACAGAAGCCGAAGCAAAATATTTGTTGGATCGGTTTTTTGTTGTAAGGGTGGACGAAGAGCCATCCACCTCGCCCCCCGCGGACGCGCCAAGAGAACCTTTGGAAGATATCCCAACAGACCCAGCAGAAGAAACGCTGCCTGCCGAAACTGATGTGCTGCCATCGGAAGAAACGCTCGTACTGGACTATCTGAACGCGACTGAACCGGAGGCAATCGCCCAACAGATCAAAGGCATTGGTCGCAAGACCGCTGATGAATTGATAGCGGCACGCCCCCTTACTTGGGAGGCCGTTAACAAAATCTTGAGCGATCGTCAACTTGAAACCCTTGTAGCATTCGTTAAATCCAATGACTAAAGCAAAATCTTTATTTCAAAGCAAAACCTTCTGGGGTGCGGTTGCCACTTTTTGGATCGCGGTTTTACCAGATTTACAGGCGATCGCCACTGATCTCAAATTAGAGCGATTAGAGCGGCTGCTCCATATCGCCGCCGCTCTTACGGCAACGGGTGTTACGATCTACGGACGCTATAGTGCCAACACTGAAGTCTATACGCCCGATTGGATGCCAGGACGCAATGAACCAAAGGAATTGTCGCCAGAGGAGTCGCCCCATGATAAATCGGTCTGAGTTTGCCGCGTGGCTTTGCTGCCTAGCGCTGCGCTGGCGGTATCAGCATGTCTAAGATTGATGCGCCTAGCGTGGAGGTGCAGACTGGGCGATCGCCAGTCTACCTGTCGCCCGAAAAAGCACGACTGTGGTTGATTGGCGAAAACCTCTTTACCGAAGAAACCGCACCATCGTCCAAAGATCTGACTGAAATCATTCTGGAGATTGAAGACCGGATCGACGAATGGCTGGAGCGGCGCGTTGCCCCGACGCAATATACCGAAATCGACGTGACAAACCACAAAGGCATCGCGCTGATGAACCATTACCCCGTACTGTCGGTAGAGGAAATCGCGCTATACCCGGACGCAGCGGTAGGCAACACCGAGCCAGAGCCAATTGAGCCAGGGCGCATCTTGGGGATCTGGCGGCAAGATCGGCGGCTATATTTTTGGGCGCGGGGGCTGGTGTTGCGGGTACGCTATACCGCTGGGCTAGACCCAATCCCCCGGATTTTTACGATAGTTGCATTTGAGGTGCTGTCGCGGGCGCTTCAGCGTTCCGCAAGGGGCAGTCTGGCGTTTTTGGAGCTGCCATTTCAGGAGCGCGAGGTCGCGTCCATTTCGCTGCCGGGCGGCTTAAGTAAATCATTCCGCACCTATCGCCCTAGCGACCCCAAGGGTAGCGGTTCTGGCGCGGGCGGTAGCATCACGGAGTTGGATCGGCTGCTGGCTCCGCTGGCGCGGTATCGGTATCCCATAATCACGACGTAGATAGGTAAGCTAACCCCGAATAGAATTTAGGGGCTTTCGCCACCGAGTTTATAAAGATTGCCGGGAAAACTCCATCCCCTTGTGGGTGCGGTCGTTGACTCCTGGAGTCTTTCAGTAGCCCTAGAGAGCAGCTAAGACTCTCCGAACCTCAAAGATGTCCAGTCTCTCGGAGGCCTTTCGTGAAAATGGAAAACCAGTTGATCAATCCAGACGACATCTTGGAGCTGATGGCGGAGGTGGGAAACTCGCTTCAGATCTGCCGCACTGTTGTGACGAGTCCGGCACAGCCAGAGTATGGGTTTGATGAAGTGCGATCGCTCCAGTGTCGTTTGGTGCGCGGCTACGTTATTCCGCTGGTCGCGGGCTACGTTGCGCCCCAGCTTGCCAGCCAGCTCGCGCTGGAGTCTGGCAGCCTCCAGGTAGGCAGCCATGTGGCGATTGTCTCGGCAGAGGATATGCAGCTTTCCGATCTAGATGAAGGCTCTGTCATGGTGTGGAACGGGCTAACCTATGAGCTGAAATACCTGCGCGGCATCCAGCATCGAGGCGTTGTCATGATCCACGAGATCATTTTGAATCAAACTCAAAAACAGCAGCCCGCTGAGTAAATCAAAACGCAGCACCGCGCACCCGCCGCGCCTTTTGTGGCGGCACCCTGCGGCAACATCCAAAAGCACTGCTCCAGATTCTCTGTTTTAATCAATAGCCACCAGCAAAACGACGCTAAGCCAAAACTTTTGAGCGTTTGCGCTACAGCAAGAGTGCGGGTTTACCAAAGAAATAGCCTTGTCCCATGTCACAGCCCAGCTCTCGCATGGCGATCGCCTGTGCTTCAGTTTCGATCCCTTCCGCCACTGTCTGGATCTGGAGATCATGCGCCAACGCCACGATGCTGCGGACAATGATGCTGGCGCGCGGGTCGTGGATCTGCTGGGTAAACTGCTGATCAATCTTGATCTTGGCGATCCCTCGCAGGTAGATCAAATTTTTGAGAGAGTTGTGCCCTGTGCCAAAATCGTCCAACACCATCAGGATGCCGTAATCTCGCAGATTTTGCACCAATGCGCTCAGCCGCTCAATCCGTTGGACTGAGAGTGTTTCGGTAATTTCGATCACCAGACGATGGGCTTGCGCTGGGCTAATGATGCTGGTGATAAATTCAAACAATCCAGGTTGCTCCAGCAGGATAGGTGACACATTTACCGCAATAAACAGATCGGGATGGCGGGCCAGCGCCTGATCAACCCGTGACAGCACATATAGGCAAAACCGTTTTGAAGTGCCAGATTCTTTTTCAATCAGCGGCATAAACTCACCAGGTTTTACAACCGACCCGTTGGCTTGATGCCAGCGGGTCAGTAGCTCAATTCCAGCGATCGCCCCTGACTCCAGAGAAACGATTGGCTGGCCATAGAGACGAAATTCATCTCGCGACAGTCCAGCCCGGATGCCCGCTAGGCTTTCATGGTGAACATTTTTTTGCTGGGTGCAGTCGATTGAGATGCCCAACACTGTGCGGCGATCACCTATTATCACGACTGACTTATGGCTAGAGAGCCAGCGAACCTGACGGGATTTCGTAGTGATTCGATATTCAAAATGTTGGATTGCGTTTGGGCGATCTGTCAGCAGCGCCAGCATCGCGTCGAGTACCAGATCTCGATCGTCCGGAAATACAAGTCCTAGTGCACCAAGCTGGTTTGCTTTTTTAACCGTGTAGCCTGTGATGCGGCGAAAGCTTGCGTTTGCCCAAAGGATGCGATCGCCCGCCACGTCGTATAGATCAACGATTCCGGGGATCTGGTCAATGATTTCTGATAGCGAAACATCCATTAGGTACGGATAGGCTCGACCAATAGGGTGTTTTGAATTTCCAGCAGTTGCCACGGCTGCACATTCAGCGCTGCCAGCGGTTCGCCCGTGACGCTGTGTTTCAGGCTAATTTCTGGCACCCCAAAGATTCCTTCCTGGCGTTCGCAGGCGATCGCCACTGTCTGCTCAAAATTTCGATCGCCCCATTTGCCAAACGGCGGATTTACTTCAGTGGCGATCGCGGTCGCCACCAGGTTAAAAACCTCTAAGTTTGATAGACTAGGCGCGACCCTAGGGCGCACTGTGCCGTCAATCGGGATCACCTCAGCGGCGATCGCCCGAATCTGCCGATTTGCCAACACTCGTTCTTGAAGGATGCCCTCTACCAACGGGACAATCTCTGACGGATACACCACCACGCTAGTGAGGCTACCAAAGTAGCCCTCTACCCCAGGGTTAATCCCTACCATCACGTTGGTTTTTTGTGCGCCTGCCAGTTCGGCGGCAAAGGCGTAGTCCCGCGCCGTGACGCACCGCAGCCCGGTTCTAAAGTTTTCTCTGGCGCGTAATACTGCTTCCACCAGGGTTTCGGGGTCACGCCCTGGGCTGATGACGACGCCGTTGTTGAACGCTTCCGAGACAAACGCGAGCGATCGCGGCAACACTGAAAACTCGCGCAGCCGCACGTTCGGCAGCGACCCGATGCGATTCAGGCGGCACGGCACATTGACGAAATGTACGCCTTCCTGTTCGGCATCCTGCGGGCTGGCCGTGCCCTCCAGGCTGGTCGCGACGGTGGTGTAACACGAAAGCTCTGGATCGTACTGGCTCCGCACCTCCAGGTTCAGCGGGATGATGGCGGGAATCCCAGCAGCGATCGCCTCTGGGGCCCGCTGAAACACCAAATTAATAATCGGAAACTCTGACCGCGAAACCTGAGTGCCAAACATCCGCAGGATCTGTACCCACACCCGATCTGGCAGATGATTAAACTCTTCTGCCAGTACCGACTGATGGTAGGCCATTGCGCCTGTTAGGATGGCGTGAGCGGTTGTGGGGGCTTTGGAACTAAAGGGCGACTCTTCGCCATTGGGCAACGGCTGAGCCAGCCGATCCATGATGGCACTGTAGAGGGCGGCTTCGTCCAGATCGTAGAGCCGCCGCGCCTGGATCAAGCCTGCCTCTTGGTCTAAATAGTCGCTGAGTTGAAAATGCTGCTCAAACATTAGAGCGTCAGCCTAAACGGCTCTCCATTGAGTTGGATGCTGCGTATCAACGGGTCTAATCCTTGGTTCCAAATTGCGCCCTGATAGGCATAGTAGCCAAACGTCAGCACATGGGTGTCAGGCTCAGTTTTAGGAACAAACTGAATTTTTGCTGTCAGCTCGTTTTTGTAATCGGCAAACTCCCCTACGTCAACCGAAAGTTGCTGGATGCCCGCGACCCATTTGAGGATTTCTTGCTGGATGTTATAGATCCAGTATTGCGGTGCATAGCCTGACAGTGGCTCAAACAAGCGTGGCGATAGCCCCATGTCGGGATGCATTGGGTCTTCGCCCCGGCGCAACAGACATACTGTCAAGATGTCGTGTGTGATCTTGCGACTGCCCCGCACAATATTAAGTCCGTTGCGGATCTCGTAGGGACTCCACAGCGTCCAGGCTGAACCGAGGTATTGCAGAGGGGCGATCGCCATTGTCATTTTTCCAAAAGTTCCAGAACCGCTAGCGATCTAGATCGCCAAAATGAAAAGACGCTTGCTCTATCGACTATGTGGAATGGCGTGACATTAAAATTATCACCCACGACAATTTGAGCCGGAGCAAGACTGAGTTTTTTAGCCTTTCAAGATCCTCAGGAGTGGGGCAAAGACTGAAGTTTTTATAAAGATTGCCGGGAAAACTCCATCCCCTTGTGGGTGGAGATGAGAGGCAAGGCAGGCGACGGGGTTCAATACCCCTGAGCCTGCCAACAATATAGCCGAAACACCGCAGCAAGCAACTCAGGGTAAGGTCTTGGGGATTGACCGAGGGCTGTATCACATGGTTGTGACATCCGATGGTCAATTCTTCTCAAGTAGTCAGGTTCGTGCAACACAGCGACGG